>CAMBVX010000167.1 GCA_945871085.1 Opitutus sp. GAS368 | reverse complement strand
AGTCGATCGCCAGGTGGCGCTGGCCGGCGGGAACCGCTGCCAGGAAAAACGTGCCGTCTCGCTCGGTGAACGCGACGAGATCGGTGCCCGCGACACGCACGCTGGCGCCGTGCAGGTAGGCCCGGGTGGCGGTGTGGGCCACCGAGCCGCGGATCGCGCCCGTGCCGGGCGCCTGGCCAAACGCGCCAGGCAGGAACGCGACGCAGGCGGCGAGCCCTAGAAGCTTTTTCGCAGCGGACGGGCGGAGGGGATTGAGCATGGGGTCGTGGGATTGCCGGCGGCGTTTCTCCCGGCGGATCACAAGGAGTAGCTGACGCTCGCGCGGACGTTTCGCGGGCTCCCGGGATAAACAAACGTCTTCGTCACCGCCGTGGCCACGTAGCGTTCGTCGAACAGATTGTAGAGATTGGCCTGCAGGGTCCAACGGCCGCGCGTGTAGCTGGCGAAGAGGTCGAACGTTTCCCACGCCGGGAGGTTAAACGTGTCGGTCGAGTCGCCGGCGGAGTCGCCCGTGTAGACGTAGCCGCCGCCCAGGGAGAGGTTTTTCAGGCGGCCTTGGGTGAACGCATACTTGCCGAAAAATTTATAGTTCGGACCCTGCGGCACGCCGCGGATGCGGAGCCCGGTCTCGTCCTTCGACTTCAGGTCGCCGTAGCCGACGGTCAGCGTGAGCGCAGGGGTGGGCTGCCACGCGAGGTCGGCCTCGAAACCTTCGGAGAGGTTCTTGCCGGCCTGCACCCGCCGCGGGACGTTGGTGACTAAATCGGCTACGGTGCGCACGAAGTTGTCGAGCTCGAGTTCGAAGAAAGAGGCGGTGCCGGTGAGCCGGCCCTCGAACAGCTCCACCTTCACGCCGCCTTCGTTGATCACGCCGCTCTGATTCTTGAAAGGCACACCGTTGTCGTTCACGCCGCCCACGGCCTGGAAGGTCTCGGCGTAGTTGTAGAAGAGCGCGACGCCTTTGAGCGGCTTGCCGATGGCGCCGAATTTGTAGGTCGTGGCGCTCTTGCGCGGCTCGGTCGTCGCGCGCTGGGTCAGCACATTGAAACCGGTGCTCTCGCCGCCGCTGCGTCGCACGCCACCGACGAGCACGATGCGTTCGTCCAAGAAATAGACCGTGTCCTGCAGGCCGAGGCCGTCGCCTTTGCTGGTGCCGCGGGCGTCGGTCGGCGTTGCGATCGGTCCGGTGACGCTCTCGGGATTGTCGCGATACACCGGCGCAAAGATGCTCATCGTCGGATAGGTCTGCGTGCGACGAAGGTTGGTGTTCTTCCCCCGCGTCATCGTGCCCGAAGCGAGCAGCTTGTGCTCGGTGGCCCCGAGTTTGAGCGAGCCAACGACGTCGAGATTGAGCGAGTCGTTGTTGTTGCCGGTGAGATCGCGACGGCGGTCGCGGACGGAACGGATATCCGCGTAGCCCTGACTGAACCGATAGGTGTTTTGGTTGCCGACGACGCCACCGGCGGCATTCACAAAGTCGAAACGCGTCTTGTTGTAATTCAGTTTGTTTTGGTCGGTGTTGCTGGTGCGGCCAACAAGCCGCGCCGTCCAGCCCTCGGCGAGACGCTGCTCCACGACCACGTCAACGGTGCGCTTGGTGATGAGGTTGGTCTCGTCGAATTCGTCCCAGGTGCGTTCGACGGGCACGAACGACGCAAACGCGCCGCCCGCGTCGGCAAACCAGCCGTTGCGGCTCGTCGCGAGATCGATCCGGGAGTAATCAACCCGCGCTGTGATTTTGGTGCCGGCCAACGGGGCCCACGTCACGGCCGGGTAGACGATAAGCTTGTCGTTGGGCCCGCCCTGCGGCGTCTCGCCCTCTTGCGAAGCGATGACCAGGCGGTAGTAGAGTTTGGCGGTGCCCAGCGAGCCGCTCGTATCCAATTCGCCCCGGAGCAAGCCGTAGCTCCCGCCCGTGACTTTCAGGCTGGTGCGTCGCTGCGGGCGTGGCTGTTTGGTGATGCTGTTGATGACGCCGCCCGGCACCTGCGAGCCGAAGAGCACGCCGTTGGGACCCTTGATCACTTCGACTCGCTCGACGGTCGCGAAGTCGTTGAGCGGCGAACCCCCAATCACGCCGTTGTCGGCGATGCCGTCTTTGAATCCGGCACCGTCACCCTGCGCGAAGCCGCGCACGGTGACCTGGCCGGCGTAAGGCGTGCCATTGGCATTCATACCAGAGACGAATTTCACGGCGTCCGTCGTGCTCAGTGCGCCGGTGTCCCTGAGAAACTCGGCGTTGAGCGTGACGACAGTGGTGGGGATATTTTGCAGCGGCAAATTGATGCGCGTGGCGCCGGTCGAGTAAGTGGCGCCGTAGCCTTTGTCCTGCGCCGTGGACACGGTGAACGCTGACAGCGTGATCGGACCTTCGTCCGTCACTTTCGGAGCAACCGGCGTGGAGGCGTTCTGGGGAAATGCCGGCAGCATCGAAGCCGCCGCGAGAAAAGAACGAAGGACATAACGATGGGCACGATTCATGAGGAGGGGGGTGAAGCGAAACATGATGATCCGGCCGATCCCGCCAAGCCGTCCGCACTGGTCCCCCGCGGAGACCGAGGCGGCACCAGCCGCAGCGCTGCGTCCACCCTCACGCGGTGCGTGCGTTCTCCTGCGCCCGTGCGATGTCTTTCCGAATCAGGAATCGGTAGCCGCAGAGAAGAAGAATGGACGCCGCGAAAAAGCAGACCGAGATACTCGCGAAAATTCCGCCGAGCCCCACTTCACGTTTCAAGAAGCCCGCGAGCAGCACGCCGCAGCCGCCCGACGCGGTCGCGACGGCGTTCATGATGCCCACGCCGGTTGAGCGGAACTGCGGTGGGACGATCTCGCACTGAGTTGGGTTGTCGTTCGAGCTCGCGAGCCCGCGCATGAAGGAAAACAGCGACACGCCGATCGCCACGACGGTGAAGCTCGGTGTGCCGAGAAACAGCAGCAGGCACGGTGCACCGATTAAGTAGAATATTCCGTAGAGCAGCATGCGGCGATGCGGGGCGTTGGCCGAGACGCGGTCGGAAATCCACCCGCCGGCCAGCACGCCGAGCACGACTGAAATCTGCAGCATGAACGTCCCGGCGAAGCCCGCCGCCGCCAGCGGCATCTGGAACGTCTCGCGAAAATAGAGCGGTAGCCAGGTGAAGAAGATCCAGATACCCAGGCCCGAGAGCATGGATTCTCCGAGCAGCACCCAATACGAGGGCACGCGCAGGACGAACTTCACGGCGTCGCGGAAGCTGGCGCGCGGCGCCACCGGTGCCGCTTGGACGGGCGCCGGGGGCAGCATCGCCCGCGAGAGCAACGCGAGCGCGATCCCGGCGCAACCGAGGACAAGGAAGCCGGAGCGCCAGCCGAAATGATCCGCGAAGTATCCGGCGGTGCTGCCGCCGATGACCATGCCGACGTTGGCTCCGATCTGGATGAAGCTCATCGCACGCGCTCTTGTCGCGGTGGCGTGATACGACGCGATCAAGGCGATCGCCGCCGGGAGAAACAGGCACTCGGCGAAACCCAGCCCGAGGCGCAACGCCAGGAGCATCGGGTAACCGGTCGCGAAGCCCATGAACGCGGTGACCGCGCTCCACGCGAGCAAGCTTCCGACGACGAGCTTCGGGCGCGAGATGCGGTCGCCGAGGTTTCCGGCAATGGGTGAGCCCAGCGCATACGCCCACAGGAAGACCGAACCGAGCAGGCCCAGCATCACGTCTGACGTGCCAAATTCGGTCCGCACGGCCACCAGCACCGCCGACATCGCCGCGCGGTCACCGAAATTTAGCGCGGCCGCGAGCGTGAGGAACCACACGGCACGCCAGCGTGGCTCGAAGGCCCAGAATATCGGTTTCATTGCGGGCGCACGCGGAGCGCGTGGACTTGGTCGGTGCGCAGCCCGGGCGAATACTCACCGCCGGCCAACACCCATTCTCCGTCGATGGGCACCGCAGCGGCACCCACGAGACCGAGCGGCATCGTGCCGGTGGCGGACCAGCGGTCGGTCGTGGCGTCGTAGAGCAGGCCATCGGCCGGAATGCGGTAGCGTTCGCCGAGTTCCTTCATGCGCGCGAAATCGTGTCCGTCGGAGCCGCCGAGCACCAGCGCGCGCGCGGGTGCGATGCGGAGCGCCACGGCCAGCACCGCGCCGCGCGGCAAAGGTGCGGCACCGGTCCACGTTTGCCGTGCGGGATCAAACAACCATAGGTCGCGCAGGTAGTCGTCCTGCGATTTCGCCGCGCCGGGCAAACCGCCGCCATAGAGCAGGCGCGGACCTGAGGGGGTTGTCACCTCGACGAAGATCGCGCCGAATCGCGGGCGTCCGGGCGGTGGCGGGAGTATCTCCCAGCGCGCGACCCCGGCCGCAGCGCGTCCCTCTTTGAGATTGAGCCGCCAGAGGGTGGCGAGGGGACCAGCGGCGGACTCACCACCCGCGACATAGAGGTGGCCGTTGGCGAAAACGGCCGCGCCGTTGGCGCAGGCCGAAGGGAGCGGCGGCAGCGGACCGATCGACACTTTTTCGGTCGCGCTCTCCCAGCGCAGCACAAACGCGTCTGCGATGGGTTGGGTGCCGTCGTGGCCGCCGAGGCACGCCAGGCCCGCGTCGACCGTGACGGCGGCGCCCTCGCCCAAACCGCGCGGCAACCCCTCGGTCACGACGCGCCACGGTGCCTGCTCCGAGAGCGGCAGCGGCTGCACGTAGATCGCCCGATGAAATTGCTTCCGACCGCCGGTGCGCGCGGGCAGCGGGAAGTTTGAACCGCCGGCGAGGAGCAGGTGGCTCTCGCTGACGCCGCCATACATGCCCTTCAGGCCCACGGGATCGGGCAGCGGGGAGAATTTCCGCCAGTGCAGAGCAGGAGTCTCGGCTGCGGCCCCTGAGAAAGGTGACGACATGAGCAGGGTGAGGAGCGATGCCGACACGGAATACAAACCGGCCGAACGACGGTTCATCGGCGGCAGGCGTGCACTCGGGGGCACATCAGCGGGCAGGGACGGCGGCGAGTTTATCAGTCTCGGTCAGGGTGAAGCGCGTGCTGACGACGGAATTTTTTTCAGGGCCGGCCCGGTATTTGATGTAGGTGGTGGCGACGAAGGTGCCGTCGCGGAGAAGTTCGAGCCCGGGGTAGCCGTTGTCGCCGCCGCGATAACTGTGGAGGAGTTTGATGCGGTAGGCACCATCGCGCCCGCTGGCGATGTCTTCGTAGCGGCCGACCCACGCGATGAAATGAGTGGAGGTCGGGCTGCCGGGGCCGGTGTCGCGCATGACGATCACGAGACGTCCGTCGGGAGTGGTGAGTGGCATGTGGCGGTCGCCGAAGAGACCGGGCGGAAGGGGCTTGGAGGCGGACCACGTGCGGCCCTCGTCGTCGCTGGTCATGAAGAGCGCGACGCGTTTGGCGTTTTCCCGGATGAGGCAGAGCAGTTGTTTGCCATCGGGCGAGCGGATCACGGCGGGTTCGCAGGGCTTGAGCCCGGGGAGATCGAGGACGACGCGCCACGGAGTCCAGGTGAAGCCGCCATCGGAGGATGTGCTTTGTGCGAGGACGTTGGAAAGTTTTTCGACGGTTTCGCCGCTGCGGCGGATGTTGGAGAGTCCGAGAAGTTTCTTGCCGCCCTCGATGGGGACGATGGTGCAGAACGGCATGACGCCGACGAGGCCGTTGCCCTTCATGGGTGACCACGTCTTGCCCTCGTCGAGCGAGTGGGACGCGTGCATGTCGCCGCCGGGGCCGGAGCCGGTGTAAACGAAGAGGCGCGTGACACCTTGTGGGTCGGTGAGACGGTAGATCGACGGGCAGTTTTTAGCGGTCTGCCAACTGGGGGGCGTGGGGAGGAGTGGGGACCAGGTGAGGCCGCCGTCGTCGCTGCGTTTCATCGGGCCGGCGAAACCGCCGTGGCCGAGCGTCCAGACGCAGTAGATCGTCCTACCGTCGGGCAAGAGTGTGGTGGTCGGGTGGCCTTGATAAATCTCGGCGGTGCCTTGGGCGACGATGACATGGCGGGCCGTATCGGTGGAGAGATCGACGGTGCGCGCGGGGTAGCGGAAGGTTTTCTTGAGCGCGGTGGGATCGGTGGCGGCAGCGGGATCGGCGGCGACGGCGGAGGTGGCGGATTGGAGGCAGGCGGAGCCGAACACGAGTACGGCGATGGAGAGGCGGGTGCGAAGGGGATTCATGAGCGACGGGCGGGCGAAGAGAGCGAATGGTGGGGCACGGCGAGGGTGGTGGGGCGCGGAGACCAACGAGACCAACGAATACGGGGAGTGGTGGCTGAGCGAGCGACAATCACTGGCCCCTGAAGGGGACCAGTGGCGGCGCGTTGCGGCGCGCGGGTGTCGGGCTTTGGGTGAGAGCACGATGAGTTCCCCTGTGTCCGGCCTACGCCCCAATCAATTGCTCGCGCACATGCGCGCCGGTGAGACGGAGGTGCTTTATGTGCTCGGGAACCATGCGACACCGCGGCACGTGGACTTCGTGTGCGGCACGGGGTTGTTTCAATCGCTGTGGTTCGACCTCGAGCATTTCGACATTCCGACGCAGGACCTCGCGGTGCTCAACATGGTGGCGCGGGCGTATCCGATGACGACAATCGCGCGGTTCAAGGCGGCGGACTACCAGTCGGTGATGCGCGTGCTGGAGAGCGGCGTCGGTGGCATCATGTGCGCGATGGTCAACAGCGCCGAGGAGGCGAGGCAGATCGTGAGTTGGGCCAAATTCAATAACCCGGCACCGGGAGCGAACGAAGTCGTGGGCACACGTGGGTGGAACGGCGGCGGAGTCGATGCGCGCTATGGCACGTTGGCGGCGGCGGATTACGTGCGACACCAGAACAACGAGGTCGCAATTTTGTGTCAGATTGAAACGGAGGAGGCTGCGGCGGTGCTCGACGAAATCGTGGCCGTGCCGGGCGTGGACGGGATCTTTTTTGGGCCCGGGGACTACGCGCACCGGATCGGCAAGCTCGGCCAAATCGGGCATCCCGACGTCATCGCGGTGATGGCGCGGCTCGCGGAGAGCTGCAAGCGGCATGGGAAATTTTGGGGCACGCTGGGTCCGGGGAAAGAGATGTTCCGGCAAGTGAAGGGGCTGGGCGCGCAGTTGATCTGCCCGGGAGGCGATGTGCGCGTGATGTTAAACGGGATACGCGAGCTGGCGAAGACGTTTGCGGAAGAATAGCCGCGCTCTGCGCGGAAGGGCCAAGGTTCCAGGACCAAGGGCCGAGCGTGGAGGGAGAGGCGTCAAGGTTTCACGGTGGCGAGGGAGGCGCCGGGGGCGAAGACGGGGTCGATGCGGTGGACGGGGTGCGTGACGGGCTCGCCGCGGAGAAGGGACTGGAGCGGGTGGAGGAGTCGCTTCGCGTAGGTTTTCGCGTTGAGCGAATAGCGCGTGGGCTCGGGTGTGAGATAGGTGAGAAACGTGTCGTCGTCGCGGGAGACGAGGGAGACGTCCTGTGGGACGCGGAGCGAGCGCTGGGCAAGAAAGGTGATCGCGCTGAGATAGTAGACGGGGTTGGCGACGAGGAGGGCGGTGGGCGGGGCGGGCTGGTTGAAGAGGCGGGCGAGGAGGCGGTTGACGCCGGCGACGGTGCCGTCGTGGCGCATGATCACCGGCTCGACATTGCGGTGGGAGGATCGGCGGAGGGCGTCGGTGAAACCGGCTTCGCTCTCGATGTCCCCGGCGCGCTGCGACTGCCGGGTGAGAAAAGCGAGGCGACGGTGGCCGTGGCGGAGCATCGCCCCCGCGGCGTGGCGGCAGCAGGCGAAATTGTCTTTGTCGACGTTGGGCAGCTCGTGGCCGGGGTGGCACGAGCCGGCGATGACGCAGGGGACGCGTTGGTCGCTGAACCATTGCTGGATCGGGCCGTTGGTGTGGGCGAGGACCCAGGCAGTCTGCGGGTTTTGCTGCACGAGGCGGCGGAGAGCGTTTTCGGGACGCGTATTAAAAAACCGGTGACCCGAGAACGTGGCGAGGCGGATGCCGTTTTCGAAGAGGAGGGCGCGGAGTTCGTCGACCCAGAGGGCGGTGTAGGGCCGGAGATTTTCGAGGGACTCGGGGGTGAGGAGGCCGATGGAGAGATCCGCGCGGGGCGTGGGTGCGGTGGAACGGGAGCCGGCGATCTGGTGGCCGAGTCCCTGGGTGGTGACGAGGACGCCGTCGCGCTGGAGTTGGGCGAGGGCTTTGCGGAGGGTTTTGCGACTGACGTGGAGCGTGTCGGTGAGGGTGCGTTCACCGGGGAGCCACTCCTGCCACGTGCCCGATTTGATCTCGGCGGCGATGCGCACGGCGACCTGGGCAGCGAGGGATTGATAGTTGGAAGAGTGCGGGGACATCACGTCAAAGGGGCGTCGAGGGTGATAGCGGCGACGGCACGCCGACAAGCGGCGGCCGACATGAAGAGGGTTAGCGGGCGTGAGCGTGGGGATCGCCGTCGTCGAGGTGGAGGTTTTCGGGCCAGACGAGTTCGACGCCTTGGGTGACGAGGAGTTGCTGGAAAGCGGCGCGGAGTGCGGGGTCGACGTGGATGGCGGCGGGCGTATGGCCGGTGTGGAGACAGTGGGCGGCGAGGGCGCCGGCGGCTTCGCCGATGTTCCACTCGACGGGGTGGAGGCGGTAGCAGCCGTTGGTGAGGTGGGTGGTGCCGATGTTTTTCGCGGCGGCGAGGACGTTGGTCACGCGCTGCGGGATGAGGGCGCCGAGCGGGATGCGGAACGGGAGCGACGGGACGTCGATGTAGTTGTCGCCGCCGGTGGAGGGATGCAGGTCGATGCGGTAGTAGCCGATGCCGACCGAGTCCTCGTAGCGCTCGGCGAGGGTGTCGCCGGGGCGGTATTTGGCGGAGACGTCCTGCTCGCGAATGGTGACGCGGGCGAGAATGCGGCGCGACTCGCGGATGTAGGGGGCCATCGCGAGACCGTCGTCGGTGCCGAGGAGATCGCCGCGCAGGCGGAGGCCGGGCCAGCCAGTGCCGCCGTCGGGGCGCGGGGCTTCGGTCTGGAGCCAGTAGACCATGGAGAGACTGAGTTGTTTGGCGTCGGCGAGGTGCGCCGCGCGCTCGGCGGGCGTGCAGGTGAGGAGGTCGCCCTCCATGTAGTCGATCATCGGCCAGTTCACGAGGCACACGTCGCTGGCGTAAGTGCCGGGGGTGAATTGGGCGCGGTCGATGATGCGGCGAAAGGCCCACAGACCGGAGAAAAGGCCGGGTTTCTCGCGATGCGGGTTAAAGTTGTAGCGCATCGTTTCCATCGTGCGCGGGTTGAGGCCGGCCCAGCCGAGGAGCGGGCCCGGCCACGGCGGTGTGAGGCGCGGGACGTAGTTGCGCCAGAAATCGTAGCGGGCGGGCCGCGGGATGACGTGGTGTTCGCCCGCGAGTTCGTCGAGGACGAAGCAGACGGAGAAGGCTTGGACGTTGCGGGGATCGGCGGCGGCGGGCGCGGAGGGTTCGCCGGTTTGCGCGCAGGACTCGGAGCCGGTAACGTGTTCGACGTTGGCGAGCGGAAGAAGGTCGCCGTTTTCGGTGGCATCAAGGAAGTAGGCGGCGCGGACGCGGACGGTTTCGTGGGTGTCGAGGCTCTCGGCGGTGAGCTCGGCGATGCGATCGGCGGAGGCGGGCGCGGCGGCGATGACCCGGTGGCGGCGGAAGATCACAATAGCGCCGGACGCGACGTGAGGGGCGAGCATTGCCTCAAGGACGGCGAGGGCGACGCGGGGCTCGTGGCAAAGCGGAGAGACCCAGCCGTTGCCGGGATTAAGGCGGGGATTGTCGCGGACAGAAGGGAGGAGGGGCGTGTGCTCGCGGTAGTGGCGGCGGACGGCATCACGGAAAGCGCGATACGTGGCGGTGCAGCCGAAGCGCTCGATCCAGCCGTGTTCGTCGGGTGGCACGGCCTGCGAGGTGAACTGGCCGCCGATCCAGGCGTATTCTTCAAGGACGATGGCCGTGCGGTTCGCTCGCGCGACGGCGAGCGCGGCGGCGATGCCGCCGACGCCGCCGCCGGCGATGAGGACGTCACAAGAGAGAGCGGAAGAGGGCATACTGGGGCGAAGTGAAGGCCGGAGTCGGCCGGAGACCAATGGAGATGCAATGGTTCCTTTGGGAGACCAATGCCAGGGCGCTTTCAAGGATCAATTTGAATTGGGATTTCATCTGTGGAGCTGATGGAAACGCTCGGCGGGGGAGACCCCATGAAAAATTTCACCGGAGTGTTCGTAGAGCAGCACCCCTACCCCGCCGATCGATGTCACCGGCAAGGAACGCAAAACCGACCAATGGCAGCCCGAGTGGATCGTGAAAAAATATTCCGTCCCGGCGAAGTAGCGCGCCGCCTCACGCCCTAAATCGCCGGTCGATCGTATCCTTTCCAATCCCCATCAACCGCACGTGCCGCGCCCGCGTCCCTTTCGGGCACCGCACTTGACCCTTCAGGCCGCTCGCGCGAGTTTGAGCCCGTGGAAAAACAAGGCATCAAAACCATTGGGACGTTGCAAAAGACTCCGTGGCAGCGCTTCGCCCGTCTACAACGCACCGCCGCCCAGTTGGCCCGGGGCCGCGGGCAACCGAAGGGCGTCTTCAAGTTCGCCAGCAACGAGGCCTGCACCGCATGGACGGCGAACCTGAACCGGAACGGGAAATAACCCGCGTTCCGACCGACGCGGATCTGGTTTCGCTCGCGCGGGAACTGAATCGCCTCGGCGTCGCCTACGTGGTGATCGGAGGTTTCGCGATCAACCGTCTCGGCTTCGTGCGCGCCACCGAAGACATCGACCTGCTCATCGCCCGTGATCTGGCCAACCAAACGCTCGTCAAGCGCGCGTTGGAAATCCTGCCCGACCGCGCCATCCGCGAATTGGGCGACGAGGACATCGCGCAGTGGGTCGTCGTCCGGGTCAACGACGACATCACCATCGACCTGATGACCGAAGCGTGCGGCATTCGCTACGAAGACGCCGCGGGCGGAATCGAGACCGAAGAAATCGAAGGTGTGCGCATCCCCTTCGCCGGCGCCCAGCTGATGCTCAAGATGAAGCAAAGCCCGCGCGAAAAGGACGTTGTCGATCGAAACTTCCTTCAGCAGCTCATCCGAAATTCTTGAAATAACGCACCGCAAGATCACTCCTTCACGCCGCAGCATCCTCAAACACGTTGCCAACCCCAAACCCCAAAGCTCGACCCCGTTCGCTTGCCCCGACCCCGTTCGCTTGCCCTTCGAGCACGCCGAAGTTGCGCAGCTCGACGTTGCGGGCGTTCGCCGCTGAAAGGAAACTGGATTTTCAGGGGGATCGGATCCGGGAGGGTTTTCAGAATCCGTACGTCGCGCGCAACGTCCACGAATGCCGCACCCGGGGCAGCAGGTAGCGGAGAATGACGCCGGGGGCGGTGGCGGAATACGGGAGACGGTCTTCCTGACCGAAGATGTTTTCGACGTTGAGCTGGAGGTCGAGCGACTGGCCACGGCGGAGCGCGAAGCGTTTGCCGAGCATGCCGCTCCACGTGATCGCGCTGTGGCCGGGGATCACGGCGTCGCCGTTGGCCGCGTCGTAGCCAATCACAGCGGGGCCGCGGTAGTTGGCGCCGAGGCCGGCGCGCGCGCCACGGGCGAGTCGCGGGGCGTCGTTGGTGAAGCGGTAGCTCGTGAAGGCGTTGTAGGTCTGCTCGACGTGCGCGAACGGCGACTTGCCCGTGCCGCGGAGGAAAGGATCGGCGACGGAGAGACTGTAGGCGTAAACGTCGGCGAAGGTCGCAGGGTTGGTGACGAAGTCGCGCTGGGGCGTGCCGTCGCGGGTGCGGACAAAGGTTGCGACGACCGCGGGCGTGTCGTCCACGCGCGCGGTGCTGCGTTCCCATTCGGATTTCACGCTGCCGAGGAAGCCCATCGAGTCGGAGAGGATGTTGGCCTGCTTGAGCTGGTTGCGCGCGGCGTTGAGCGTGAGACTCCAGCCGGGTGCGAGGCGGCCGGTGATTTCGATCTCAGTGCCGCGGCCCGCGAGGTCGGACGAGTCGCGCGATTGCGATTCGGTGCCGAGGAGCGTGATGCCCGCGGCGGTGACGGAAGCGGGGAGCGGCTGGCCGCGGGCGCGAAGCGTCGTGAGCACGGCGTTCGAGGCGGTGGAGATGTTATTTTTGGGCGCGTTGAGCGCGGGCTGGAACTGGTTAACGCCGTCGGCACGATAGACGTTCAGGTTGGCCGAGAGGCGGCCGCCGAGGAGCATGAGGCGCACGCCGTAGTCCTGGCCGTCGCCCTCGATCGGCGGCAGGACCCGGGCAAAGATGTCCTTGAAGGCGCCCTGCGGAAACACGCTCTGCGACTGGTTGTAGGACAGGCCCAGCCACGGCAGCGCGGTGACGACGACGCCGAGCGTCTTGGTCGCGCCGGTGTTGGCGGTGAGCGTGGCGCCCTCGAACCGATAGGGACGCACGAGCCACGCATTGGTGGAATTGGGCACGCGCTCGCCGCCGGCATTGGCGTCCATCACCTCGGCGCGGTCGCGGCGGTACCCGCCGGTGAGCACGACGCGGTCGCCGGCCCAGCGACTCTGCAACGCGAGCATGCCGCTCGTATTTCTCTGCGCGACCCACGGGTAGAGGTTGTTGAAGACGAACCCGGCTTTCATGCCGGGCGACGCAGGGATCGGGTTGGCCCACGCATCGAGGCCGCCGCGGACGCCACCGGGCCGGTTGAATTCGAGGTAGGTGCGGCGGAGAATCGTGTTGGTCGCCGAGTCGATGGGCTGCGTGTTGCCGGGCGCGAGGTTGTATTCGGCGATGACGCCATTGCCGAAATAGCTGCGCTCCTTCTGCCACGCTGCGGCGAGGCTGTGGCGCCCGAGCCACGCGCGGCGGCGCGAGAGATCGAGTTCGTAACCGACGGTAGCGCGCCACGTCTCGGAGCGCTGGTCGAAGAGCTGGCGTTGCGCCTGCCCCTGCACGTAGGGCAGGCCGACGAAGGCGTTGGTGCGCGCGATGTCGGGCAGCAGCGTACCGGGCAGGCGGCCGGCGGCGATGACCGAGTCGCCGTCGGCGAAGTAGGCGCCAGGCAGCACGGGATTCGGATCGCCGATGGCGTTGAAGTTGGCCTGCGTGAACCCGCGGAAATAGTTCGTACGCGAATAGCCGAGCTCGATGTTCACGGGGCCCGCGCGCTGATCGATGAAGACGGAGGCGAGCGTGTAATCGTTGTTCGTGCTGCGGCCGGGCCCCGGGAGGTAGGCGTTGGCGGGAAACGCCTGTCCCCAAAACGGATCGTCGATCGTGCCTCCGGAGGGCGCGGCGCCGGCGCTGATCGTCTCGAAGAAACCCGGGGCCTGCGTGCCCGCGAGATCGGGGCGCATGTCGGCGCCGGTCGTCGAAAGGCGAAACGGCTGCGTGCGGATCTGCGGG
The DNA here is from genome assembly GCA_945871085.1 of Opitutus sp. GAS368. GTDB lineage: Bacteria > Verrucomicrobiota > Verrucomicrobiia > Opitutales > Opitutaceae > GAS368. The sequence continues at coordinate 628 of CAMBVX010000167.1, read as the reverse complement.
GCATAGACGGCCTGCAGCGTGTTGATGACGCGCAGCAACGACGGCGCGGGATTGGTGGCGGGCTGGAGCGGATTGGGGGCGGGCGGCGCACCGTTCAACACCCAACGCGAATAGCCGAAGTCAGAGTGCGGAAAATTGCCCGGCGTCACTTGCTCCCGCACCATGCGCTCCACGCCGGCACGCACCTGCGTGGTCTTGAACAGCTGCCACGTCGTCGCGACTGCGACGCCCTTGGCCTTGAGCTTCTCGAACTCGAACCAGCCGCCGCGATCCTCCCACATGGCGTTGGTGCGGAGGGCGAGCTTGTCCTTGATGAGCGGAAACGCGAAGTCGGCCTCGCTGCGTTTTTTTGCAAAGCGGCCGGCGGTGAACTGGACGGACTTCTGGCGGCCGTTGAGCACGGCGCGCTTGGAGTTGAGGTTGAACGCACCGCCCGGCCGGCTCGCGCCGTAGAGGATGGAGTTGGGGCCGCGGCTGACGTCGGCCCGATCGACGTTGAAGCGGTCGTTGGCGAGGATGCCGCGGCCCTGGACCATGTTGGGCAGATAGTCGCGCGTGATGACGGACTCGGTGAAGCCACGGATGGTGGCGCGCACGTCCCACGCCTGCGCGAGGTTGCCGGAGTCGG
>CAMBVX010000166.1 GCA_945871085.1 Opitutus sp. GAS368 | reverse complement strand
TCCTTGGAACTGGTGACTTGGAAGGCGCCGAGCTTGACGATGTCGGCTGCCTTCGGCCCGGTGCCGTGATCGGATTTTCCGAACGTGAAGTCATGGGCGGAGGTTTGTCCGGCGGTCACCACCACGCTCTCGGTCTGCGTTGGCAAGCCCGTGAAAAACACCCTCACGCGCACCGTGCCGGCGGCGACGCGGGATAAACGAAACTGCCCGATTCCGTCGGTCAGAGTTTCCGTGTTCGTGCCCTCGATCGAAACGCGGGCGTTCTCAAGATACTCGCCGCGGCCGGCATCAAAAACGCGACCCTCGATCGCACCCGTCGCCGCCGATTGGGCGATGAGTGAACCGCTGGCGATGAGGCAGCCGACAAGGAAGGTAACAACGAGGCGGCAGGACATGGGGAGGGAATATCTACGTGTTGGTCAAAATTTCTCTAGGGAAAACGTCGGGCCAGGGCAGCCGTGGGTTGTGGTCCTAACGCGCAGGATTTGCCGGTGTGAATGCCTGCAGGCCCGGGCGGCCTTGCATCGCCATCAGTTCGTCGTAGGCGACTTGTTGCAGGGCCGTGGCCTGCCCGCCGGAAAGCCCGAGGTCGAAGCCGGAGCGTTCGCCTTTGCCGAGCGACCGCGGATCGAGTCCCGTCAGATCACCAAAGATCATCAGGGCTTCGAGATAGTAGCCGAAGGTGCTGCCGTGATAGAAATCGTGGGTCCAGAGGCTGACCTTGCCGAACTCGATTCCGTCATAGGGATTGGGATCGGCCACGCCGCTGGTCATCGCGCGGAGCCAGGCCTCGCCGACGGGAATCACGCCGCGGATGAAAGGGCTGCCGGCGGCGGCTTGGTTGTAGGCGGCCCGAACATCCCGCGTCATTTGCTCAACCGACTTGCCGTGCCAGTGTCCGGTGGGTGGGTAAACGGCGTCGGCGCGTGCCCAGGTGGCGATCAGGCGGATGTCCACCTGCGGATTCTTGCTGTGCAGCAATTCCGCGACTTGCTTGGCCGACTGAATCAGGAGCGCGGGGTCGCCGGGTTTGTTGCGGTTGAGCAGGCTGTAGCCGAGCATGACGACGCGATCCCATGGCCGGCCAATCACACCGGCTTTTTCGGCGATGTGGTGGTCGAGGCCCTGGCCCGACACGGTCTCTTGGCTGACGGTGAAGTCCAGTCCAGCTTGGGCCGTGAACGACTTGAACAGGGCGGGCACTCCGCCGAAGCCAGTGCCATTCAGATCGGTGACGGTGTCGGCCCGGTAGTAACGCAAGGGCGAACCTGAGCCGAAGAGGAAGCTGTTGCCGATGAAGAGCACACTGCCCATCGGCTTGGAGGCCTTGGCGGCGACCGCAGCGTCCTTGGCGCGCGGGGTCGTTGCGGGTTGACCTTGCGCGAGGAGCGCCGAGCCAATGAGCAAAATGAGCAGTGAACGACGCGCGCGGCCAGAGCTGGCCCGCGGAATCAAGCGGAACGAGAGAGGGGACATTGCGGTGGGAGAACCGTCAGAACTTCTTCGTCAACGTCAACGAGTAGCTGCGGCCCTTGGCCATCGTGTTGAAGAGGGCGGACTCGTAGGTGTTGTTGTCGTCGGAGAGGGGCGGCTCGGTGTTGAAGAGGTTGTTCACGCCGACGCGCACGCTGGTGTCGCGCAGCCAGCTGCGGGTATCGGTTTTGCCGAGACGGTAGGAGAGAAACGTGTTGTAGGTCTGCGTATCGCGATGGACCATACGATAGACGGTGCTGCCGTTGGTGAAGACCGGCTTGATGTAGGAGGGTGAACCGAGCGCCTCGTAGGTGGCGCGGCTGGTGGTGACACCCGACAGCGTGAAGCTCCCGGTATAAAACATGCCGAGCCCTGCGCTCCAGTTGTCGCGGCGCCAGTTGAGCTGTACGTTGCCGCGCCACTTGGGCGAAGCGCCGGAGGTGGCCGCGAGATTGGTCTCCCTGAGTTCCGTGCGCGGCGCGCCTCGTGTGGTGTAGATGTAAAACGCGTTCAGTTTCGTCCAGTTGGTCTCGAGCGTGAAGGTGCCGAGCGTCATCGGGCGGAAGCGATAGTTGAGACCAACGTCGAAGCCGTTCACGAATTGCTCGGCCTTGTTGAAATACGTGGTGCGCAGGTAGTCGATTGAGCCCACGACGGCGCGCTGCGCGCTCGGGGCGCGGGTGGCATTGTAGGCGGTGAAGAAGGTGCGGTCCTCTTGCGCCACAGGCAGGCGCACCACCGAGCCGTCGCCCTGATAGCGGCCCGTGCCGGAGCCGAGGTCGATGGCGTTGATGTTTTGACCGGCGGCGAGCGCGGCTTGCGTGGCGGCAACGAGTGCGTCGCGGTCATCGTTGATGGTGCCGCTGGAGCCCAGGATGTCTTTGTGCCGAATCTCGTAGTAGTCGACGGTCAGCGAGAGACCGCGCACTCCCGGCACGTCGACCACGAGGCCGGTCGAAATACCGTTGGATTTCTCGGGCTGCAGGTCGGGGTTGCCGGCGGTGCGGTTGATGCGGTTCAGGCCTTGGTCGGTCAGCAACTGGGTGACGGTGGACCGGTAGGTGTCCTGGCTGTTCAGCACTGTGCCGATAAAGCTGCCGCGATACAGCGCGGGCAGCGACGGCGGGCGGAAGCCCTGGCTGTGGGATGCCCGCACCATGATCCAGTCGACCGGCTTCCACGTGAGCCCAAACTTCGGGCTGACGGTGTTGCCGAAATCGCTGTAGTGTTCGGTGCGCGCGGCGGCGCTTAACTCGAAGGACTGCACAAGCGGCAATTTGAATTCGCGTCCGGCGAGCGGCAAGAGGACCTCCGCGTAGCCGGAATAGGCGTCGCGATGGGCAAAGGTGTCGGGGATCGACGACGCGCTCACGACATCCGAGCGCGTGGGATCGAGGCCGGAGCCGGCCGGATTGAGTCCGGCGAACGGCGCGCGCACGTCGGAGAAATCCTCGCGACGGACCTCGCCGCCGAGCGCGAGGCTGATTTTGTTCCCACCCCACAGCGACCAGATCTCGCCGCTGGCGTTGAAGTCGATACTGCGCAACCGGGTCATGCCGTCGCGCTCGAAGACGCCGTAGGTCGATTGCTTCACCGCCGCGGAATTGCGGAGCGGTCCGGTGTCGACGAGCGCGCCACCCTGGACGGCGTAACTGCGACCGAAGGCATTGAGCGCCCGAGCGGGGTCGGTCAGCAACGCGGCGGCCTGCGTGAGGCTGGTGCGTTGGATGGGCTCGTTTTCATTCGCGCGACCCTCCGCGTGCATCACCGCACTTTCCCACGACCAAGTCTCGCCGATCTTGCCGCGCAGGCCCAGCAGGCCGCGGTAGGCGGAGTTGGTGACGGTGTCTATGCGTGAGCCGAAATCCCAAAAGCGGTGGTTGACGACGTTGACCGCGCTAGGCGTGCCGGTGAGGCGTGGGGTGCCGTCAGCGTTGGGCGCACCGGTGGGACTCCAGAAGCGGTCGCCAAACGGATTGTAGGGATTGGTCGTCGGAATGAACAACGAACCGTTCACGCTGCTCTGGTAGATGTCGGGATCGCGATCGATGATCGAGTGGGCGCTGTAGTAGTTGAAATCGGCGAAGGCGGTGAGGCGCGGACGCAGGTCGTATTCGCCACCGAGGAAAACATTTTTCCGGGTTGATTGCGGTTGCAGCGAGCGAGCGTTGTTGAGGTTCCAATAGTATTCCTTGCCTGGTCCGGTGGCGGCGCGGGCCGGGGCCGCCGACGCGATACCGGGCTGCCCGCTGCCCGTGGTCGGCATCAGAAAGAAGCCACCCGTCCCCGTAAAGAAAGTCGTCGGGATGCCCGCGGGCCGCTGGTTCGTAACGAGGAACGCGCCATATTGATCGCGGCCGGTGCTCACAACGGTGTTGAACTGGCCGTAGGCGCTTGTGGTCGTCCGCTTGAAGAACGACGTGTCGGTGTAGACGTTCCACGGGGCGGGGGCGCGGGCGACCTGATCGCCATCGGCGGCAAAGGGCCGGTCACGCAGAAACGTGCCTTCGCGATCATACCAGTCGGCGGTGAAAGTGAGCCGGCCTTTCTTGTTCGCGAAATCGAGGCCGTGGGTCAGCGAAGCGCGATACTCCGTGCCGTCGCCATACTCGGTGATGCCGTAACGCAGGGATAGTTCCGTGCCGCGGAAGCGGCGGTGCATCACGTAATTCACTACACCTGCGACGGCGTCGGCGCCGTAGATCGACGACGCGCCGTCGCGCAGGACGTCGACCCGCTCGATACCGCGATTCGGGAGTTGGTTTACGTTGACGGACAAGGCCGGAATGCCGTTTTCGTTCCAACTGATCGGATGGGGGGCGACGCGGCGACCGTTGAGCAAGATGAGGGTGTTGCCGGAGGCGAGACCGCGGAACGAGATATTGGCGTTGTCACCGCGCGCGTTTTGCGTCGCGAGCGCGGCCTCATTGCCCGGCAGGCCTGCCGCCATGGGCAAAGAGGCCAGCAGATCCGAAGGTTGGCCCGGATCGAAGATCTCGAGTTGCTCCGCCGTGACTGTCGTCATGGGCAGTGTTCGCTCCTGTTCGATCCGTTTGATGTTGGAGCCCGTGACACTGAATGCCTCCAACTTGATGGTCTCTTCGGGCTTGGCGCTCGCGGAGGGCGCGGGGGCGGTCTGGGCGGCGAGCGTCGTGGCGAAGAGCGCCAGGACCGTCGAGCAGGCGAGGGATTTTTGGGCGGGTTTTGAGATCATGAGGACTATTTTTGGGTCGCGGACGGTGGTGGTTTCTCGCTCGAAATCAAGGGCACGGACCGATTCTGGGTGGGCTCTTTGAGGTGCTGGCCATAGCCCAACTATGATACGCGCGATGGGCGGCCGGCGCTATTGGTGGAACCACCTGAATGACGTGTGTTCCGGCCGGGCAGGGGGACGGGTTCAGGTGCGGTGTGGCCCTCGCATTGCCTTGCGCACGGGCGGCAGACCGAGCCATTTTTAGTCGCCCCATGCCGGTCCCACGCAATCGCCCCGCAGCCCCTGCTTCCAGCGTCCCCTCCGCCCGTCGGGGGGCTGCTCGCCCGCTGTTGGATTTGCAGAGTGCGCTCGACCTCGAGAGTTTTTGGCGCGCCAACTTACAGCTCCTCCAGAGTGTCCTGCCCCACCACTCCTGCAGCCTGATGTTGGGTATCGTGGATTTTGAACCGCAGGAAGGCCGGCACTTCGTCGCGCACGACCAGGACAGCCGCAACCAACCCCTCACGAGCCTGAGTATCTCCCGCCCCTTTCTCGCGTCCCATCCCCAGGTAAAAATGTATACCTACACGGAGATCCTGCGGGAAGATCCCCGGGCCCGGCAACGGCGGGTCGAACGGGAGCGGCACTTTCGCGGCTGGGATGAGTTCGTCCACCTCGCCTTTTGGGACGGTGCGCACCCCGAGGCGGTGCTGAGCATTCGCCGCAGCGCAGATCAGGGGGAATTTCTGGCCGAAGAACGCGAATTTTTGGCGTCGTTGCACCCGGTGATCGACGCCGGGCTGCGCCGGCTGCGCGCCTTCGAGGGCGAGCGTGGGCGCCGCCTGAGCATGGAGCGCTATATCTCGGGCCTCCCGCTTCCGGTGATGTTCTTGGGGCCGGATCGCGCGCTCCAGTTCGCCACACAAGAAGCCTACGACCTCTGTGCCGTGTGGAACTTCGGCCACCCGGAAGCTCGTCTGCTGAAAACCCGCCGGTGTTTCCGGGTGCCGGACCTGATCGACGACGCTTGCGCCCGGCTGGCGGAACTCTGGGAACACGCTGCGCGCCACGGTCCGGCGATGGGGCTCGAAAGCGCCCGCGTGGAGCACCGCGAGATCAGGGGTCTGGTCGCGACGGTCGACGTGAGCCAACCCTACAAGGGATCACGGGTGCGGCCCGGTTTTTGGGTCACGTTGTCGAGCGAGCGCAATCTCGACGGCGCGAATCCGCAGCTGAAGGCCGAGGCGATTCATCATTTGCAGGGTCTCACCCCGAGTGAACGCCGCGTGGCGTTGCTCGTGGCGGAGGGCCTGCGCAACCACGACGTCGCCCACCAGCTCGGCAAGTCACCGCGGACCGTCGATTTTCAGCTCAACGCAATCTACCGCAAATTGGGCGTCACGAGCCGGACCGAGTTGGCGCGGTTGCTTTTCTGATGCGGAGGGGGAACGCAGGCAGTGATTCAGGCGATTCCACTGATGGTGGACCGTGCGCGGTTTCGCTAGAGTGAACATGCGACCGGCGAACCGAAATCGTTCACCGATCGCGCACCAGATTTCCTATGAAAAATTATCGTATCGCGACCATTCCGGGCGACGGCATCGGCCAAGAAGTTGTCCCTCCGGGCATGCTTGTGCTCGACGCCGCCGCCAAGAAACACGGCTTCAACCTCACGTGGGATCATTTTCCCTGGAGCTGCGCCTACTACCGAGAGACCGGCCGCATGATGCCCACGGACGGCCTCGCGCAGATTCGCCATCACGACGCGATCTATCTGGGCGCGGTGGGCTTTCCGGGTGTGCCCGATCATGTATCGCTCTGGGGCTTGCTCATCCCGATCCGTCGCGAGTTTCGTCAGTATGCCAATGTCCGGCCGGTGCGTCTCATGCCCGGCATCGAATCGCCGCTGCGCAACCGCCACCCCGGCGACATCGATTTCTACGTCATCCGCGAAAACAACGAGGGCGAATACACCGAGATCGGTGGGCGTCTCTACACCGGCAGCGACGATGAGATTGCCATGCAGCAGGTCGTGTTCACCCGCCACGGCGTGGACCGCATTCTGCGCTACGCGTTTGAGCTGGCGCGCAGCCGGCCGAAGAAACACCTCACCTCCGCCACGAAATCCAACGGCATCACGGTGACGATGCCGTTTTGGGATGAGCGCTTCAAGGCGATGGCCGCCGAGTATCCTGATGTGCGCACGGACCAATATCACATCGACATTCTCACCGCCCACTTCGTGCAGCACCCGGACTGGTTCGATGTCGTCGTCGGCTCGAATCTCTTCGGCGATATTTTGTCCGACCTCGGCCCGGCGTGCACCGGCACGATCGCGATCGCGCCCTCGGCCAACTTGAATCCCGAGCGGAATTTCCCCTCCATGTTTGAGCCCGTGCACGGCTCCGCGCCGGACATCGCCGGAAAAGGCGTCGCCAATCCCATTGGTCAGATTTGGTCTGGCGCCATGATGCTCGATCATCTTGGCCAACCCGAGGCCGCCGCCTCGGTCGTGCGCGCCATCGAAACGGTGGTGCAACGCGGCCCGCGCACCCGCGATCTCGGCGGCACCGCGAGCACGGTCGAAGTCGGCCGTGCGATCGCGGATGCCGTGGCGCAGACTGCCGCACCGTGAGCGCCGCACCCGCCAACGCCTCGTCAGCGCTTTGGCGTGCGGCCGTGCCGTTGGCGGTTGGCGTGGTGCTCGCGCTGTGTCCGGTGCCGCACGGACTCGCGCCGCATGCGTGGCTGTATTTCGCGGTGTTTACGGCCGTGATGGTTGCGCTCGTCACGGAACCGCTGCCCGCGGGCGCGCTCGGCCTGGTGGGTGTTACGCTCATTGCCGGGCTCGGTCTGCCGTTCAGCGTAGCCCAAAAAGCCGATCCGTCGTTTCGCCTGCCCGCAGAGTCGGTCAAGTGGGCGTTGGCGGGATTTTCAAACGGCACGGTGTGGCTGATCTTCGGCGCGTTCATCTTCGCCATGGGTTACGAAAAAACGGGTCTCGGCCGGCGGATCGCACTCCTGCTCGTGCGGCGGCTCGGCGGGAGCACACTGGGCTTGGGCTACGCGGTCATGCTGGCGGATCTCGTGCTCGCACCGTTCACCCCGTCGAACAGCGCGCGCAGCGGGGGAATTGTTTTTCCGGTGGTTCGCGCGATCCCGCCGCTCTATGGTTCGCTGCCCGGGGAATCGGCGCGGAAAATCGGCGCCTACCTCATGTGGACGGCGTTCGCGGCGACGTGTGTGACGAGTTCGCTTTTTCTCACGGCGCTTGCCCCCAACTTGCTGGCGCTCGAGATGGTCAAGAAAGCCACGGGTCTCGAAGTGTCGTGGGTCCAGTGGTTCGTGGGCTTTGCGCCGATTGGGCTGCCGCTGTTGCTGGCGCTGCCGTGGCTCGTCCTGAAAATCTACCCACCGGAAATCCGGGTCAGCACCGAAGTCCCGCCGTGGGCCGCCCAGGAGCTGGCGAAAATCGGCGCCGTCACCCGGCGCGAGTGGACCATGGCGGTTCTCGTCGTCGTGGCGCTCGGTCTCTGGATTTTCGGCGGCCGATGGATCGATGCGACCCTCGTCGCGCTCGTGGCCATTTCGCTGATGGTGGCGGGTCGGGTGGTGACGTGGGACGAAATCGTGGCCCATACGACGGCGTGGAACACCTTTGCATGGTTTGCCACGATGCTCACGCTCGCCGACGGCCTGAACAAAGTCGGCTTCATCACGTGGTTCGGGCAACAGTCCGCAGCGTTGTTCGCCGGCCACTCGCCCTTGCTCGTGCTGGTCGCCCTCGTCGGGTTTTTCTTCGTCGTGCACTATCTGTTCGCCAGTCTTACGGCGCACACGACCGCGGTGCTGCCCGTCGTGCTCGCCGCGGGCGCGGCGATCCCGGGCATGCCAGTCCGGACGCTCGCGCTGCTCCTCGTCTTTTCCATCGGCATCATGGGCGTGCTCACGCCGTACGCCACGGGGCCCGCGCCGGTCTACTACGGCTGCGGCTACATCGGCCGCCGCGACTTCTGGCGGCTGGGTTTTATCTTCGGCCTAGTTTTCCTCGCTGCGTTGCTGCTGATCGGCCTGCCGACGCTCGGATTGGAGGCCTGAAACAAACGTCCGCACGCAGTGCGGCCCGGCGCTCCCGACGAAGTTTCGTCAATCGAGGCAACGCACCCGCACGCTCTTGAAATAAAAGACGCTCTTCGGGTCGTGGGCCTGGAGCGCGATCGCGCCACCGAGTGGGTTCAGCTTGCGGCCTTTGCGCTCGGGCGGACGCATGACGTTTTCGGGCTCGGTGTAGTCCACCGTCGTCTGATCTTGTCAGGGCCGGCGACGGGCGTTTTCCGCGATGAAGCACCGGCCGGTTGCATCGCAGACGGACGCTCCGCAATCTGCCCCGATGCCCAAGCCGTCCCGACGCCTCTCGCGGGCCGTGATCGTCCGTGCGCTTTCACGCCTCGGCGAGCTTTGCGCGGAAAAGAGCAGCCGCGTCGAAATCGCGATCTACCGCGGCACGGTCATGATGCTCGCTTACGACTGTCGTGAGGCGACCAAGGACATCGACGCAATCTTTCACCCGCCGGATGTCGTCGAACCGCTCATCGAACGGGTCGCCCGCGAACAGAACCTGCCTGACGATTGGATGAACAGCGGCGTGGAGTCGTTCGTCGCCGGGCGTGAAGAACGAATCCCGTTTGAGCAGCTCCAGATTCCCGGGCTCGTCATGACCCGCCCCTCCGCCAAATATCTGCTGGCGATGAAGTGCCGGGCGGGAGGACTGCCGACGCCCTTCCGCGCCGGCGACATGGCGGACATCACGTTTCTGCTCCGCGAGCTGAAGATCCGATCCATGGCAGAGGTCGATGCGATCGCCGCCGAGTTTTACGGCAGCCCCGGGCTTGAGCCGGAGAAACGGTGGCTGGTGGAAAAGCTCCTGCAGGAGGTGCGCCGTGGTTAAGGCGACCAGTGGACTTTGGCGGCGGCCGAGGAGTCTGTTCGAGGTCGTGCGCGATGCGGAAACCACCGAAGAGATCGGCGGCAATCTCGCGGACTTCCTCGATCACGTGAACTGGCTCGCGCAGCAACCGTCGGCGGCGGTTCGCGTGGCGGCGAGCCTGCGCACGGAACCACCTCTGACGGGCGATGCCGTGCAGGACGCCTATCTGGCGGCTGTGGCTGCGCATTTAGCGCACCGGCTGCGAGTCCGGGTGCCCGCTTGGGCCGAGCAGAAAACCCGGCGGCTGGAACACCCGTGGTTTGCGCTGCCCGACGCCTGGGCTCGCGCCACGCTGCTGCGAGATTCGCCCGCGGCTTTCCGGGAACGGAATCTCTTTACGACCGAGAGCGCGCTGCACCGGGCGTAAGCCAGGTATCAAAAATCCACGGGAGATCTCCGCGGAATCCGACCAGGCGTGACCTGATTCTTGGCCGGGCGGTTTGGCGGCTCCGACGTGTTTCCAAGAGCTTGCTCTGTGAAACATACGATTTTGTGAACCGCGAGGCCGGGGTACGCGTGGTCAGCTCACAGGTCGAATCCCATGGGCCGAGCGAACGGCATGTCTTCCCAGCCCTCCCGCAGCCAGAACTCATGGCCGCCGTGATTCTCTGCCGCGACAAGGAGAAGGAATCGAACAATACCCTCCGCTTTCAATCGCGCCAGAGACCGTAGCATCATCTCGCTACCGATTCCTCGACCTCTCCGGTCCGCACGGACCGCAAGGTGGTAGACAAATCCTCGTCTGCCATCATGGCCGCACAAAGCCGCTGCGACAATTTCACCAGCGTCGACGCCAACGGTGCTGAGCCCGGCGTTCCGCTCAAGATAGCGGGCCACTTCGGCGGGGCTATCGCCTTCTGCCAATTCGACTCCGTCAACCGCTGACCAAAGGTTGATTGCTGCGGGAATATCAGCCGAAGTCATTTCGCGCACGAGAACAGCCATAGTGAATTCGGTTAGCTTGAATGCGGCAGACCGGCACGGCAACTGAATCGTAATAACATTCCTCTTGAGGTATATTCTCTTCAGGGTATGGACAAGTAATGGAACTTGTCAGAATCTACGAGTGCCTCTGTGACCATACCCGCCTGCGCATCTTGAACCTGCTGAGCAAGGGGCCGCTGTGCGTGTGTCACTTTCAGGAGGTGCTGCGGGAGCCACAGGTGAAGATCTCCAAGCATCTGGGCTATCTCCGCGAGCGCGGCCTTGTCGAGTGCGAGCGGCAGGGCAACTGGATGATCTACTCCCTCCCCGCCAAGCAGCCGCGCGAACTGGCCGCCAACCTGGCCTGTCTGCAGGACTGCGCGCAGGACGACAGCACGTTCCGGCGCGACATCGCCCAACTCAAGAAACTCTCGCCCGAGCTCACCGAATCGAGTCCGTGCGGCTGCATCACGGCCGGCACGGCGCGCAGAAGATAATTTTCCCATGATCCCATCCACCAAGCCACCGTTGAAAGTCCTTATCCTGTGCACCGGTAACTCCGCTCGCTCGATTCTCGGCGAGTGTCTCTTGCGGTCCATCGGCAGAGGGCGCTTTGAAACATTCAGCGGCGGGTCCAACCCCACCGGCCGAGTGAATCCCCTCGCGGTTCGCGTGCTGAACGAGAAGTTCAATCTCGACGCCAGCGCGGCCCGCTCGAAGTCATGGGACGAGTTCAAGGGCGTGAAATTCGATGTCGTCATCACCGTGTGCGACAATGTGCGAGAAGCGTGCCCGGTTTGGCCGGGGCAGCCGGTGCTCGCGCACTGGGGATCGCCCGATCCGGCGGCGGCCGAGGGAACGGAAGAACAAAAATACTGGGTGTTCGTGCAGGTGGCGTCGCAGATTGCACGGAGGGCGCAACTGTTGTGCGCCCTGCCGGAAGCAAAGTTGCTCGAGGGGTTGGCGGTGCGGGAGATTGGCGAGCAAGCCCAGCTCGAAAAAGAAGCCGAGACGAAGAAATGAGCACGGCCGAAAATGAGTCCACTTGCGGATGCGCCGCGCCGACGAATGCCGTGCCGAGGATGACGGTTGCCGCGTTCAAGTCCGCACTCGCGGCGGCACCGGAGCTACCGCTGACCGTGCTCTGGCCGGACGGCGACCCCATTGAGGCTCACTTCCATATCACCGAGGTGGGGCGGGTTCAGAGGGATTTTGTCGATTGCGGCGGCACGGTGCGCCGCACGGTAACCTGCTTGCTGCAAACGTGGGTGGGCGACGACGTCGATCACCGTATCAACGCGGGCAAACTGCTGAAAGCGTTCGCCCACGCAGAGCGGGTGCTCGACTCGGATGCCCTGCCGGTCGAACTCGAATACGAAGCCTGCAACGTCATCCACTTCACCGTGACGGCGGTTGAGCGGGAAGCGGAGCGGCTGGTCGTGCGGCTCGGTGGCAAACATACGGATTGCTTGGCGAAAGAACTGTGCGTGCCGTCGTCGTCGCGTGCGGCCAGTGGCGGGTGCTGTTGAACGCGGTCTGGGTGCGTCATCCCGCATGAATCCGATCCTGAAAAAACTCTCGTTCCTGGACCGCTATCTTACCGGCTGGATCTTCCTCGCGATGGTCGTGGGCGTGCTGGCCGGGCGATACTTGCCGGCGCTGCCACGATTGTTGACGTCATGGAGCATCGGGACGACTTCGGTGCCGATTGCAGTCGGATTGATCCTCATGATGTATCCGCCGCTGGCGAAAGTGCATTACGAGGAGCTGCCGGATGTGTTTCGCGACAAGAAGGTGCTGGCCCTTTCGCTCGTGCAGAACTGGCTGATCGGGCCGGTCCTGATGTTTGCGCTGGCAGTGATTTTCCTGCGCGACCGCCCGGAGTATTTCGCGGGGCTCGTGCTGATTGGAATCGCCCGGTGCATCGCGATGGTAATTGTGTGGAACGATCTTGCCGGGGGCAGCCGCGAGTATTGCGCGGGGCTGGTGGCGGCGAATGCGCTTTTCCAAGTATTTTTTTTCGCACCGCTGGCGTGGCTGTTTTTGAAAGTGCTGCCGCCACTCGTAGGGGTGACCCTGGGTGATCTCGACTTGTCTGGCGTGACCATCGGCGCAGTGGCGGAGAGCGTCTTCATGTATCTCGGTGTGCCGTTCCTTGCCGGGCTGGCATCGCGGTTTGGACTACGGCGCGCCGGTCGGGTCGCATGGTATGATGAAAAATTTCTGCCGGCGATCAGCCCGATTACGCTCATTGCGCTACTGTTCACGATTGTCGTGATGTTCAGTCTCAAAGGTGACACCGTGCTGCGAATCCCGCTCGATGTGCTGCGCATTGCTTTGCCGCTGGTCGTCTATTTTGCGATCATGTTCGTAGCGACGTTCTGGTTGAGCGTGCGCGCAGGCACGGACTATGAACGGGCAGCGACGTTGGCGTTTACGGCATCGGGCAATAACTTCGAGCTGGCGATTGCGGTGGCAGTTGGAGTGTTCGGAATCGCGTCGGGGGTGGCCTTCGCTGCGGTTATCGGTCCTCTCGTCGAGGTGCCAGCGCTGATTGGGCTCGTTACGGTTGCGCTGCGGTGGCGCGCTAGGTTGCCAGCCACTTCCCGCCGAACGTAGACCCCGTTGTGCGCCGGGGTGACAGGCGGGCTCTTGGATAACCGAGAGGACGAGTCCGATCAGGTGATCTTCAACTGCCCCATGCACTCGATGATGCCCAGCGCGATGGTCTAGCGGGTGTCCCAAAAGGCACCCGATTCGGAATATTGAAACGAGATGAGCGGTTCGGGCGCTCGAATTTAGAATCGGAGAAATCGACGTGAAGCGCGCCGAATTGGCGCGGATTTCCCGTGCCTAAAATAACGCCATTCGGAATATTGAAACAAAGTTGGGCTCGCGTCACGGCGACTTCGATACCGCCCCAGTCGGACCATTCTGCGCCAGATTGGCGCGGATTTTCTGTTTCAATACCCACCCTTTCGGAAACGACCGGGCTTCGAGTGCCCTCCCGCGTGAAGAAGTTCGTCCCGATGAGGCCCCCGATTTTGAAACGGGGGAAATTGGCGGCATGACCTGCGGCTGAGCCGCGACGGGATTTGTGTCCCATGGGTGGGCGACTCACCGCGCGGCTGTGAGAGTTCTGGAGCGTCCCGCTCGTCCCGCAGCTCTGTGAGAGCATCGGGCGAAGCCATACGATGACCGTCCCATCGGCCGCCCGGACTAAAGTCCTTTGGCGCGTAGCGTCGTCGAGCCGGCGCCGTGCAATCGCCGACCGCTCAATCGAGCGCCCGCACCCGCACGCTCTTGAAATAGAACACGCTCTTTGGGTCGTGGGCTTGGAGGGCGATGGCACCGCCGAGCGGGTTGAGCTTCCGGCCTTTGCGTTCGGGCGGACGCACGACGTTTTCGGGCTCGGTGTAGTCCACCGTCGTCTGACCGTTGACCTGAATCATGATGCGGCGGTCCTGCACGGTGATCTTCGTGGTGAACCATTTCGTTTCGTCGACGGGAGATTTGTCGAGATCGACGACGGCGTAGAGGCTGCCGGTCTTGCG
>CAMBVX010000165.1 GCA_945871085.1 Opitutus sp. GAS368 | reverse complement strand
GCGCGGCTGATTTCGTCGGAGCCCGGCCGGGGGCGATTTACTGTGCGCGTGACGAGTACGGAAAAAGTGTCGCCGTCGTGATTACGCGGGTGGCTGCGCACCACGCGGACACCGCTCGCGGCGGGCGGGGGCACGGAAACGGCGATGTTGCGCTGATTAAAATCGCGATCGCTCCCCTCGCCCGTCGCCGCGTCGCGGCGAGCGAGCACGTCGTCTTCATAGGTGTTGCTCGCCCACGCGCCGTCGGGACTGAACACGTGCACATGTGAGCCGCCGCGCAGCGCGCCCGGGGTGAACGGTGGCGCATAGTTCATCGCGTCGAGCGGCCGCGCCTCGCCGGGCCGGCGCACGTCGACGACTGCGCCGCGCCGCCGCGTCACTCCATAGCTCCATGCGGGCGAAGGATCGTCCGGACCGTGGATGAAGACCACTTTCGGCTCGCGCGGGTGATAAGTTACCACACCGCACGCGGCGCCGTTTTTTGTTTCGTAGAGTGTCTGAATTTCTCCGGTAGCCACCTCGACCTGTTCGATTCGCGTGCCGTCGAACACGCTATCGACAGTGCGGACGTCATAGACGATCCAGCGACCGTCGGGCGACCAGACGTTCACGTTCGTCAACACATGACCGTGCGGCGCGTACGTGAGCTGGCGCTCCTCCGCCAATGCGAGGGACGTCAGGCCGATCATTCCAAGTGTCTTCATGGTGTGGACCATCGTAGTAGGGCGCGTGAAAAACCCAGCGGGAAAGACTCAGGGCAATCTCGCCGCGGCCACCGGGAAACGCGCGTTCATCGCGCGGAGATCTCCGTCGAGTCGGTGCCTGAGCGCCTGCGCACGGAGCGGTTCGCGGGCGGCGAGATCACGTTGCTCGCCGGGATCGGCGGCGAGGTGGTAGAGCTCGTCACGGTCGCCGTCGTAGAGATGAATGAGCTTCCAATTGCCGGCCCGGAGTGCGGACTGCGGGCGTGTTTGGCTCACGGCGAAATCGGCCACGCCGATGTTGGAAAGGGCCTGGGCATAACCGGATTCCGGATGATAGTAGGGAAAATGCCAGACGAGCGGACGCTCTCGTTCCGCGGTAGTCGGCACCGCGCCGCGCCAGAGCGGAAGGACATTGCGACCGTCGAGCGCGACGCCGGCCGGCAGTGGCGCGTCGACCGCGGCCGCGAGCGTGGGCAAAAGGTCGGTGCCGATGAAGGGCGTGTCGCTCGTCGCACCGGCCGGGACATAGGCG
This sequence comes from Opitutus sp. GAS368, assembly GCA_945871085.1. Lineage (GTDB taxonomy): Bacteria > Verrucomicrobiota > Verrucomicrobiia > Opitutales > Opitutaceae > GAS368. The sequence goes on along the minus strand of CAMBVX010000165.1, from coordinate 12,915 downwards.
GGCCAACGGACAATCCACGGGACGCGGACGCCGGCTTCGTAGAGGTTCCACTTGCTGCCGCGGAGCGGACCGTTCGCTGCGTATTCGGGATGGCCACCGTTGTCCGACGTGAAAACCACAAGCGTGTTTTCCCGCAGGCCGAGTTCGTCGAGGGTGCGGAGCAGTTGGCCAACGTAGTGGTCGAGGGTTTCGACCATCGCGGCGTATTCGAGGCGGCGCGGATCGGTGCCGGAGGGATAGCGGGCGCGGTATTTTTCGATGAGCCACGCTGCGCGGGTGTGGATCGGATCGTGCACGAAGTAGTGTGCCACGTGCAAAAAAAACGGGCGATCGCGTCGCGTGCGCAGGAACGCCACCGCTTTTTCGGTGAGTGTGTCGCGTCCATAATCGCCCGCGGCCAGCAGCTCGGTCTTCAACGCGGGACGCTCACGGTAGGCGTAGGTGTGATTGCCAAAATCGGGGTCGCCCTCGCCGTAGCCTTGTTGCAGCGGGCCGTGCGTGGCCGACCAGCCGAGGTAGCCGCCGGTGTGCTCGCTCACGTGCCACTTGCCGAAGTAGCCCGTGGCGTAGCCGGCGGGAGCGAGGACCTCGGCGAGCGTGACTTCGGAGAGCGGGAGATTTAGCGGATACGGCGGGCCCACGAGCGCGTGCCCGGCAGGGCGCTTCGCCGTTGGCAGCTTGGTGACGAACTCGAAACCGAGGCGCGCGGGTGAGCGTCCCGTGAGCAATGCCACGCGCGAAGCAGAGCAGATCGGCGCTGCGGCGTAGCCCTGCGTAAAGCGCGTGCCCTCGCGACCAAGGCGGTCGAGGTGCGGTGTATCATGAATTTCGTTGCCGGCGCAGCGCAGGTCGCGCCAACCGAGATCGTCGGCCAGGATGAAGACGATGTTCGGCCGCGCCGAAACGGTGGCGGCGGAGAGTGGCGACACGCAGAGCGCGAGAAGGGCTATAATCAGGCCTCGCACCTGCAGCGGGAGGCGAAGAGCGACGGCATTCATCGGCGAGCGGCGGGAGCGACCGCGAGAAGTTGGGCGGCGAGTTGGGCGATTGCGGCGCGGTGAACCGGATCGGCGGCGCAATTCACCGTTTCGCGCGGGTCCGAGCGATGGTCGTAAAGTTCACGTGCCACCACGGCACCGGTTGCGAGTTCACGCCACTCCACGTAGCGGAAACGGTCGTCGCGGAGTGCGTAGCCCATGTGCGTCGGTGCGCCGTAGGCGGGACGGGGATGTTGCGAGAGCGCGAAGGGCTTGCCGGGCGAGGTGGGCTCGCGGAGCTGCGGCACGAGGCTGCGGCCTTCGAGGGTGGGGTCGGCCGCGAGCCCGGCGAGCGCCGTGAGCGTGGGATAGACGTCGATCAGCTCGGTGAGGCCGGCAACACGTCCACCGACGCGGGCGACGCCGGGCGCAGCGACGATCAGAGGCACCCGGGCATCGAGTTCGTAGTTGGAGGTCTTGGCCCAGAGGTCGTGTTCGCCAAGGTGAAACCCGTGGTCGCTCCAGAAGACGACGACGGTGTTGGCGGCGAGACCACTGCGCTCGAGCTCGGCGAGCACGCGGCCGACCTGTGCATCAAGGAAACTGATCGCCGCCAGATAGCCGTGGCGGAGTTCGGCAATCTGGGCAGGCGTGAGCGGGCCGCTTTGCGGCATGCCGGCGTAGCCGCGGAGCTCCTGCCACGGGTGGGCTGCGATGGCCGGGGCGCCCGTCGGTGCCGCGGCGGGATCGGGCGGCGCGAGCTTCGAGCGGTCGTAGAGGTCCCAGTAGCGCTGAGGAGCGTTGAACGGCAGGTGCGGCTTCCAGAAACCGACTCCGAGGAAGAACGGCTCGCTCGAGGCCGCGAATTCGCGAAGTGCGGCGACGGCTGCGGCGGCGATCAGCCCGTCGAAGTAGGCCTCGTCGGACACGTCGAGACACTGCACGGGGCCGCCTTTGGCCTTTGGCCCGGCGGCGTCGCTCGGGACCACCCAATCCTGCCAATGCGCGCCTTCGGCGTAACGCGGCTCACGCGACCACGACGGTGGATCGGAAAAGGGAAACGGCGGACGCCGCGAGCCGCTCTGGTTGTGAAACAGTTTCCCGAGGCCAACGCTCGTGTAGCCGGCCTGCTTAAAGGCCTGCGGGAGGGTCACAACGTCCGGCAGTGTTTCACGAAAATGCGTCTGGAGGTTCCACACCCGCAGCGTGTCGGGCCGGCGGCCGGTCAGGACGGAGGCGCGCGAAGGATTGCAGACGGCCTGCTGGCAATAGGCGCGCTCAAAAACGACGCCGCGGCGTGCGAGCGCATCGAGGTGCGGGGTCTTTGCCTCGGGATGGCCGTAACAACCGAGGTCGGCGCGCAGATCGTCGGCGGCGAGGAAGAGCATGTTCGGACGCGTCGAGGCGGCAGCGGCGAACCCAACAGAGAGGGCAAGCCCGGCGAGTGCGAAGAGAGAGAAGCGGAACATGGACATGGAGGGCACGGAGATCATTTTTGGCGCCGCGTGCGGTCGGCTTCCACCGACGCGACCCACACGTCGGCCGCGGCGCGAAGGCGGGCCATGCGATCGGGGTGCTGCGCAGAGACATCGGTGGACTCGGAGGGATCGGTCGGTAGGTAGTAGAGCGCGGGGGCCGCGGTTGAGTCGCCGGCAATCTTGTTCCGGGTCACGGGCGGAAGGACGAACTTCCAATCGCCGTCGCGCATGGCGAGGTTATGGGTGTAGTTGGGTAAGGCACGGTTCCACTGCCAAAAACGCAGCGGAACGGGAGGCGCGGGTGCGCCGCGGAGGTGGGCCGCGAAACTGACGCCGTCGGGCGGCAGCGCGGGGCGGCCAAGGCCGCAAATGTCGGCAAGCGTGGGCAGCAAATCGGTGAAGTGCGCGGGAAAATCGCTGCGACCGGGCGTGAGGGTGCGGGGCCACGAAAAGAGGAGCGGCACGCGAATGCCGCCCTCAAAGACATCGTATTTCGCGCCGCGACGGTCGTGGTTGAAGCGCGGACCGGCGAGCGGATCGGGACCGTTGTCGCTGGCGAAAATCACGAGCGTGCGCTCGCTCAGGCCAAGTTCGGCGACAGTCGCCAGCAGTGCGCCGATCCCGCGGTCGAGGATCTCAACCATGGCGTAGACGGTGGCCGTGCTTTCGGGAAAGCCGCGGTCCGTGTAGGTTTTGACGAGATCGGCGGGCGCGCCGAGCGGGCGGTGCGGTGCGTAGTGCGCGAGGTGCAGGAAAAACGGCGCCGCGCGGTGCCGGCGCACGAAGTCAATCGCGAGGGTGGAAAGCTCGTCGGTGAGGTAGCGCCCTTCGAAGCGCCGGAGCGCACCGTCGATCTCGAGGGAGAAGTTCTCGTAGCTCGCAATATTGTCATCTCCCACGAAGCACGCTGCCTCGGCGAAACCGCGGCGGCGCGGGTGCCACTCGTCACCGAGGCCCACGTGCCATTTGCCGACGAGTCCGGTGCGATAGCCGTGGGCGGCAAACAGGTCGGCGAGCGTGGTCTCGTCGCGGTGCAGCCGGGTGAGCTCGGGCTCGGTGCGCATCGTGAGCGAAACGACGCCGGTGCGGTGCGGGTAACGGCCGGTGAGGAGCGCAGCGCGCGCAGGAGCACAGACGCAAGAAGCTGAGGTGGCACGGTCGAACCAAACGCCGGAAGCGATCAGGCGATCGAGGTGAGGAGTGCGCGTGCGGCCCCCATTAAGCGCCGCGAGGTCGCCGAGGGCGAGGTCGTCGGCGAGGATCAAAATGACGTTGGGCGGCGACGACGGTTCGGCCCATGCGTTGGCTGCGAGTAGTGCCGCACACGTCAGCAAACGAACCAACGAGAACCAGCGGGGCACAGGCATCACTACCTCTGAGAGCCAGGGAACATGCGAGGCGAACTTAAAATTAGATTTCAAAACCGCCCGTCGACACCGAAAAAGACGCCTACGCCGTTAAAGTTGGTTCCCTGTCGGCGACTGGGCTTGTAGCGATACCACTGTTGCGGCTCGTCGAAGAGGTTTTCGACATTAAAGAAAAAATCCGTGCCCGGGCGAAACGTAAATGCCGTGCCCACGTTGACCAGTGTCCGCGCCGTGCGATACCGCAACAGCGCTTCCGTCGTCGAAAAATCGGTAAGATTTTCTCCCGTATGGTTGGCTGAGATGCGAACACCGAGGCGGCGGTATTTGTAGCTGAATCCGGCATTTCCCGATTTCGGCACAAAACCCGCAACCTGCCCCGTTCGGCGCACGTTCGTCCCGCCGAAGTTTCCCTCAGTTTGAAGTTTCGTGTAATTCGCAAATACGCCCAGCCCCCGCAGCAACCCCGGCAGAAACGTAAGCTGGTGCTGATAGGAAAACTCCCACCCATCAATTCGCGCGTTACCGGCATTGGTCTGACTGCGCAACGAGTAGCCCGCGTAGTCGCCGTTGTAACCGTTGTTCGCGCCGCTCGGAACGAGCCCAAGAACATTACTCACAATGTAGTCGCGGATGTTCTTCTGAAAGTAGCCGACCGCGATCATTCCGACCGGCTCAAAGTAATACTCTAAAGTCGCGTCGTAATTTTGGGTGAACTGCGGCTTGACGGCCTGATTGTTGATCGTGAGGGCCTCGGCGGCCTCGTTGACGGTTTCAACCGGCAACAAATTGGCCGTCGGCGGGCGCCCGATACCGTTCGACCAGCTGGCCCGGGCCTGGAGGCCTTTGGTAAATTGATAGGTCAAATGGGCACTTGGAAAAAGTGAACGCGTCGAACCGGATCCCGTGCGCGGATTGTTGTAATCGAAGCGAGCCAACTCGCGCTGGTCGGTGATCGGCGTTGCAGGTTTCTTCACGCCCTTAATGAAGGCAAACGCGTCCACGTCGACTTGCTCCAGGCGGACCCCGGAGAGAATGCGCAGTTTCCCCAATTGCACCCGCGACTGGCCGAAAGCTGCCCGGAGCGTTTCATCGAGGCTGCTCGTGCCGATGTATTTTTGCGCCTCACTCGCATATTGGTCCTCCACCCAGCGCCGGGGATTGTCGCGAATGTTCACGGCCAATGCGCCCACGGTTGGAAAAGGGATCCGTCCGCGTGATTGCCAATAGGAATTGTTCAGCGAGGCACTCGGATCAATCAACCCCGGCAGATCGTCGGCCGCCCCGGCGCCGCCGCGGATTCCGTCGGGCCCGGCGTAATTGAAGGTGCGGTTGCCGCCGGTAATATCAATGTGGTTCACGCGGTAGCGACCACCGGCCTTGAGCTGTGTCAGGAACGCCCATGGCAAGTTGAGCGTCGCTGAGCCCGACACCGTCGCGATCCGGGTAAATCGCTTGTTATTCCTTCGCGTGAGAACTCCCGTCCCATAGCTGCGCGGATCGAAAATACTTGCGCCCTCATTCTGAACAAAAACCGGATCGGTCACCGACGCCGTTTCATCATAGCGCCACCCGATGTTGGTCACCCGCATCGTGAACAGTCCTCCACCGGGGTAATCTTTCTTCGGGTAGGGACCGTCGAATTGAATCACGCTGCTGCTCGTGGTGCCTCCGTCGTAGTCGAGTTTGAGCCATCCCGTCTGATACTGGCCGCCCGCGTTAAACAGGCGCTGTAGGTCGAAGAACGCTCGGGTGAAGGTATTAATTTCGAAAAAATTTGTCGCCTGCGCCCGGACGCGTGTAACGGAATCCGTGAAGTCCGGGTAAATCTGTCCGGTGCCGGTCGGTTGTCCGACCGCGTCGAAAGTGAGCACGCGGGGGGTGTTTACTGACGCGGTGGTTTTCAGCTCGGCCAGCGTCCGTTGCGACGCATCGCTCACTTTCGTGGTGAAATAGACGCTGCTGCGATCGGAGATTTTGTAGTCAAACCGCACGCCATAGCTCTCCTGTCGGCCGGCATTGTAGACGTCGTTAGCGACGAAGGTGCGGACGAAGCTCGGTCCAACAGTGGTATCGAGGCGCTCCTGCTGCGTCACCTTCGCCCCCCGATTGTTCTGACTCCCGCTCGCAGTCAGCGTTACACCCAAGTTGCGCTCACCTCTGCCGACATCGAAAATCTGGGTGTAGCTAAAATTGAAGAGCGGCGCCGTGCGGTGATTCTGACGATAGACCGTCTGGTCTGTGAAGGGCGGCAACCAGCGCACGCCGAGCCGATACGTGCCACGTCTCCGGTCGCGGGACGCCAGTGCGCTGCGAGTTTTAAAATTCACGCCGCCCCCAAGGGAATCGGCATCCATTTCCGGGGTAGAAGCCTTGGTCACCTCCACTTCGTCAAACAATGCGCCGCTGATTGCGCCAAGCCGAAAATTGCGCGCCATGCCGCCGGAGCTGGCCATTTTGTTTCCATCGACCGTGACAGAATTCTGCTCCGAGGAAATGCCGCGGATGCGAACGTTAAACACATTGCCCACGTCGTCCGGCTCACCACTGATCCCCGCAAGTTGCACGAGCAATTCGCCCGCATTGTCGTTGCTCAAGATCCCCAGCGCATCCATCGCCACGACGCTCTTCACGTTGTCGGCGGTGCGCTGCCTCGTAATCGCGGCCGCGTTGCCCTCGCGTTCGGTGGCGACGACAAATTTCTCTAACCTAATCGCATCCTCGGCCTGCAAAGCTACATCGAGCGTGACCCGCCCGCCACCGACAATCGTCATAATTCGTCGGACCGTCGCCAGCCCCAGATGTGAAATCGCGACCTCAATATTGCCGGACGGCACAGCAGAAAACTCGAAGCGTCCGTTGCGGTCGGTGAGCACTTGTCGCCGCAATCCCGGCAGCTCAATTACGACACCTTCCAATGTATTTCGGGTGGCCACACTGCTGATCTGCCCACCAAGAAGGCCAAAGGATCCGCCCTTCAGCACCGAGCGATCAGCGGGAGGCGGCGCGGAACGGGAGCCCGCGTGAACCGTCAACGCGCCAGTGAGTTCATCTTGTTTGGCCACCAATGAGGTGCCTTCCAGCAGATGCTCCAGCGCCTCGCGCGGCGTGAACCACCCTTTCGCCGCCTTTGTCCGCACACCTTCGAGCTCGCTGGCGGAATAAAGCAATTGCGCACCCGATTGAGTGACGAACTGCTTCAGCGTAACCAGCGCTTCTCCTACCGGAATCTCGAACGATTTCTTAGTCTGGTCCGCGGCCTGCGCCGACCCCGTCAATAGCACGGCGGAAATAAACACATAATTCAACCAATGGAGGAGAGAAGAGAGTCCTTTGAAGGGGTAGTGCATGAATGGAGGCGGCGCAACCGGGCCGCACCCACTACCACGGGCCAACCGCTCATTCTCACTACACAAATTTTCAGTATTTTACGATGCCGCCCAAGCTCAAGGCGCTGGTGGCAATCCGCGGCTCAGGACGATCTGTGCCATACGTCGTTCGGCGCGCACCCCAAAACGGTTTTCCAGCAGGCGAACCAAGGTATCGGGCTGATCGACGCGAAAACTTCCACCGAAGCGTTGGACGGCGAGGGTCTGATCCTCTACGGCGAGTTGGACCCGGTTGTAACGGTTGAACTCTGCGATGATCTCCGAAAGAGGAACGGCACCAAACTCCAGCCGCCGATCCTGCCACGCCAACACGCGTTCGACCTCCGTCGCAGATACCAACGCTGCCGGCACGGGCTTCCGCATTCCGCCGGGCTCGACGGAGCCCGCGACTACGGCACGCTCGCCTGCCTTCAACAAATGCGCGTCGTCCGTAGACACCTGCTCCGATTTATCCACGAGCAGACTCGCGCCGCCCATCGCATCGGCCACTCGCACCCGCCCCTCGGTAACCAAAACCTCAACTGAATCGGAGCGTAGCCGGACATTGAACGCGGTGCCCACTGCACGCACCGCCACGCCGTTGGCTTCGACGTAGAATGGGCGCGCCGGATCCTTGGCGACCGTGAAATGGGCCTCCCCTCGGACGAGCCGAACCCGCCGCTCCGCTGCCGAATAGGCGGTCTCGATTCGCGTGCTTGTGTTGACCAATACAGTCGAGCCATCGGGCAATCCGACATTTTTGAACTCCCCGACGTCAGTCGCAACCGCACTGGCGTACCGTATCGGCGCGGCAGGAGTCGCCCGCCACCAAACCGCGCCTGCGAGTATCAAGATTGCGGCTGCCAGCGCCGGTGCCAAGCGCCAGCCCGCACGCACGCCTCGAGGCGCGAGGATATCCGCATCAATGCGACCCTCTTCTTTGCCCGACGGGCCCACCCGATCCAGCGCAAGCCACGTCTCCTCGAGTTCTGCAAAGACCGCCGCGTGACGCGGGTCCACCGCTTGCCAATTTTTAAACTCACTCCGCTCCGCCGCCGAAAGCCCGGCGTAGTGCCGTGCAATCCAATCCGCACCTTGTTGTTCGATGCGCTCAACGTCACTGGCGTCGGATGGCGATGGTATCATGTCTCACGCTCCCTCATCAGGCCCTGGGCACGGAGAAAATTTCGACAGCGGAGCACGCCGAGCGCGACCTGGGCGTTGACCGTGTGCTCGGAAATGCCGAGCCGCCGCGCGACCTCGCGATGCGGCAAACCATAGACCTTGCAGAGTGTGAGCACCTGCCGGCAGCGGTCGGGCAGCGCGCCGATAGCTTCGTGGAGAATCGCAAGTTCATGAGCATGGTCGATGGCCTCGGCTACACCGGGCATATCCTCTACCACGGGCAGGCATTCGATTTCAGCTAGGCGAATGATCGAAATAGTTTTGCTTCGGCGAAACAAATCACAGGCAGCATTGCGCGCAGTGGAAAAGAGATACGGCCGCGCCTCCGTAACTTTGCCTGCAGACTTGGCCCGAAAGACGCGCGCATAAGTCTCCTGCACCAAATCATCGATATCCGAAAGGCTCGGATAGGACCGTCGCAGAAAGACCCGCAGGTCAGCCTCGTGCGGTTGCACTTCATCCGCAAACCAGCGGCTGAGATCTGCGTCTTGGAGAGGCATCGCCGGGACCGCGCTAAAACCTAGCCGGATCGAGCACCGCGTGGCGGATGCGCTCGCGCTTCCACGTGTAGGTAATGTGCACGCGACCGTCGCTCGTCTGGATGATCGCGGGATACGAATATTCGCCGGGTTGATCTTCGAGCGTGATGACATCTTTCCACTCCCGACCATCGCGCGAGACGGCGACCGCAAGCGGGGTGCGGCCCTTTGGTACGGGGTTATAGACCATGAGATGGCGACCGTCCTTCAACGTGACGGCATCCGTGCCGGAATTGGGATTGGCGAGCGGGAGCAGCGACATCTCACCCCAAGTTTTGCCGGCGTTGTCGGACGATACAGTGAACACCTTGCCCTGCCGCGTGCGGCCGACGGCTTGGAGTTTCGCTCCGCCAATGCTGTCGTGAAATAGGATACTCGGCTGAATCGCGCCGACGGCGAGGCCGTCGTTGAGGAAAGGCGTCTTAGCCCACGTCGCGCCGCCGTCGGTGCTGCGCTCGAAATACACGCGCCACTTGCTCGGCTTCTCGTCGGTCTCGTCACTCGTGGGCGAGAGGATCGTGCCGTCGGCGAGCTGGACGGGTTTGTTTTTGATCGGACCATAAATGCCGTCGGGCAGGCGACGCGCGGCGCCCCACGTGCGGCCGCCGTCGGTGGACGTGCGGAGTTCGCCCCACCACGTTTGCGGCGAGGGACCAACTTTGTAGAAGAGCATCAGCGGCGCTTTGCCACGCGGCTGAAAGAGCACGGGATTCCAAGTGGGGTGACGCTTGGTGGGCGACTGCACGCCGTTGGCCACCTCCACGCCCGGCGTCCAAGTTTTCTTCGCGGTGTCATAGTGGGAAACCCAGATGCCGACGTCGGGATTTTTCTCGGCGGTGCCACCGAACCACGCGGCGACGATGCCACCTTGGGCCGTCTCGACAATCGTCGAGGCGTGGCAGGACGGATAGGACGCTTTCTCGTAGATGAACTCGCGCATGGCGAGCGCAGCTGCGGCGGCGGCCTGCGGCGCACTCACGCCCGTCGTCGTCGCGACCGTGGAGGCTTCCCGCGCCGTCGATGCCACAGCGCCAAACCGCTCGCGCGCGACGCGCTTGAACTCGGCACGAATCTTCGCGCTGTCGCCAATGAAGCCCGCCTGCTGAATGAGAAAAATCGTGATGAGCCCGCTGCTCGTATCGATGCTCGTCTCGGTGTTGAGCGCGCCGCCGTGGCCGAACTCGCGCTGGCCCACCGTGAAGCCGAAACCGTAACCCTGCGTGATCGCGGCGGGCGTCTGCTTGCTGGTCATCGTCTTCACGGCGGTGGCTGAGAGATACCGCCGACCGTCGAGCTCGCCGCCGTTGAGCAGCATCCGCGCGAATCGCGCCACGTCCGCCGCCGTCGAAAACAATCCACCCGCCGGCATCGGGTGCCGCGCGCGATCGGTGAGCGGATAGCGCATCTGGTCGTAGCGTGTTTCCTCAAGCCCGGTTTTCGTCGCATTTGGCTTATAGACTTTCGCGAGCCGCCGCACCTGCGCCTCCGTGGGCCAGAACGTCGTCTCCTTCATCCCAAGCGGTTCGAAGAGCCGGGTGCGCATAAAATCCTCATAGGCCAGCCCGCTCACCACCTCGATGATGCGTGCGGCCGTGTTGATGCCCGCGTTGCTGTAGAGATATTTGCTGCCGGGCTCCCACTGGAGCGGCTGCAGCGCGTGGCTGCGCACCGCGACGGCCAGCGGCAGTGCGTCGAGCGTCGGCTGTTCGAGCGGCGACTTGAACCGAAACCCACTCGTGTGACTCAGGAGGTCCCGCACGAGCAGCAAACGCGCTGGCTTGCGCAGGACCGTTTGGGTCGGCGATTCCTCAGCAACTACAAACTGACTTTTGAATTCAGGAAGATACTTTTCCACGGGATCGTCCACGCTCACCTTACCCTCATCGACGAGCATCATGAACGCCGTCGTCGTCATCGGCTTCGACTGCGACGCGATCCAAAAAACTGTGTCGGGCGTCATCGGCCGCCGGGCCGCGAGATCCGCAAAACCGAACGCCTCGGTCGCGAGCACGCCATTCTTATCGGCTACGAGGGTGACCGCACCGGCGACGCTGTGCCGGTCCAGATACGGTTGAAAAAAATCTCTGAGGCTCGCGGGCGCTGTGCCCGCGCGACCGACCACCACCACAAGGGCGACTACCGCCAGCAAAAAATTGCGACGGAGATTGGACGTTTTATTCATTTTCATGCGGCGGATTTTTCTTCGGCTGGTTTGATGAGAAGGACAATGAAGATTGAGAATAGCGCGACCCCGGCAAACGCGCCGAAGATAAGGTTGAGCGGCACGTGACGATCCCGCAGCGCGCCGAAGGCCCAGTCGCCGAAGCCGCCGCAGCTGATGCTCACGAGGTTCATGATGCCGTAGCCGGTCGCGCGCCACTCGGGACGAGCGATCTGACAGAGGATCGGCATGTTGTTGCAGTCGAAGAAGCCCCAGCCGAGGCCAAAGACGATCAAGCCGATGATGGCGAAGGTGAGTGTCGGCGCATTGCCCACGCCGAAGAGCGCCGGGAGGAATAACGCCATGCCAATCGCGCTCGTGAAGATGCGTCCGCGGTTGGTGGATTTCATCCAACGATCCGCGAGCGTGCCGCCGATGAGGGCGCCGATGAGCGCGGCAATTTGGACGTAGAGAATCGCACTCACGCCGGCCTTGCCCTGGCCCAGTGAAAATTTCTCGCGGAGAATCTCTGGCATCCAGTCGCGCACCACCCAACCCGCGATGGCCGGTAACGTAAAATAGGCTACAAGAAGAAGGAAATTCCGGTTACCCAACAGCCCGCGAATGACGCCCGTTTTGGCGGCCTCAGTGTCAGCCGCGGTCGGCACCGCGCGGACGGGATCACGCATCGCGGCGATGAGTGGGATGGCGTAAATCACGCCGATCATGCCGCAGGTCGTAAACATCCAACGCCAACCGTGGTCCGGCGAATCCGCCATATAACCGGCGAAACCGCCGAGAATCTGGCCGACGTAAATGCCCGCCTGATGCAGTCCGACCGCCCGCGAGCGCGTGGGCCCAAGGTGGTATTCAGAAATCAAGGCCAGTGCGGCCGGAATGTAGAAGGCCTCGCTGATACCCATGAGGGCACGGGCGGTCATCAGCTCGTTAAAGGTGGAAACGTGCCCCGTCCACCACGTCACCATCGACCACACCAGCAGACTGCCGCCGATTACGTAACGTTTACTGAAACGATCCGCGATATAGCCGCCGAAGGGACTGAGCACGGCGTAGGTCCATTTGAAGCAGCCGAGCACGAGGCCCCAGTCCGCGCGGTTCGCGATGCTCGGGATGTCGTGCACCATCGAGGCCTTCATCGTGGCCATCATTTGGCGGTCGAGATAGTTCAGCAGGGCGACCGGGAAGAGGAGCGCGACGACGAACCAAGCGTAGCGGAGAGCGTTTTGGGCGGGGGGCATGATCGGAGGCTGGGGGAACAAAAGGTGGGGTTACGAGAGGGAGCGGGTGGCTGCAAAAACAGACCACCCGCGAACAAGCTGGGCCGAACACAGGCCCGTTGTCGAACTCACGCTGCGGCCGCGACCGGGCCCAGCGCGAGGCCCCATTGGAGAAACAGGGCGCGCAATTCGCTCTCGATCTTGACCGCGAGGGCCTGCGATGCCGGCGAGAGGATCGACTTCGAGGCGCCCGGGGAGAAACCGCGGGCGGCGAGGCCGGCGCCGACATTCGGCGGAAACGCAAGTTGGTCAATCACCCGGCCTAGCTCAACCATGCGCGCGGCGGAGACCGCCGCGTCGGCCGGGCGCCCGGCGGCCGAGCAGCGGTAGATGTCGATCATCAACTCCGGGACAATATTCACGAGACCGCCCGTGCAGCCCGCCGCGCCCATCGCGAAGACTTCGGTGAGCCGCGTATCGGCGCCGGACATCACAACATAGTTTTTCTCTCGGCCGAGGGTGATCAGGTCGCGGTGGTAGGCAAACTCTCCCCCACTCTGTTTGATCGCACACATGGGGGCGCGGTCCGCGAAGGCCGCGATGGT
>CAMBVX010000164.1 GCA_945871085.1 Opitutus sp. GAS368 | reverse complement strand
TACGGCAGGTCGGTCGAGCCCATCAAGAAGCGGTCGCACTCCCTCGCGACTCCACGGCCTTCGTTGATCGCCCACACCACCAGGCTCTGGCCGCGGCGGCAGTCGCCGGCGGCGAAGATGTTCGGAAGATTCGTCCGATATTTTTCGTGCTCGGCTTTGATGTTCGAACGCGCGTCGGTCTCGAGCTTGAGGTCTTTGAGGATCGCCTGTTCGGGCCCGAGAAACCCCATCGCGAGCAACACGAGCTGCGCAGGGCGCGTCTGCTCAGTGCCAGCTTGTTCCTGCGGAATGAACTGACCCTTCTCGTTTTTCTCCCACTTGATTTCGACGGTGACGAGCGACTGCACATTACCCGCGGAGTCGCCGATGAATTTTTTCACCGTGGTGACATAAATGCGGGGATCGGCGCCGAACTTAGCGGCCGCCTCTTCCTGACCGTAGTCCATCTTGTAGGTCTTGGGCCACTCCGGCCACGGATTGTCGGCCGTGCGCTCGAGCGGAGGCTTCGGGAGAATTTCGATTTGGACGATGCTCTTGCAGCCATGGCGCATCGAAGTGCCGACGCAATCGGTGCCAGTGTCGCCGCCACCGATCACGATGACGTCTTTGCCCTTGGCATGAATTGGAGAGTGTTCGGCGCCGCCATTAAGGACGGCTTTGGTGTTCGCAGTGAGGAGCTCCATCGCGAAGTGCACGCCCTTGAGCGCGCGGCCTTCGATGGGGAGATCGCGCGGAAGTGTGGCGCCGGTGCAAATGACGGTGGCGTCGTATTCCTTGAGGAAAATTTCTGCCTCGACGTTGCCGCCCACGTTGGCGTTGCAGATAAATTTTATGCCGGAGTCTTCCATCAACTTGATGCGGCGGAGGACGACTTCCTTTTTGTCCAACTTCATGTTGGGGATGCCATACATGAGGAGACCGCCGGGGCGGTCAGCGCGCTCGAAGACGGTGACGGTGTGGCCGGCCTTGTTGAGCTGCTCGGCGGCGGAGAGGCCGGCGGGGCCGGATCCGATGACGGCGACTTTTTTTCCGGTGCGGAGCTTGGGCTGCTCGGGGAGGACCCAACCCTCGTCCCAGCCGCGGTCGGTGATTTCGCACTCGATGTTCTTGATCGTGACAGGCGGGTTATTGATGCCGAGGACGCAGGAGCCTTCGCACGGAGCGGGACACACGCGGCCGGTGAACTCCGGGAAATTGTTGGTCTTGTGCAGACGATCGAGGGCTTCCTTCCAGAGGCCGCGATAGATGAGATCGTTCCACTCGGGGATCAGATTATTGATCGGGCAGCCGCTGGCCATGCCGCTGATGAGTTTGCCCGTATGGCAGAACGGGACGCCGCAGTTCATGCAGCGCGCGCCCTGATTACGGAGTTTTTTCTCCTCCATGGGGACGTGGAATTCCTTCCAGTCTTTGGTGCGCTCGGTGGGCGAGCGGTCGACGGGAAGTTCGCGGAGGTATTCGATGAAGCCGGTGGGTTTGCCCATGGGAGGAAGATTTTTTAACCGCTAATGAACGCTAAATGGACGCAAATCTCGGAATAGATCGGGCGGCCTGCGCAGTAGCATCGGTTGGGTTATTAGCGTGAATTAGCGTGGATGAGCGGTGCAAACGGATCGGGTTAATTTCCGCCGACGCGGGAGAGGTCGCGGGCGTTTTCTTCGAAGGCGGCCATGATGGCTTCTTCGCCGGTGAGGCCTTGCGACTCGGCTTTTTCGATACAGGCGAGCATGCGCTTGTAGTCCTTCGGGAGGACTTTCACGAACTTCGGCACAAACGCGTCGAAGTTGGCGAGCACCTGCTGGCCGCGCGCGCTTTTGGTGTAGTCGACGTGGCGCTGGATGATCGCGCGGAGCTCGGCGATCTCGGCGGGCTTCTCGACTTTTTCGAGACCGACCATGGAAACGTTGGCCTGCTGGGCGAAGTCGCCTCGGTCGTCGAGCACGTAGGCGACGCCGCCGGACATACCGGCGGCAAAGTTGCGGCCCGTGGGTCCGAGGACGACGACGCGGCCGCCGGTCATATATTCGCAACCGTGGTCGCCGACGCCTTCCACGACGGCGGTGACGCCGGAATTGCGGACGCCGAAGCGCTCACCGGCGCGGCCGTTGACGTAGATCTCACCGGCGGTGGCACCATACATGGCGACGTTGCCGATGATGATGTTGTCCTCGGCTTTGAAGCCGGCGTTCGCGGGCGGGTGCACGATGAGTTTGCCGCCGGAGAGGCCCTTGCCGAAGTAGTCGTTCGCATCGCCTTCGATGGAGAACGTCATGCCGCGCGTCATGAACGCGCCGAAGCTCTGGCCGGCCGAACCCTTAAAGCGGATACGAATGGTATCCTCGGGGAGGCCTTTCGCGCCGTATTTCTTGGTGACCTCGTAGCTGGTGATCGTGCCGGTGACGCGGTTGACGTTCCGGATGGGCAGCTCGGCGATGACTTTCTCGCCGCGCTCGATGGCGGGCGCGCAGATGCCGAGGAGCGTCGTGATGTCGAGGGCCTTGTCGAGGCCGTGATCCTGCTTGATGGAGCAGAAGCGACCGACCTCGGGACCGACGTCGGGCGAGTAGAGGATCTTCGAGAAGTCGAGGCCCTTGGCTTTCCAGTGGGTGACGGCGCGCTGCGGTTCGAGGCGGTCGGTCCGGCCGACCATCTCTTCAATGGTGCGGAAGCCGAGTTGGGCCATGAGTTCGCGCACTTCCGTGGCGATGAACGTCATGAAATTCACGACGTGCTCGGGCTTGCCGGCGTATTTGGCGCGGAGGCGCGGGTCTTGGGTCGCAACGCCTGCGGGGCAGGTGTTGAGATGGCAGACGCGCATCATGATGCAGCCGGTGGCAACGAGCGGAGCGGTCGCGAAACCGAACTCTTCGGCCCCGAGCAGCGCGGCCATGATCACATCGCGGCCGGTCTTGAGCTGGCCATCCGTCTCGACGGCGATGCGCGAGCGGAGGTTGTTCAAGACGAGCGTCTGGTGCGTCTCGGCGAGACCGAGCTCCCACGGCAGACCGGCGTGGGTGATGGAGGTTTGCGGCGAAGCGCCGGTGCCACCGTCGTATCCGGAAATCAAAACAACGTCCGCGTGCGCCTTGGCGACGCCGGCGGCGATGGTGCCGACGCCGACTTCGGAGACGAGCTTCACGCTGATGCGCGCGTGGCGGTTGGAGTTCTTCAGGTCGTGGATGAGCTCGGCGAGATCTTCGATGGAGTAGATATCGTGGTGCGGCGGGGGCGAGATGAGCCCGACGCCGGCGGTGGTGCCGCGGGTCTTGGCAATCGGCGGATACACTTTCGTACCGGGCAACTGGCCGCCTTCGCCGGGCTTGGCGCCCTGCGCCATCTTGATCTGGATTTCCTTCGCGCTCGTGAGGTATTCGCTCGTGACGCCGAAGCGGCCCGAGGCGACCTGCTTGATGGCGGAGTTTTTCGAATCGCCGTTGGCCATCGGGATGAAGCGCGCAGGATCTTCGCCGCCTTCACCGGTGTTGGATTTGCCGCCGATGCGGTTCATCGCGATGGCGAGGGTCTCGTGCGCCTCGCTGGAGATCGAGCCGTAGGACATGGCGCCCGTCTTGAAGCGCTTCATGATCGCCTCGATCGTTTCGACTTCCTCGAGGGGAATCGCGGTGGAGGCCTTGAACTCGAGGAGGCTCCGCAGCGTGCAGAGTTTCGAACCCTGATCGTTGACGATCTTCGAGTAGCCCTTGAAGGCGGCGTAGCTGGTGGTGCGCACGGCCTTTTGGAGGTGATGGATCGACTCGGGCGTGAAGAGGTGGGCTTCACCGTCGTTGCGCCACTGATATTGGCCGCCAGAAGGCAGCACGGTAGCGTTGGCGGTGCGTTCCGGATACGCGGCGCGGTGACGCGCGAGGACTTCCTGCGCGACGATATCGAGGCCGATGCCGCCGACGCGCGTGGCGGTCCAGGTGAAGTAGTGATCGACCACGGATTGGTTGAGACCGAGGGCCTCGAACACCTGCGCGCCGCGATAGCTCTGGATCGCAGAGATACCCATCTTGGACATGACCTTGACGACGCCCTTCGACGCGGCCTTCACCAAGTTTTTGCACGCGGTCTTGTGATCGATGCCGGTGAGGAGCTCTTCCTTGATCATGTCGTCGATCGTCTCGAACGCCACGTAAGGATTGATCGCGGACGCGCCATAACCGATGAGGAGCGAGAAGTGATGCACTTCGCGGGCGTCGCCGGTTTCGACGACGAGTGAGACGCGGGTGCGGAGACCTTCGCGAATGAGGTAGTGGTGCAGGCCGGCGACGGCGAGCAGCGCGGGCACGGGCGCGAATTCTTTCGTCACGCCGCGGTCGGAGAGGATGAGGACGTTGGCCTCATCTTCTTCGATATGGCGGCGCGCCATCATGCAGAGTTCTTCCATCGACTTCGCGAGGCCCTTCTCGCCGCGGGCGACGCGGAAGAGGATGGGCAACATGGCGATTTTGAGGCCGGGCAGATCGGTGCGACGGATTTTCGCGAAGTCTTCGTTGGTGAGAATCGGATACTTCAACTCCACGCGACGGCACGCGGTCGGCTGCGGGTTGAGGAGATTGCCTTCGGAACCGAGACGCGTCTCCGAGGAGGTGACGATTTCTTCGCGGATGCAGTCGATCGGCGGATTCGTGACCTGCGCGAAGAGCTGCTTGAAATAATCGTAGAGGAGGCGCGGCTTGTTGGAGAGCACCGCGAGGGCGGCGTCATTGCCCATGGAACCGGTGGCTTCGACGCCATCCTTGGCCATCGGCATGAGGATAATGCGCTCGTCCTCGTTAGTGTAACCGAAGGCGATCTGGCGCTGAAGCAGCGTGGCGTGGTCGGGTTGCTCGACCTTGGGCGCCTCGGGCAAATCACTGAGGTGCACAAGGTGCTCGTTGAGCCATTGGCGGTAGGGACGCGCCGTGCAGATCTCCCTTTTGAGCTCTTCGTCGGAGATGATCCGGCCCTGCGCGGTGTCCACAAGGAACATCTTGCCAGGTTGGACGCGGCCTTTTTCGGCAATCTCTTCGGCGGGAATGGGCAACACGCCGACCTCGGAGGCGACGACGACAAACCCATCCTTGGTGACGTAATAACGCGAGGGGCGCAGGCCGTTGCGGTCGAGGACGCCACCGATTTGAATGCCGTCGGTGAACGCGATGGCCGCGGGGCCGTCCCATGGCTCCATCAGGCAGGAGTGATACTGATAGAACGCGCGGCGGTCGTCGTCCATGGTCTCATGGTTGGACCAGGGCTCGGGGATCATCATCATCACCGCGTGCGCGAGCGGGCGGCCGGCGAGGACGAGGAGCTCGAGCGTGTTGTCGAACATCGACGAGTCGGAGCCGTTCGGGTTGATGATCGGGAGGATTTTTTTGATGTCGTCGCCGAAGACCGGGCTGTCGAAGAGCGCCTGGCGGGCGTGCATCCAATTGATGTTGCCGCGGAGGGTGTTGATTTCGCCGTTGTGGGCGATGTAGCGATAAGGATGCGCGCGCTCCCAGCTGGGAAACGTGTTCGTCGAGAAACGCGAATGGACGATGGCGAGGGCCGACTCCATCGCGGGGTGCGCGAGGTCGGGGAAATATTGGCCGACCTGCTCGGTCAGGAGCATGCCTTTGTAGACGAGCGTCTTCATCGAGAGGCTCGCGACATACCATGCTTCGGCCCCGGGGATAGTGGAGGTGCGGATGTCGTTGTAGGCGCGCTTGCGGATCACGTAGAGCTTCCGCTCGAAATCGAGGTCGTTGGTGATGTCGGCTCCGCGGCCGATGAAGACCTGGCGCATGAACGGCTCGCAGGACTTGGCGGTCTCGCCGAGGGTTTTGTTGTCGGTGGGGACATTGCGCCAGCCGAGGAAGACTTGGCCTTCGGACTGCACGACCTGTTCGAAAACTTCCTCGACCTTGCGGCGGATGGTGCGGTTGCGAGGAAGATAGACGAGACCGGCGCCATATTGGCCGGCTTCAGGGAGGGTGATGCGCGCCGTCTTGGAAACTTCGGTGAAAAATTTGTGCGGCAGCTGGATGAGGATGCCCGCGCCGTCACCGGTGTTGGGCTCGCTGCCAGCGGCGCCACGGTGGTCAAGATTGGTGAGAACCTGAAGGGCGTCCGTGACGATCTTGTGTGATTTCCGGCCCTTCATATCGACGACGAATCCGACGCCACAGGCATCGTGTTCGAACGCGGGATCGTAGAGGCCCTGTTTGCCCGGGGCACGAGTGGCCGGAGCCTGGGACGCGTCGAACGGATGCGGAGCGGATGCGGGTGTGGCGGTGGTGTCGTTATTCACGGGCTTGGAAAAAGGGAGCGGGGGTCGGTGGTGGCGTCGTAGCTGGGCGTGTGCCGGATGCGCATAAAAAAGGCCGTCTCGTCCTGTGCGAGAGCGGCCCGGTGTGCGTTATGTGCGGTGAGCTCTCAGCGTGGTCAAAAAAAACGGATCGTTTTAGTGGCCATTTTGGCGTGTTCCTCATCGGAGCAGCCCGCATTGGTGGGCACGCCGGCCGAGGTATCGCTGGATTTCACGAGGTCGTTGCTGAGCAGGTAATTTTCGACTTCTTCGCCCGAAATATCGGCGAGCATGACGCCGTCGATCTCGACGCAGGGGGAAAGGGGCTGACCGGATTTTTGCACCATCTCGGCGTAATTCGCGCGGTTGTTGATGATGTCGATGTCTTCGAACGGCAGATTGTGCTTCCGCATGATGGCGCGGACACCATTGGACCAGCCACAGGAGGGCTTGAGATAGGCTTTGATGATCATGTGGTGAACGTGTGTGCGGGCAGTAACGGAGCAAGATAAAGGGCGCGTTTTCCGGCAATCAAGCCCGCGTTTCGGAAATTTTCGGGGTTCCTTGTCATAGAGGCGCGGTGGACCGACTTCAGCAAATGTCACGCGTGGGCGGAATCATCGAAAAACGAACCACCATGGATTTCTCGGCTGCCACCGATACACTGCGGGCGAGGCGGATGGCTTCATCCGTTTGATCCGTGCCAGCGGCGGTCAAAAATGCTCCGGGCCCGCGGGCGTGGGAGCGTGAGCGGCCTGAGGTCCACGCTACCGCGCGACCATGGCGTGAAATTATTCGGATCGGCGAGCTGCGTCTTTAACGCCGGGCCCTCGCGAAAAACCACTCCCGCGCCCAACCTTGCGGAGCGCGGATGACCTTCAGTTCGGGAGCGCCCGCCGCGGACTCGAAGCCCGGGTCGAGCCAGCTGCGTGTCCAAAATTCGCGCGCCGTCGGACTGCGCGCACAACAGCGTCAAATCGTCTTGCGCACGATCTAACGCTGGCACGGCTGGTGAGAAATTTTTTGCGCCACTGCGGCACCTGCCCCGCCCTCCCTGCCATCGACGCTGCTGGCTCCACTCAACGTCTCGCCGCAACCCGTGCTGACTTCCGGTGCCGCCCCAAACCCTCCGATGATCCGTGGCTGACCTTGGGCGGGATGCGCGCGCTTCCCGATCACAGCCGTGGCCACGCCTTCCTCTAGCCCGTCGACCCCCTGTTGCAGGATTGTCCCGCGATCGGACATTTTTCCACGACCCTCGCAAGCGACCGCCACCTACAGCTCTGCCAACATGCGAGTGCCCGCGTCACCCAGTTACTCACCGACCATCCCTTCGTCCACTGGACGGCCTGCGCGACGGCGATCTCTCCGCCGCCGACCGCCCTTGGCCGGGGCGGCTGTCCTCACCGATCCCCTCGCCGGCACACAACGCGCGATCGGCCACTGCTTCGCTCTCAACTGGCAAATCCAGGCGCTCACCCACCTGACCCTCGCCCAGGGCAAAAAGGAACACGACACGTGGCGCGGCGCTCGGCGCCTTGATCGCGACACGCTGCGCCATCACGCCCCCGCCGGTCGCAAAGTCCTCTCCGTCTACGATTGCGCCAGCATCGAGTACGCCCATTGGCAAAAATGGAAACAAAGCGGCGGCATCTACTTCATCTCCCTGACCAAGGAAAAAATGAACCTGACGGTGCCGCGCGAAAACCCCGTCGACCGGACCGAGCCCCAACCACATTGGGATGACCGCCGCCGAACTCGTCGCGACCACGGCAGGGATCGTCCTGCGGCGCATCCGCCACACACACCCCGCCACCGAGGTCGAGGATGAATTTCTCACTAGCGAATTTACGCTACCGCCCGACGTCATCGCCTTCCTCCGTCTGCGCCGTCGGAATATCGAAAACAATTTAACGAACTCAAAAACAAAGTCGGGGCCCAACGGGCCTGGACCCACTCCGCGATCGCGCAACAGAGGCCGTCGCACTTCTGCTGTCTCGCCCACATCTTGATCCAACTCTTCGAACGCCACGTCGCCGCGGACCATCAAGTCACCAACGTCGCGGAAGAAAAGCGCCGCGCCCGCCGCCTCGCAGAGCAACCGCGCTTGGCCAAGGTCCGCACAGCGGTCCGGTGCGCCCTTGTGCAAACCCACCAGCGCCTCACGCAGACGCGCTGGAAATTATTCCGGCGGCTCCGGGGCCACTTCTTCAGCCTTACCCTCGCCGATCTGGTGCCCGTCCTGACCCGTTCCTCGGCCCATCTTTGGACCGAATTTTGGACACCCCTCCACCGGTGACACCCTGATGCCGCATTGCAGTCGCCCCAAATTCTTTCAAACACAGCACCACTGCCGCGGGCCCTCCAGCCCGCGGTTTTTGCGTTTTGCCCGTGCGGTTCCGTTGCCGGCGCCCCCCCAATGACGAAGTGGGCTGTGCCCTTAAGCGTCGTGCGCCCGGTGCAGACCGGCCCACAAGCGAAAGGTCGCGTGGGCCGGGAATCTCTGTAATGTCCGCCGCTTGGCGGTGTCTATCCTTCCGGTGAACTTCGCTCTCGTCCTGCCCTCTGTGGTTACTGGCCTGCTTCGCTACTGCAACGCAGCGGACGCCGCAACGCCCGGACCGAGAGCTGCGACCACCGCCGACGGCGCTGATGCCCGTTGCCTCGCCCGCGGTGCGGCCGGCGACGAACACGCTTGGCAGGAGCTGTTCGAAAAATGGAAAAAGCCCCTGTTGTCGTTTTTCTACCGCTCGCTGGGTTCGCGGGAGGAGGCCGAAGACCTCACGCTCGAAGTCTTCGTCCGACTTCACCGCAGCGCCGCCCGCTACGAACATCGCGCGGCCTTCACCACCTACCTTTTCCACATCGCGCGCAATCTCCTCCTCAACGAACTCCGCCGTCGCCGCCGCAAGCCCGCCCAGTCACTGCCGCCCGAGGCCTTCGACTACCTCGCCGCGCCCGAGAGCGACGACGCCCGCCGCGCCACCGAGCTCGAAGAGATTTTCCAGCTCGCCCTCGCGCAACTCCCCGAGGCGCAGCGTTCGCTGCTTCTCCTCGTCCACCAGCAGGACCTCGACCACCGCACCGCCGCCGCGACACTCGGCCTCACTGCCAACGCCCTCCGCGTGCAACTCCACCGCGCCCGCCAACACCTCAAAGCACTCATGCAATCTTCACCATGAACTCCGACCCCTCCCTCCCGCCCTCCAACGCCGACCTTGACCGTCTGCTCGGCAGCAAACTCCGCCGCACCTCGCCCGAGTTTGAGCAACGCTGGCGTGAACTCCGCGGCGAACTTGCCGGCACCCGCCCGCGCGCCCGCGCCTCCTGGCTGCGCTGGCTCCTCTGGCCCGGCCTGCCCACCCTCGCAGCCGCCTCGCTCGCGGTCGTCCTCGTGCTGCGCCAGCCACCGCCGACACCCGCCGCGCCCGGCCCCGTCACCTTCGAAGAGCTGATCGCCCTCGACGCCGCGCTCCAACCCGCCCGCTCCCTCCTCGTCGCCGAAAACCGCGACGCGCTTCTCCACCTCCCCGCGCAACCCCGCGGCTAAACTCATCCCCGCCATGAAAACGCTCTCCTACCTCGGCCTCGCCCTCGCGTTTCTCGCCGCCCCGCTCACCGCGCAAACACCCGCGGTTCCCGCGAGCTCGCTCGCCGCGCCGTCCTCGTCCAGCGAACTCGCCGCGCTCGAACAATTCCTGAATCTGTCCGACGCCGAACTTGCACAAATGGAAGCCGTGATCGCGCGCCTCCGCGCCATGACGCCCGCGCAACGCGCGACGCTGCGCACCGAAATCGCCGCGTTTCGCCAGCTGCCCGAGCAACAGCGCCTCCAACTCCGCCAAGGCTGGGGCGGCATGCCGGCCGAGATCCAAACCGGCTGGCGCGAGATGATGCAGAGCGCCACCCCCGAGCGCCACGCCGAGATCCAGGCCAAGCTCCAGTCTCTGAGTCCCGACGAAAAAATGCGCTACCGCCGCGACCTCGTGGAAGCCTACCTCAAGGCAAAGTCCGACAAAAAATAGTTCACTCCGCCACGGTGGATCGTGAAACGTTCCCCTGCGCCCCCTCGCGCGCTCACCGCGCCGCCGGTTTCTCCGGCGGATGCGCCACGCCCCATGCCGCCGCCGGGACACGCCGGCTCACGTTGGGGGTAGCGCGACGGGTTGGAGACGCGACGCCCTCGGCGCGTTGCGCGGGACGAGGGCCTCCCGCCGCCCGCTCGGCACCACCCAACAACGTCATCACCCGCGCCCCAAACGCCTCCGCTTTTTCGCCACCCGGCAGCCGTGTCCACTGCACGGCTTTGAACTCGCTGGGCACCTTCGCCTCCGCGTCGCGCGTGTCGTCGATCACCACGGGCAACAAAAACGCCTTCTCCTCCGCCATCGTGTGCGTGCGGTTGGCCGCCAGTTTCCACTCCAAACGAAAATACCCTTCGAGCCGCGCCTGCGTCGCCGCCGAGATCACCGGCACGAACAACGCACAGCTCGCAATCTGCCCGCAAATCTTCGCATCCCACGCATCGCCACCGACGAGTTCGCTCTGATCAAACCACACCACGACGCCGGCCGCCCGCAGCGTTTCGCAAATACGCTTCGCCGCCGCCGCGTCTTGCGACGCGTAGCTCAGGAAGACGGCTTTACTGACGAATTCGGACATACGGAGTGAGAAATCTGGCCGAGGGCGCACCCAATCCTTTGCACACTGGAAAATCGTCCCCCTCGCTGGCGAGTGCATAGTTCCCCGGTCGACATTCCCTGACCCGCCATGGCCCGACTTGCCAAGCACGCAGCCGCGTGTTTCGGTTTTGCCATGCTCAGCGACTACATTGCCAAAGCCGTCGAGAAAGCGGACTACGAGAAAATGGAAAACGGCCGCTACTTCGCGACCATCCCCGGCTTCAAGGGCCTGTGGGCTCAAGGCAAGACGGTCGAATCCGCGCGTCGCGAATTGATTTCGACCCTCGAATCCTGGGTGCTGATCGCATTCCGGTTCGGCGATCCCGTGCCAGTGGTGGGAGGCATCGATTTCAACAAGATCGGCCGCCATGCCAAAGCCCGTTAGTCGGCGGGAATTGATCCGGCGGTTGCGTCGATTGGGCTTCGACGGCCCGTTTCCGGGCGGTCGCCACGAGGCGATGCGTCATCTTTTCAGTGGCTTGAAAGTGCCCGTGCCCAATCCGCACAGCGGCGACATCGACTGGTCGCTGACGAAACGCCTCCTTGCCCAAGCCGGCATCACACGGAAACAGTGGGATCAGGCCGGCAAGTAATCTGCCGCCGCTTCGCCCGCCCTCACAAATCCACCGGGTCCGGCTGCGCCTTGGCCCACACCTCCTGCTGCCGCATCAATTCCTGAAACCGCGGGTCGGTCCGAATCGGTGCGTAATCGCGGTCGTAGCGGAGGCTGATGGGAAACTGGAGTCCGCTCGCCGCATACTCGCCCCGTATCCCAAACCGCCTTTCTTCCACCCACAAAAAATGGCGGAGCTTCGAGGGCTCCACCGAGGGCACTTGCTGGGGTCACGCTGCGCTCATTTCACCGGCGGGACGGGGCGGTTGGCCTGGTTGCCCGAGCCATCTTTCGCACCCTTGCCCGGAGAATTCGCCTTACCGGAGCCGTCGCGGAGCGGCGTGCCCCGACCGGGACCGGATTGATCGCAACTCGCGCTGGGCTGCGCGCTGCCGCGGCCGGAACCGGAGCCGGAGTTGGTGCTGGTGCTGGTGCCGCGGCCCGCACCGCTGTTACCGCGACCTTGGGCGGCGAAAGCGCCGGTCACGAGACCCGCGCTGAGAAGAACGCTGACGAGGATAATTTTGGTTTTCATGTTTTTGGATTTTTTGATCCGCACCATTACACCCCGGGTGTCGGCGAATATTACCGACGAAGAAATAAGCGGTGCGTGTAATGCCGGTGGTTTTCCGGGGTGTAATCAGATGAATCCAAATTCACCCATGAAAACCAAACTCAGTCTCCTCCTCGTTCTTCCGCTCTTCGCCTTCGGCGCCCAAAATCGCCACGGCGCCCCCGTCACGCCCGCGCCCGCCCCCACACCGACTCCGGCTGCGACCTGCCCGGCCGACGGAAGCAACGCCGCTTGCCCCATGAAGGCCGTCACGGCGGCGACCCCGACCACCCTCACCCCGACCAACCTCATCTTTGCCATCGAAGAGGAACGCGTTGCCCACGACCTCTACGCCGCCGCCGCCGCGCGCTGGAATCTCCGCGTGTTTGCCAACATCGCCGAATCCGAGACGCGTCATGCCGCCGTCGTTACGCAGCTCGCCGCCACCGTCGGCGTGCAGCCGCCCGTCGCCCAGGCAGGAGTCTACGCGACCACCGACCTACAGGCGATCTACGACCAACTGATCGTTTTGGTGAACGGCTCGGCGACGGGCGCACTCCGCGCCGGAGCGTTGATCGAGGAAACCGACATCACCGATCTCCGTCGCCTCTCGGCACAAACCACCGACGAGGGCTCCAAGGCCGTGATCGCGAATCTGGTGAGTGCTTCCGTCAACCACCTCGGTGCCTTCGTGCGCAACCTCGCCGCCGTCGGCGTCACGTATCAGCCGCTGGCCCTCACCGCCGAAGAATTCGCCACGATGACGAACGCTGCGCCCGGTCGCGGTGGCATGGGCCAAGGCAAGGGCAATGGTAACGGCATGGGCGGCGGCAACGGTGCCTGCGGAGCCGACTGCACCGCCAAGGGCCAGAAACCCTGCGAACGCGTCGAGACTACTCGCGGCACGTCTCGTCCATGATGCGCACCATCGTGTCTTCGACCACTTGGGCCGCCACCTCTGCGCCCGGCACGCCGAACATCGTCAATAAGGCGGTCGGCTTGAGGGTCGCCAAGATGGTGCGCCCGCCTTCTTCATAGACGGAGATGCGGCACGGCAAAGCAGTGGAAATCTCGATTGCCTGAGTTAGGACGTCGCGCGCCTGTTGCGGATTGCAGACTTCGATCACGCGGCACTCGCGGTCGAAGGGCACGCCTTTGCTTTCCATCTTTTCGCGGAGATTGTGCGTCGCGAGCACGCCAAACTTGTGGCTGACGGAGACGGCCGCCAGTTTTTGGCAGATCGTTTCAAGGGGCAGGCTGGAGGATCGGGTGAGGACGAGGGCGTTGTTCATAAGGAGAAATCGGGACAGGAAACGACGAGGCTGTGACGGGTGATTGGGCAGATTCAAGACCGGGCCGGTCAGACATTGACCGCCATGCTAAAGGCGCGGGAAAATTTTTCGGAGATCGGGTGGCGCAGACCGAGGTGACGAAAAAGCGCGAGGCCCGTGGCTTTCGCCTGACCGGCATCGTAGGCGGATTTTTCTTCGAGCACCGCGATCAGCTCCGTGAGGCCGGCGTCGAAGGACTCGCGGCGCAATTGCGCGAGCGCGGCGAAATAGCGGGCGCGCAAGGGTGTGTCGGGCAGGCGCTCGGGAACCGCGATCGATTGAAACGCGGCGGCGAGACTTTGCACGACCGCGGCGCCGTCGTTCCACGGCGAGGCGGGCGGCAGAGGGGCGATGAGCGCGAGCGCGGCGGCGGGGTCGGAAAACACAAGCGCGCGGGCGGCAAGCACGGCGAGTTCGTGATCGGCGGGGTCGGCAGCGGTGAGCGGCCGCAAGAGCTCGGCGGCGGGGGTAGCGTGTCCGGAATGGAGCAACTCACGGGCGCGGGCCATGCTCTCGCGTTTCGGCGTCGGCAGATGTCCGGCGAGCCACGTGCGGAGCTGCGGCTCGGGCATCGCGCCGGAGAGTTCCGCGATCACAACGCCCTGGTGGAACAGTTTGCAGTTGGGAATGCCGCGGATTCGAAACTGCGCGGCGAGGTCCGGGTGCGCCTCGGTATCGATCTTCACGAGCAACCAGCGGCCGGCGGCCTCGGCGGCGAGTTTTTCGAGGATGGGGCCGAGCATCTTGCATGGGCCGCACCACGCGGCCCAGAAGTCGACGAGCACGGGCGTACGTTGGCTGCGGTCGAGGACGTCGGTTTGGAAATGGGAGAGATCGTAGGACATG
>CAMBVX010000163.1 GCA_945871085.1 Opitutus sp. GAS368 | reverse complement strand
GTGCGTGAGGTGGGCGCTGGGGAACGATTTGGTGTAGGCGCCCGTGAGCTCGCGGCGCGTGCCGGCGTAGTCGCGGCGCGCGGAGCCGACGGGATCGGCGAGCTGATCGGCGGCGTTGCTGGCGACGCGGGCGCGTACCCAGCCCCAGCCGGCAGTCTTGGTTTTTTCCGTGCGCACACCGGTGAGGAAACCGGTGCGACCCACGCGGCCTTGCGCCATCACGTAGCCGGCGGTGACGAATTCGGAGACGCCGCGCGTGCCGGCGTAGTCGCGGCGCGCGGAGCCGACGGGATCGGCGAGCTGATCGGCGGCGTTGCTGGCGGCGCGGGCGCGTACCCAGCCCCAGCTGGCAGCCTTGGTTTTTTCCGTGCGCACACCGGTGAGGAAACCGGTGCGACCCACGCGGCCCTGCGCCATCACGTAGCCGGCGGTGACGAATTCGGAGACGCCGCGGGTGCCGGTGTATTGGACCTGCTCGCGGAAATAGAGGTCTTCGCGCCAGAGCGCCGGGGTGATGGGCTGGCGCTCGCGAATGAACGCGGCGGCCTCCCAGCGCGGGAGATTGAGCCCGGTTTTGTGGGCATCGAGTGTGAGAATCGAGGGATCGGCGGGCAGCGCGGTGGTGCCGAGGTAACTCCAGCGCCGTGCGGCGCTGCGGTCGTCGGCGGCTTGGTCGCGGAGTTTGAAACCGGACTTGAACGAGAGCGGAAAGGACGTGGGGAGCGCGTAGCGGGCGTCGCCGCTGGCCTCGCCGACCGCGATGTTGTTGCCGACGTTGGCGTTGGTGAAACCGTTGGCCGGGACCCGGTAGTTGGCGGGGTTGGTGAAGTCGGCCCCGGCGGTCTGGATCAGGCGCGGGTAGAGGTCGGACGAGGTGCGATCGAGAATCCAGCCGACGTTGGTGATCTGATGGACGAGGGTGCCGGACTCGCCACCGTTGCCGGAGTTGATGTGCGTCTGGCTGTAGCGCACGCCGTATTCGAGGGAGAGCGGGCCGAAGACGTGCTCGGCGCCGACGTCGAGATGGCGCAGGCGATTCCACGTGGTGACCATGCCGGCGGTGAGCTCGACGGTGGAGGCGGGCACGCGGCGCACTTCGGTGAGGCGGTCGGTGTAGCCGGGCGCGATGCCGGCGGTCGCGGTGTTGGCGGCGGTGGCGACGACCTGGTTGGTGAAGGCGCGCAGCTCCAGCGTGCGGCGGTCGGTGACGTTGGTGTCGTTGTAAATCGTGTTGAACTTGAGCTTGGTCGCGGACGAGAGGCGGTATTCGGCTTTCAAGTTCAGACTCCACTGCTTGCGGTTGGCGTAGAAATCTTGCGTGCGGTAATCCCAGAGGAAGGCGGGCGACGTGGTGGTATTTTGAAAATCGCGTGTCGTGAGGAAATTTGCGACGATGTTTTCGCTGTAGAAGATATTCAGGGAGACGCCGAGATTGCGGGAGCCGCCGAAGACATCGAAGACCTCTTGGTGCGCGAGGGTGAGCACGGGGTGGGCGCGGTGGGCCTCGCGCAGGGGAATCTGCTGGGTGAACGACGGGGCGGTGCGGGTGCCGAAGCTGTAGGTGGTGCGGCGTTTTTCCTTCAGGCTGAGGGGGGAGCGGCTTTTGAGATTGATCGTGCCGCCGAGGGAGTCGGCCCCTTTGTCGGGGGTGTGGCCTTTCACGAGTTCGAGCTGGTCGAGCATCGTGCCACTAAAATTATTGAGCATGGTGTTGCGCGCCATGCCGCCCTGACCGGTGAGCAGGCCGCCATCCAAGGTGATGGAGTTGAGGCCGGGGCCCATGCCGCGGATGGTGAAGCCGGTGTAGGTGCCGGCGTCGTCGGGATTGCCGGCGATGCCGGGCAGGCGGATCGCGACTTCGGCGGCATTCAGGTTGGGGAGATTGCCGAAGGAATCGGTCGCGACGACGTTCTTGAGGTTTTCGGCGTTGCGCGCGGCGGTGATGGCGGCGGCCCCGCCCTCGCGCTCGCCGGTGACTTTGAAGGCCTCAAGTTTGTAGATACCGGTCGTGAGATCGAAATTGCGGATGACGGAGGGCGCGGCGGAGACGGTGATTGATGCGCGGACGGAATCGAGGCCGAGGTAGGTGACGACGACTTCGTGGATGCCGGCGGGAAGCGCGGGCAGGACGTAGCGGCCGGTGTTGTCGGAGAGGGTGCGGAGGCCGAGCGCGGGGACGGAGATCTGCGCGCCCTCGAGGAGATTGCCGGTGCCGAGATTGGAGACGTTGCCGGAGAGGGTGGCGGCGAGGGCGGTGGGCGCGGAGAGGAAGCAGGCGAGAAGGAGGGACGGAAGGAGAGAAAGAGAGAGAAGCAGGGACGGAGCGCGGAGGCCGTGGGGCGGGGTTTTCATCGATAAGGGGAGGCCGGGGTGAAGCTAAGGAAACGTTGCCTACCTTTGCCCCAGAAAGCGACGTTGCGGGTGCGAACGGACGGCGCGGCGCGGCGGGCCGAGGAGTAGGGCAGGTGGAAAGCCTGCCCCATAACCTAAAGTGAAATTACGGCAGGGTCTTGAGGTAGACGTTTTTGAACTGGATCGTCATGGGCGGGCCGACGTGGAGTTGGAGGGCGATGACGCCGGACTTGGCGATCGAGGCATCGGTCTCAGTGACATCGGCGGTGACGACGCCGTTGACGGTGTGGCGGAGTTGGTTGCCGTTGGCGGTGATGACGAGCTCGTTCCACTCGCCGAGTTTGTAGGCGGCGGCGATGGCGGCGGTGGGCGTGGCGCCGGGGAGTTTCTCCACGGCGGTCTGCTTCTTCTTGCCGTCTTTTTTCTTCGCGTCGGGAACCATGGTCGTCTCGCCGATGCGGATTTTTTCGCCGGCGACCATGAGGATGCCGCGGCCTTTCTCTTCGTAGAGCATCCCTGTGTATTTAAACGGGGAGTCGAGGTCGGCTTGGTAGCCGCCGACGACGAAGGTGGCGGGGTCAATCACCTTGCTGCGATATTGGACGCCGGAGTTGGCGCGGTTGTCGGGGTTTTGCGCGGTGAGGCGAAAGGACGTGCGGAGCTCGAAGTTGGCGGGCTGCGCGGCGGTGTAGACGAGGAACGTGTTGGCCTTGATGCCCTTTTCGGCGGTGGTCACGCCGGTAAGTGCGCCGTCGCGGACGGACCAGACGTCTTTGTTGCCGTCCCAGCCGGCGAGGGTTTTGCCGTTGAAGATTTCTTTAAAGCCGGCGGGGGCGGCGGCGTGGGCGGAGCTGAGAGAAGCGAGCGCGGTGAGCGCGGCAAGGCTGAGAGCAGAGAGGAGTTGGGATTTTTTCATGGGAGGAGGGACGGAGATGGGGAGACGGAGAGAACGAGGACGAGAACGAGGAACGAGAACGATTCGGGGCGGGGTTTGGCGGATCTTTCTCTTACTCATTCGTCAGAGTTTGGCGAAGACGGAGAGGCGGTTGCGCTAATGTGGACGGATGGGGAGAAAGATTAAGAGAAAGAGGAAAGAGAAAGAGGGGGGGGAGCGGTTAGTGTTTGTGGGTTGCGGGAGTGGCCGCGGCGGGGGGGAGTGGGTTGGCTTTGAGGTAGGCTTCGACGTCTTTCGTGACGACGAGCTGACCCCACATGATGGCCCAGTGGCCGGGGAAGGTGCAGACGTATTCGTAGGTTCCCTCGGTGCGGATGGCGGCCATCTTCAGCGTCTCACTTTGAGCGGGCTCGAGGAGTTTGGTGGCGGCGATGATCGCGCGGTCTTCGGTGACCCAGGCGCGGCCTTGGCGGTCGGTATGGCCGGCGGGCAACTCCATTGCGGCGAGGCCAATTTTTTCGCGGCTGCCGGCGTTAACGATGACGAGGTTGTGCGGCATGACGTCGGGGTTTTCGAAGATGATTTCGAAGGCGCGGCCGGTGGGGACGACGAGGCGCGTGACATCGTAGCGCATCTGTTCGTGGACGGCGCGGACGACGAAGACGGGGACGCGGAGGGTGGTGAGTTTCGCGCGGAGCGCTTCGGCTTCGGCGGCAGGGAGCGAGCCGGCGAGTTCGTCGGCGACTTGGATGGTTTCCACGTAGTCGCGGCTCGTGCGCTCGCTGGGGTGAGTCTTGGCGGCCCACGCGATGAGAGCCGTGGCGGCGGGGGTGACAGCGGTGGGCGTCCAGGCGGTGCGGGGAAGATCGCGGATGCCTTTCGCGGCGGTCGGGACTTGTTCGTTGCGAGCGATGAGGGCGTTGAGGGCGGCGAAGACTTTTTCGGGTTCGCGTTTCGAAGCGACGGCGCTGCGCATGGCGTCGCGCTGAATGGCGGCGACGATGTTGTCCGGGCCTTGGATGTCGGTGATCGGCAGCGCGAGGATAGGCATCACGCGCTCGTAGGCGGTGGCGCGAAGTTTGGCGTCGGGAATGAACGGGAGACCACCGAGGAGGCTGGCTTGCGAGAGCGGGGACTTCAGTGATTCGGTCCACACCGTATCGAGTGTACCATCACTGATGGCGACAGCGGCCCACGCGTAGGTGCGGCCTTCGGCGGCGTCGGCGTGGGCGAGCTTCAGGAGGGCGGCGCGGTGGGTGAGCAGGTCGGCGGGGGGTTGGGCGACGAGGAGACGGCCGACGGATTTGGTGTCGACTTCGGCCGGCGAGTTGAGGACGTCGAGGAGGAGGCTGACGCGGGTGGCGCTGCGGGCCTTGGCGAGACCGGCGAGGGCGTCGGCGCGGGCCGTATCCGAAACGCCGGAACGGCCGAGGATGTTCTCCAGCACTTCGGGTGTGGGGGACATCTTGGAGAGTTCGGCGACGCTGAGACTGCGGAGGAGATAACGGATGCTGGCGGGATCGCCGCCGCCGACCTTGGCCCCGTCCTCGAGGCCTTTGCGCCAGAAGGGGCGGAGTTGGCGAAGGGTTTCGCCGATGGTGTAATCGAGGTAGTAGTCGATAGGTTTTTTCGTGGCGGCGAGGGCGACTTCGACGGATTCGAGGGAGGAGAAGAAACTCGCGGCGCGGGCGGCGTGGAGGCGGACGCGGGGATTATCGTCGGTGGCGCGCTCAGCGAGGAGGGCAAGGGCGTTCGGGACGCGTTCGCGCCAGTAGGAGATGACGCGGGTGGCGGCGGCGCGGGCGTCCGGGCTGGGGGATTTCAGGACGCGGCCGAGGAGATCGAGATCGACGACGTTGTGCCACTGGTGGAGCCAGAGGGCTTCGGTGAGATGGTGGGCGTAGTCGGGGCCGGTGGCGTCGAGCGCGGCGGCCCATTTTTTCGCGGCGGCGATGACGTCGGCGGACGGGTGTTTGCCGAGTTCGATTTTGGCGAGGGTGCGGATCTGGTCTTCGCGGCGCTTGAGGAGTTCGAGGAGGGCGGGGATGGGCTGGCCGTCGATTTTCGGGGGGACGGCGAGCGGACGGCCCTCGTAGGTGATGCGGTAGATGCGACCGTGGACTTTGTCGCGGTTGGAATCGCGGAGGTGACTCTGGAGGTGACCGATGAGGGGATTGTGCCAATCGACGACGTAAAGCGCGCCGTCGGGCCCGATGTTGGTGTCGATGGGGCGGAAATTTTTGTCCGAAGACTGGACGATGTCGGTTTGGCGGAGGCCTTTGATGCCGGAGCCGTCTTCGGTGAGTTTCACGCGGTAGATGCCCTGGAAGCCGATGCAATTCGGATTGAGATAATTTCCCCAGTATTCTTCAGGGAAATGGGTGCTGGTGATGATCGTGCTGCCGGCGCTGGGACGCGAAGGGCGGTCCCAGATGGTTTTCAGGCGGGGGTGTTTGGCGGGGTAGTCGATTTGGCCGGAGAAGGCGGCGGCGAAGTAGGTGTTGTTGCCGGTGGCGTCGGTGACGATGTCGTTGCCCCAGTAATCGAAGGCGCGGCCGTGGGGATTGGCGAAGCCGTAAGCGACGTAGGTTTCGAAGCGGCCGGTGAGGGGCTCGTAACGGTAGAGCGCGCCATCGACGTTGCGCACGGGGCCGAACGCGGTCTCGACCTGCGTGCGGTGGAAAACGCCGTCGCTGAGGATGATTGCGCCGCCGGGCTCGTAGATGAGGGAGTTGGCGGTGTGGTGGGAGTCGGCGGAGTCGAGGCCCATGAGGACACGTTCGCGGGTATCGGCTTTTCCGTCACCGTCGGTATCGCGGACGAACCAGAGGTCGGGGGCCTGCATGACGAGGACGCCGTCTTTAAAAAATTGAAAACCGGTGGGGCAGTTCAGGCCGTCGAGAAAGGTGGTGCATTTGTCGGCTTTGCCGTCGCCGTTGGTGTCCTCGAGGATGATCAGCTTGTCCTTGATGGTGGCGGTGGGCGTGAGTTCGGGATAGCTGGGCCAGACGGAGACCCAGAGGCGGCCCTTGGTGTCCCAGGCGAACTGGAGGGCTTTGGCGAGTTCGGGGAATTCTTTCTCGCTGGCGAACACGTTGGCTTTGAGCCCGGGCGCGAGGGTCATGAGCTTGATGGCGTCGGCGGGATCTTCGAAGACATAGGTGCCATCGGCGTTGGGGCCGGGCTTGTTGGTGCCGAAGGGCGTCACCAGCGGGATCGAGACGAGGTCGACGGGGCCAGTCTTGCCGGCGGCGAGGGCCCAGGCCTTGCGCTCGTAATTGGTGGCGATCGCGTCGCGCTGCGCCATCTCCTCCATCATGATCTGGGTGTTGGTGATTTTCGGCTGATCTTTGACGGACTCGTAGGCGATCTTGGAGCGGTCGCCGTAGACGTTGTAGCCGTCGACGGTGCGGTAGTGGGAGTGCCACCACGCGTTTTTCTGGGTGATGAGGGTGCGGAGTTTTTGGGCGGCGGGGGTGTCGAGGGCGGGGGCGGCTTCGTTGAAGAGCGTCTTGAAGATTTCGGGGGCGAGCAGGGCGTCGCCGGATTCGCTGAGGTGAAGGCCGTTGATGGTGAGGGAGCGGCCTTGGGCGAGCGCGGCGGCGGAGAGTTTTTGCGACGGGGCGAAGAGATCGACGAAGGTCACGCCGGCTTTGTCGCCGGCGACTTCAGCCATGGCGGCGGCGTAGAGGGCGAGGTTACGGTTGTTCGTGGCGGGGACGGCGAACTCGGTGCCGGGGAGTTGCTCGTTGGCGATCGGGGAGAAGAGGACGAGGCGGGGCG
The DNA here is from genome assembly GCA_945871085.1 of Opitutus sp. GAS368. GTDB lineage: Bacteria > Verrucomicrobiota > Verrucomicrobiia > Opitutales > Opitutaceae > GAS368. The sequence goes on along the minus strand of CAMBVX010000163.1, from coordinate 7,306 downwards.
GGGCGATGCCGTTGTAGGATTTCGAGCGGACGTTGTTCACATAGGCTTCGAGATCTTGTTTGAACTTCGGCAGGCCCTCGGGACCGGCGAAGGATTCGTTATAGCCGAAGAAGGCGAAGACGACGTTGGGCTGGACCTTGGTGAGCCACTCGTCGGGTGTACCGAAATCTTTCGAGCGGGCGCGGGTGACGAGTTCATCGCCGGCGGCGGCGAGGTTGCGGAAGGAGAGGTTGTGTTGGGGGAATTTCGCGGTGATGAGCGTCTCCAGATTATTGTGATGCTGGATACGGTCGGCGAGAGTGTTGCCGACGATGGCGATGCGCTCGCCGGGGTTGAGGGTGATCGGGGTGTTGAGCGCGGCCGGGGAAGTCGGAGAAGGAGAGACGGAGAGCGAGGGAGCGACGGCCGAGGCGCCGGTGGTGGGTGCGGCTTTGGTGGTGGAGGCGGATTTTTTTTGGTTGGGGTTGGGTGGCGGCGTCGGGGCGGGGGGCGGGTTGGTGCCGACGGGGACGGTTTGGCCGAGGGCATAGACGGCGGGGGTGAGTTGGTAGCGGTAGCCGTTGAAGCCGTATTTTCGCGGGGTGTAAGGATCGACGAGCGTGACGTTGGCCTTCGTGGGAACGGGGAGATTCACGGACCAGAAGACGGCGTTGACGACGAGGCGGCGGAGCGACTCGTTTTCGAGGTCGGTGGCGGCACCCATCGTGGTGGTGAAAACTTGGTTGGTCTGGCCGCTTTCGTGTTTGAAAGTGCGGGTCCAAGCGATGGGCATCGCGGGCGAGTTGAGCGGTTGCTCCTGTTTGTCGGTGGAGCGCTTCTTGGCGGTTTCGGCGGGAGCGTCGGTGGGGCTCATGCCTTTGAGGACGAGGCCACGGAGCAGGATCTTCGCGTCGGCGGGCGGGTAGGCTTCGTAGACATCGCTGTCGCCAAAGATGTCGGTGACGCCGCGGAGGAGGGCGTCGGTCGCGGCGGAGGGTTCGGTCACGCCGCGGGTGGCCTCGAACTTGTGTTTGCCCCAGTGGGAAACCCAGGTCTCGCCGAGGACGTGTTTGCCGAAACCGCCGGGCCAGGGGGCTTTCGAATTCCAAGAGTATTTTGCCCACTTGCTGTCGGCGGGGAAATTGAAGGGGTGGGTGGAGGTGCGAAGGGCGATGAGCGGGACGCCGCGTTCGAAGGCGGAGACGAAGCGCTGCATATCGGCATCGAGCCAGTTGCGAAAACGCAGGCCAAAGACGAGGGCGTCGGCGGAGTCGAGGGCCGTGGAGTCGGCGAGGGATTTTTGGTTGTTGGGGTTGATCGTGCCGTCGGGGTTGAGCGCGAAGAGGACCGTGCACCTGAAGCCGTGGCGCTGGCTCAGGATCTTCGCGAGCATGGGCATCGCTTCCTCGCTGCGATATTCTTCGTCGCCCGAGAGGAGGACGATATGTTTGCCCTGAGCTTTAACGCCGGGGGGCGGCGTGAAGACGAGACTCGTCGGCGTGGCGGCGCGGAGGAGGGAGGCGGAAAGCAGAGCGAGCAGCAGGAGGGGGCGGGAGATCATGGGGAGAGAAAAAGCAGGGCGGGGTTGGACCCCGCCCCGGAGAGTTTGCAGAGATGACGCGGACAGGCGCACGGAGGTGCGCGGGAGAGCTGAAAAGGGCGGGGTTGGGCCCCGCCCTACTTTAGGTTTTTTTGACTTTGGTCCAACGGCCGGACTTGGCGGACTGGAGGACGGCGTCGGTGACGTAGTCGGTGGCGAGGCCGTCGCGGAAGGTCGGCGCGGCGGGTTTCCCGGATTCGAGGCCGGCGATGAAGTCGGCGACTTGGTGGGTAAACGTGTGCTCGAAACCGATCTGCACGCCGGGAATCCACCAATGTTTCATGTAGGGCTGATCGCCGTCGCTGATGTGGATCGAGCGCCAGCCGCGGACGGTGCTCGCGTCGCGGTGGTCGAACCATTGCAGGCGGTGGAGGTCGTGGAGGTCCCAGAAGAGGGAGGCGTGTTCGCCGTTGATTTCGAAGGTGTAGAGGGCCTTGTGCCCGCGGGCGTAGCGGGTGGCCTCGAAGGTTGCGAGCGAGCCGTTGCTGAAACGGGCGAGAAAGGCGGAGGCGTCGTCGATGCCGACTTTTTGCTTTTTGCCGGTGAGGGCGTGTTTGCGCTCCTTCACGAACGTCTCGGTCATACCGGTGACGGAATCGATCGTGCCATTGAGCCACATCGCGGTGTCGATGCAGTGCGCGAGGAGATCGCCGGTGACGCCGCTGCCGGCGACGGAGGCGTCGAGGCGCCACGTGCCGGGGCCGCCCTGCGGGACGTCGGCGTTAATGGTCCAGTCTTGGAGGAACTTGGCGCGGTAGTGGAAGATTTTCCCGAGCTTGCCCTCGTCGATGAGCTGTTTGGCGAGGGTGACGGCGGGAGCGCGGCGGTAGTTATACCAAACCATGTTGGGCACCTTGGCCTTTTCGACGGCGGCGACCATTTTGCGGGACTCGGCGGGGTTCATGCCGAGGGGTTTTTCGCACAGGACGATCTTGCCGGCTTGGGCGGCGGCGATGGCGATTTCGGCGTGGACGTTGTTGGTCGCGGCGATGTCGATGAGGTCGATGTCGGGGCGAGCGATGAGCGCGCGCCAGTCGGTCTCGACGGACTCGTAGCCCCAGTTGGCGGCGAATTCGGCGGCCTTGACGCCGTCGCGGCCGCAGATGGCTTTGAGGATGGGGCGGTGTTCGAGTTTGAAGAACTGGCTGACTTGGCGGAACGCGTTAGTGTGGGCGCGGCCCATGAGGCCGTAGCCGATCATGCCGATGTTGAGTGGTTTCATGGGGGAGGGGAGAAAAGTTGAGAGTTGAGGGATGAGCGTTGAGGGAAGAACAAGAAAGACGGACGGAGAGTCCTTGCGAGGGGCGCGAAGCGCGCCGGAGGGTTTCAGCTGGATGGCTTCGTCGCTGCGCTCCTCGCAATGACAAGGCTCAGCCGACCCAGCCGTGGTTGTTGCGGACCTCGATCATGGCGGCGAGGATGTCGTTCCACGTCTGCTGTTTCATGAGGACTTCGTTCGAGAACATGCAGCCGTCCCAGCAGATGTGTTTCATCTTTTTGGTGACCTTGCCTTTGCCGTCGCGGAGCCAGTAGCCGGCGTCGCGGGTGATGTTGAGTTTGCCCTTCGGATCGGTGGCGAGGCAGTGGCGGCCGGTCTTCTCGTGGTCGCCGGAGCCGTAGGTGCTGCCGTCGTTTTGGGCGACGTGGAAGTCGATCGTCCACGGGCGAAGCGCGTCGGTGAGCTTGGTCATCGCGGCGTGAAACGCGGCGGGTTCGTAGTGGTAATTTTTCGGGACGATGCGGTGCGCTTCGGCATTCGCGCCGAGGGTGTAGAGGTGCGTGTGGGACATGTCGGCTTGGAAGCCGACGACCTTCGGCATCCCGACGGCCTCGAGGAGATTCACCATGTGCTTCCACGAGTGCATGCCGCCCCAGCAAATTTCACCTTCGGCGGCGAGGCGCTCGCCGTTGTCTTTGGCGATCTTGCCGGCTTCGCGGAAGGTCTGCGCGATGAGCTTGGTGGTGCCCTTCGGATCTTTGTCCCACGCGGTCACGGCGGTGGCGCTGTCGATGCGGACGATGCCGTAGGGGCGGACGCCGAGCTCGCGAAGTTTTTTCGCGATGCGGATGGCTTTGCGGACGTGGGTGACGAAGTTGGCGCGGGCTTTTTCGTCGCCGCCAGCGGCGGCGTCGAACCACACGGGGGCCACGACGGAACCGACGACGAGGCCGCGCGCCTTTACTTTGGCGGCGAGGGCTTTGATGCCGTCGTCGGAAATATCGATGTCGGTGTGCGGATTGTAGAGGAAGAGATCGATGCCGTCGAAGCGCGTGCCGTTGACTTCGGCTTTCGCGGTGAGATCGAGCATGGTGTCGAGTTCGATGAAGGGCTCGGCACCGGGGGAGCCTTTGCCGACGAGGCCGGGCCAGGCGGCGTTGTGGAGTTTGGGGAAGTTATTGGCGGGCATGTTGGGGGGGAGTTGAGGGTTGAGAGAGGAGCGGGCGAAGCGGGTGGGAGAGGAATCTTTCTCTTTCTTCTTTCTCTTAATCTTTCTCTCGGTCGAGTGCCCGTCAGTAGGCGGCCTGACGAAAGAGAAAGAGAAAGAGAAAGATAAAGAGGAAAGAGAAAGAGGCGGAGGTGACTTAGAACTTGTTGTTGCGATACGCGCCCATTTTCGGGGCGGTGGGATTCACTTCGGGGCCGAAGTAGCGGAGGCAGACCATGGGTTCGGTGCTGCTGGTGTTTTCGAAGGTAACGCCGGCGCGAGCGCCCTCATCGGTGCAGAAATACTCGTCTTCGGTGAGCTCGTGGAAACGGATGAGCTTCGGGCTGACGAGCGGCTGGCCGTTGATCTTGCCGGAGCCTTGCACGCAGATGAGGCCATAGGCGCCGGTGTCTTTCACGGTGCACTTGGTGCCGGGATCGATGGTGAGTTCCTTCGCGGTGAAGAGCTGTTCGCCGTCGACTTTGCCGTAGACGATCCAGCGGTCGACGTAGCCTTCGCTGCGGGTGTCGGCGACGGGGACGGGCTCGAGGTAGTGGTTGTCCTTGAAATTTGGATCCACGTTTTTGTCCCAGTCGAGCTGGTCGACGATGAAGTCGATGTCGCGGTGTTTGGACTTGGGCATATCTTTCACGAGGAGGGACCAGGGGACTTCGCGGCCTTCGACGAGGTTTTGATACATGCCGAAAACGTCGCTGCCCCACTGGGGCTCGTAGGTGCAGAGGGAGCCGGGCGCGTGAAGGATGCACGGATCGATGAGCCAACCGGAGCCGACTTTGAGGCGGTAGGCTTTTGAGAGATCGAGGATACCGTTGTCCCCCTTGTTCCAATTGCGGATACACTGTTTGACCTGCTCCTTGGTGGTCCCGGGCTCGAAGCCCATAAACGTGTAGGGGAAATTATTGCCGACGGGATTGTGCTGGGGAGGGAAGTAGTAGGACTCGGGTTTACCTTCTTGGCCGACGAGTTTCGCCTGCGCGGCGCTCTGGTGCATGTGGTGCGGGATCGGGCCCATGTTATCGAAGAACTTCGAGTAAACGGGCCACTTTTTGTATTTCTTCCAGATGGCGGAGCCCACCAGCGTGGCCCCGGTGTCGGCGACGGCTTGCTGGAGGGTGAATTTTTTATTGCCGACGACGCACCAGCTCAGGCCTTCGTCCCAGGCGCGACCCTCGTTAGCGGTGACGGTGGTGGAGGCGAACCAGCGCTCGTCGATGCCGCCACGGTTGAGGCCGTAGGCGTAGGTGTCATCGGGGTGGAGCTTGATGCGGAGGCCGGGCTGCAAGAAGGAGCGCGGCACCCAAGCGGGGGCGAGGCGGAGGAGACCGCCGGTGGCGGAGAGCTCAGCCTCGACGAGGCTTTGCGTGGATTTTTTGACGATTTTGAGATCGAGGACGGAGGGGATGGCCATGGTGTGTGGAAAAGGGAGGCGAAGGAGCGATGAGAGTTGAGCGATGGAGGGCAGGTGATCCGAGAGGGGGGGGATGCGAACCGGTGCGGGCGAACGGGGACGGTGATCTCGAGCAGAGGGCGAAGTTTAGAGCATCGGCGTTCGACCGACTAGGAAGGCGACGGCGAGTTTTTGTCGAATTGCGTCGGGGTGGACGGCGGGGACTGCGACCCGACTCACGGGGCCGTTTTGGCCGCTCAGCTCTGGCAGCGCGTGCGGTAGGCGCGTGGGGTTTCGTTCATGATCCGGCGAAACTCCTTGGTGAAATGGCTTTGGTCGGCAAAACCGAATTCGTTGGCCACTTCGGCGAGGCTTTTTTTGGAGAACACCAAGGCGCTGCAGCTCATGCGCACGCGGATCTGGCGCACGTAATCATGGGGCGAGCTGTGGTAGGTGGAGCGGAATTGTCGCTCGAAGGCGCGGACGGACAGTCCGCAGGCCTTGGCGAGGTCCCGGTTCGTAATGGATTCGTTGAATTTTTGGCTGACGAAACGGATCGCGGCACTCAGCGGGGAATCGGAAGGGGTGCCGGGTTTTTGTTCGTTGAGCGGGCGTGTGACTCCGGCGGTGCCGACGACTCGGCCTTTCGCATCATGGACGGGAATTTTTGAAGTGACACACCAGCGCGCGGTGTGGTCGAAGCGGCCGACGAGTTCGACCCGCGAGATGATGCGTTCGCCGGCGAGGACGCGTTCGTCGTCCATGCGGTATTGGTGGGCGAGGGCGAGACCGCAGAGATCGTAATCGGTGCGGCCAATGACCTCGGCGCGGGACTGGAGGCCGAAGTTGAGATAGAATGCGACGTTGACCCACTGGTAATGGCCCGCCTCGTCTTTGAGCCAGAGCAGGGAGTCGGCGACGAAATCGAAGAGCTCGATCACCTCAGACGCGACCGCGCCGATGCGGCTGAGCGTGGCGAGGGTGTGCGGGTCGCTGTGCATGGGTGTAAGGCCTCGAAAAACAACCATCGCGGTAGGGGAGACGCAAATTTTTTGTGCCTCCGGAACAGAGCGGCTGCGACGCAGGTTGGGGAAGCCGGTAGGTTTTGTGGATGGCGCGGTGGCCAACGCAACGCTGGCGCATAGCGCTGGAGGACTGCGGAGGGGACGGCTGAGGCCGGTGGGATTGTCGAGGAGGCGTCTCACGTGCACGCGCCGGGCGGTGAGGACGGTTGCGGGCGTGATCGGCGGGGACCGGCGTGAACCGGTTTTGCGCTTGCTGATGCTATGATGACGATGTCAGGCATCATCCATGAGAACGATCGTCGATTTGCCCGAAGAGCAGTTGCAAGCGCTCGCCCGCGTGTGCCGGCAGGAAAAGATTTCGCGCGCGGAAGCCGTTCGGCGGGCGGTGGCCGGTTGGGTCGCAGCCGCGTCACCACCGCCGTCGGCCGAGGTTGGTTTTGGGCTGTGGCGTCACAAAAAACTCAAAGCACGACAACACGTGGACGGCCTGCGGGCCGAATGGGAACGCTCATGAAGGCCATCATCGACAGCGATGTGCTGATCGATTTTTTGCAAGGAGTGAAGTCCGCGCAAATGGAGCTGGCCAAATACCGCCGTCGAGAGATCAGCATCGTCTCGTGGATGGAAGTGATGGCCGGAGCGGAGGGTGAGGAGGAGGAAGCGGGCTGCCGGGATTTCTTGGCGACCTTTGTGGTGCATCCGGTCACGTCGGAAACGGCGGAGGAAGCGGTGCGTTTGCGACGGGAGCGCCGTTTGCGTTTGCCCGATGCCATTGTCTGGGCGACTGCCCGGGTGCATGGTGCCCTGCTGGTCACGCGAAATACGAAGGATTTTCCGTTAGGCGAGCCGGGCATCCGCGTGCCTTACG
>CAMBVX010000162.1 GCA_945871085.1 Opitutus sp. GAS368 | reverse complement strand
GAGCTCTGGGTTTCTTTGTAGCCGATCTCGGCGTAGCCCCAGATTTTCAGCGCGATGTCTTCGTAGGTTTGGCGCGTGGCGTCGATTTGGGCGGTGAGCTCGGGCTTGGTTTTTTGCGCGTGGGCGGGGGTGGCGGTGAGGAGGAAGCTGAGAGCTAAGAGCGGAGAGCTGAGGGCTCGGAGCGTGGAGGTGAGGGCGAGACGGAGGGGGACGAAGTTTTTCATGAGAAAGGAGACGGAGTTTTAACCGCTAATCTTCGCTGATTTTTCGGAGGTGGGATGGCGGTGAAGAGTTTGCGTGCTTCGCCTAATCGGCGAAGCGCGGGGGCGGACTGAAGTCCGCCCTACTGGTAGAGAGCGTTGAAGAGGAGTTTGAAGGTGCCGTGGGTCTGCGCGCGGAAGGTGATCTCGGGGGCGAAGACGAGGAGTTTGCCTCCGTTATTGAACGGGGCTTCGAAGGCAGCGATGCCGTCGCGGAGGTAGTGTTGGCCCCAGGCCCAGCCACTGCGGAGGGGAGTGGCGTTCGGGAACCACGCGAGGGGACGCAGGCCTTTCGCGACGGCGTCGGGGGCGAGTTTGAAGACCGGGCTGGCGTCGAAATAGATGTCGGCTTCGGGGGGCATGCCACGGGTCGCGGCGGCGGTGGGGTCGAGGCTCAGCCGGAGGATGCTGCCGGGGATGTAGTATTTTTCGCCGGGCAGCGGGCGTTCGCGGCCGTCTTTGCCGGGTTCGGTGAGGGCGTTGCGGATGGGGAGGCGGAGGTGATAGGCGAGATTCGCGCTCGTGCCGACGGTCACGATGGTGCCGCCGGCTTCGAGAAAGGCGCGGAGGGCGGGGAGAGTCTTGTCGGGGGTGAATTTGCCGAGACGGCCGCGGTAAGTGGCGGGCATTTCCTCAGCGGTGGGCTCTTTGACCGTGAACGCTTCAGCGCCGGCGTCCGTGATCGGCGCGTTGGGGCGCGGGATGGCGCCGGAGGGGAAGATGATGACGTCGAATTTTTCGCGGAGTTGGCCCGCATCGAGGTCGGCGGGGTAAACAACGGTGTGGGCGAAGCCGTATTGTTCGAGGAGCCAGCGCGTCCAACCGGACGGCATGGAGCCGCCGTAGCGATCCCAGAGCGCGATGCGGGCGGGGGAGATTTTTTTCGCGTCGGCGGGTGGGGAGTTGGCGGGGCGCGCGGCGAGGCCGAGATGGGCGGATTTTTCGAGCGCGGCTTTGGCGGCGGCCGGAATGAAAAAGTCTCCGGTGGCAGGCGAAGTGGAAACGGCACTACCGCTGGCGAGGAGGCGATTGACGAGGGTAAAGGCGTCGTTGGCGGAGCGGCTCACGAGCCAGCCGGCGGTGGCGGCGGGCAGTTTGGTGGCGGGTGGCGACTGGAGTTCGCCGTAGGGGAGTGGAGTGAAGGGGCCGTCGAAGGCGTCGAGGATGCGGTCGAATTTTACGCCCATCTCGAAGGCGAGGGTCCAGCCGGCGGAGTCGTAGGGTTTGGTGGGAGCGGCGCCTTCATAGGCGAAATCGTTGGGGTGATCCTGCGGTTCGAACATATCAAGAACGTGGGGACGGAAGGCCTGCGCGGTTTTTACGACGTAAGAGCCGGTGGGATATTTTTTGGCGGCGACGGTGAAATCGGCCGTGGCGCGGTGGACGGCAATGCCGGTTTTTAGGAGGGTGTTGATAAATTTTACCGCGGTAGGAAAGTCGCGTTGATCGGCGGAAATAATGTAGCCGCGCGGGTCGCGCAGCTCGGGTTTCTTCATCACTTCATCGTAATATTTCGAGGGGATGCGGCGGTTGTTGGGGGAGACGAAGCGGCTGCCTTCTTCGGAGGGCTCGGTCGCGCGGGCGGGTGGAGGGTTGTCGCGGAGGTGGGCGGCTTTGATCGCCTCGATACGGCTGGGATAGGGCGTCCAGGTGTCGCGGCTGCCGCGGTCGATGGAGTTTTGGCCCATGCGCCAGAAGTTGAAGAGGAGGGAGTCGCGCTGGCGGGCGGCGTAGTCGAGGACGGCGTAGTTGAGAGAAACGGAGTAGGCGACGGACTGCGCGTAGTGCCATTTGCGCGGAGTGACCGGAAAAGGCGTGGCGGAGGTGGGGAGCTGGCGCGAAGGGACGAGGGGAACCTCCATCGGCGTGGGGCTGCCAATGGTCTCGGTGAGGAGTCCAAGCATGTTGTGGAAATACGTCGTGGTGCGGAGGCCGCCGTTCCACCACGTGGAGAAGACGGAGCCGGAGCGTTGGGTATAGCCGGGTTTGCCCTCGACGTTGAGGCGGGTGTTCATGGCGGAGCCGACGGAGTCGAGGCCGGTGACAAGAATGGGGTCGTAAACGTAGTTGAAGGGATCGCGGTAGGGCGGGCCGGCGACGACGGCGCCGGCGGGGGCGGTCTGGTGGTGATTGTAGACGATCTGCGGGAGCCATTCGAGGTAGAGCTGGCGGCTCATGTTGGTGGACTCGCTCATGTTGTTCATGAAGAAGTCGCGGTTGTTATCGTGGCCGATGTATTTTTGGTAGAGGCGCGGGAGGGCGTCGACGATGCGTTTGGCGGGCTCGGGGCGGCGCATATACCACGAGGAAACGAGCTCCTGGCCGTCGGGGTTGGCGTGGGTGAACAGGATGATACACTGGTCGAGGATGCGGAGCGTCTCGGCATCGGTGCGGCTGGTAAAGTTCCAGAGCGTCTCGATGAGCTGATGGGCGCCGAGGGTTTCGGTGGCGTGGAGGCCGCCGTCGATCCAGACGACGACGCGGCCTTCGGCGGCGAGGGCGCGGGCGTCGGCTTCGGTGAGCCCCTCGGCGCGGGCGAGGCGGCGTGAGATGTCTTGGTAGCGGTCGAGCTTCGCGAGATTGGCGGGCGAAGTGCAGACGACCATCCATTGGGTGCGGCCTTCCTCGGATTTGCCGATATCGACGAGGCGGAGGCGGTTGGATGCGGCGGTGAGTTTTTTGAAATACGCCTCGGTCTGGGTGTAGGTCGCCAGGTGATAGTCGTCGCCGATGGTGAAGCCGAAATGCTCCTTCGGGGTGGGGAGCGGAGCGGTCGCGGCGTTGGCGGCGAAGGACGCGGCGAGGAAGACTGCGACGGCGACGAGGCGGAGGGGACGGAGCATGGCGGCGAGGAGAGCGGAGGGGATGATGCGAACGAGGGAGGGTCGGACGGACGGAGGAGAAAGATTAAGAGAAAGAGGAAAGCGAAAGAGGGGCGGAGAGAACGATGACGAGAACGAGGAACGAGAACGATTTTTCAGAGAGGGACAAAAGGCGGAGGGGGCGGAGCATAGCGACGAGGAGGGGACGGGGACCGGGAAGGGAGAAAGATTAAGAGAAAGAGGAAAGAGAAAGAGGGGCGGAGAGAACGATGACGAGAACGAGGAACGAGAACGATTTTTCAGAGATGGACAAAGACGCAGCGCCACGGGGGACGTGGCGCTGCGGGGTGGGGGCGGACTGAAGTCCGCCCTACTCAGAGTTGTTTGGTGAGTTCGATGGTCCAGGTGCGGCCTTGGAAGAGGCTGCCGTGCACGGAGGCAGAAACGCCCGTGGCGCCGGAGACGAGGGGTGGTTCCTGGTCGGCGAGATTCACGACGCCGAGGCGGATCGAGCTGTGGCGAAGGAGGCGCGGGGCTTCCTGCTTGAAGCGGTAGCCGAGCGAGGCGTTGAAGGAGACGACGTCGCGCACGACGTAGCGGTAAAGGTAGGTGCCGCTGTCGAATTGTCTCGAGATGTAGTTCGGGGCGCCGAGCAAGGCGTAGTTCGCGGCTGTGACGGTGGCAGTGTCGGCGTAACTGCCGGTATAATACGCGCTGAAGCCGACGTTCCAATTGCCTTTGCGCCAGTTGATGGCGTTCGTGCCGCGCCAACGGGTGGTGCCATCGGTGTTGAGCCGTTCGATGAAGGCGGGGGCCGAGCCGGGGACGTCGCGCAGTTGGTAGGTGCGGATCATGTAGGACCAATCGGCGTTGAAGGAGAACCGGCCGATGGGGAGGTTAGGGGTTTGATAATTGAGACTGAGGTCGATGCCGCTGGCGTAGCCCTTCGCGAGGTTTTGGAACTGGATGTTGCGGGACTCAATGAGACCGACGACGGGGGCCTGTTGGGCGGGGGGGCGAGTGGCGTTGTAGGTGGCAAAGGTGGCGATGTCGGCGGCAGTCGGGGCGAAGCGCTTGATGCCGGGGTCGCCCTGGTAGTTCGCGGTGCCGGAACCGAGGTCGATTTGGGCAACGGTCCGGCCGGCGGCGAGCTGGGCCTGGGTGTAGGCGTTGAGTTTCGCGGCGTCGCTGTTGACGAGCTGGGAATCGGAGTAGCTGCCGATGACGTTGGACTGGTCGATTTGCCAGTAGTCAGCCGTGAGGGAGAGGCCCTTCACCTTGGGCACTTCAAAGGCGAGGCCGATGCTCCTGCCGATGGAAGTGACGGGTTTGAGCGCGAGGTTGCCGGTGGAGAAGCGCTTCATGATATAGGTGCCGTTGCCGACCGTCTGTGTGCGGTAGGCGTCAGTGGAACCGGGGGCGCTGTCGACGATGAAGCGGGTCGGCGCGTAGAGGGTGGGCAAATTGGGGGCGGAGAAACCCTCGTTGAAGGACGCGCGCACCATCAGGCCGTCGTAGGGTTTCCAATTCAGGCCGGCCTTGGGGCGGAGAGTGGTGCCGAAGTCGCTGTAGTTTTCATAGCGGGCCGAGCCCGTGAGCTCGAGCGAGTAGAGCAGCGGAATTTTCCGCTGGGGGGCGAAGACGGGGATGATCGTTTCGACGTAGCCGCTGTAAACGATGCGGTTGCCGGTGGAGTTGGGGGCGTAGGAGGCGACGAGGTAATCGTTGTCGTTTTCGGCGAGGCCGACGCCGGGGGGATTGCTGCCGACGTAGGCGGGGCGGAGATCGAGATATTGCTCGTGGCGGTATTCGGCGCCGGTGGCGAGGGAGACGGTGTTGCCCCAGTAGCGGAAGATCGGGCCGGAGGCGCGGGCATCGAAGCTGGTGATCGCGCTGAAACCGTCGTGGCGCCATTTTTGCACGAAGGTATCGAGGACGGACTGCGGGTTGGTGTAGGGCTGGTCGGGGACGATGGCGTTGCCCGCGACTTTGAAGGTGTAGCCGAAGGGATTGTAGGCGGTGTTGTCGGTGCGCAGGAGCGCTTTTTGGAAGAGCGATTCGCGCGCGGCGTTGTTGGAAACGTCACCGGTGTACGCGCGCGTGTAGACGGCGGCGGATTCCCAGGTCCAATCGCTCAGAATTTTGCCGCGCAAGCCGGCGACGCCGCGGTAGACGCCGGAGTTTACCTCGACGGATTCGGTGCCGAGATCCTGCAGGAGGACGGAGACGAGGGTGGTGGCCTGCGGGGTGCCGCTGAGGCGAGGAGTGCCGTCGGCATTGGGTGCGCCGGTGGCGCTGTAGAAGCGCGAGCCGTAAGGGTTGAACGGATTGTTGATGCTGATGGGCGCGAACTGGTCGGAGCCGGGGGCGTTGATCTGAATGGGTTGGCGCTGGAGGTTGGATTTGGAGTGGTAGAGGGAGAAATCGCCGAAGGCGGTGATGCGGTCGGTGAGGTCATACTCGATGTGGGAAAACCAGTTTTTGCGGTCCGATTTACTCTGGCCGGTATTTTGATACTGGTTGAGATTGGTGAAGAATTCCGGATTGGCGGCGCGGTTCGTCGTCGGAGAAACCGTGGTGAAGGTGAGCGCGCCGTTGACCGGGCGGAAGAAGTTGGCTGTGGTTGCTGTGCCGATACGGAAGGAGGGATAAATGCTGACCGCGGAGCGTCCGTCGAACGAACCGCCGAGGGCGTTGAAGCCGGCGGGAGCTTGGGCGGTGTGATTGGCGTTACGGGTATAGGAGCGGCTGCTGTAGGGGATCGCATCGCGTTGGAGGAAATCGAACGTGGAGAGCCAACGGCCCTTGCCGCCCGCGAATTCGCGGCCGGAGGTCAGGGTCGCCTGGAGGTTGCGCCCGTCACCGTGTTCCGGGACGCCCCAGCGGGTGCGCAGTTCGGTGCCGCGGAGGTCGCGGCGCGAGATGTAGTTGATGACGCCGGCGACGGCATCGGAACCGTAGATGGCGGAGGCGCCGTCGCGGAGGATGTCGATGCGCTCGATGCCCTGGGTGGGAAGCTGGTTGACGTTGGCGTAGAAGGCGGGGACGCCGCCGTCGTTGGAGGTGACGGGGTGCGGGGCGAGGCGGCGGCCGTTGAGGAGGACGAGCGTGTTGCCCGCGCCGATACCGCGGAGGTTGACGTTGGCGTTGTCGCCGCGGGAGTTGGCCCCGCCATTTTGGGATTCGTTGAGCGGGATGTTGGTCACCTGCGGGAGGGCGGTGAGCATCTCGACCGGCGTGAGGGCATTGCGGATCTCGATCTGCTCGATGTTGAAAACGGTGACCGGGAGGACCTTTTCCTGGTCGAGGCGTTTAATGTTGGTGCCGGTGACGGAGAAGGCCTCGAGTTTCAGGACGTCTTCTTTGCCGTCTTTTTTCTCGGCGGTGGCAGGGGAGGGTGCGGGTGCGGTTTGGGCGTGAAGCATCGCCGTGGCGAGTGCGGTCAGGAGGCAGACCAGGGCGGTGGTGCCGAGCGAACGGGTGGGTGTGGTAGTCATATAGGTTGGAAGGATCGCCAAAACAGAGGGGCTGTCCGGCGGGGATTGCGAGGTGGGCCCTATTTTTTGCCGCCAATTATCACACGTGCAAGCTTTGGGAGTCGGGGTTGGGCGGCTTGGCAAGGTTCACTGGGTAAATCCGCGCGACAGGTATTCTCAAGTTTCGCTGCTATCCTTGAAGGATACTGAGTCCGGCAGGGCGGTGTAGCGGCAGGCGTCCCTGCCTGCCGGTCCTGTGGGCGTGGAGCCGAACCCCACAGGCACGGAGGCCTGTGGCTACCGCAGGCCAAATCCCGAATCTGCCGGAAACTGCGAGGAACCACTTTTGATTTCACCCGGACGGCACGCACTGCGGCGCTTGTGTCACCGTCCGACTTGGGGTCTGTTTTTGCCGATGAAATTTGGCCCGGTCTTGCTTGCGCTCGCCGTGTGCAGTGGGTTGGCACACACCGCCCCGGTGCTGACGCCGTCTGGCGTCAACCCCGACATGCTCTCGGGTGGCCGCTTCGCGGCCCTCGCAGCTCAGGGTGAATTCGGTGCGCCGGCCGTGCGCCCGACCGCACGGGCCGGCGAGTTCTCCGGCAGTAATAAAGGCGTTGCGCCCGTGGTCCTCGACGCGCGCGTCGGTCCAAATGTCCGTCTCGGGGACGACCCCGCCGCGCTTCCGGCCACGCAACGCGGTCAGGCCGAGGCGCACCTCGCACGCAGCGCCGTGGATTCCGATGTGCTGCTGGCCACTTTTCAAGAGGGCCGCTTCGTGGCCGACGGCGGCGCGCTGGGTTGCGGCTACGCGGTGTCGCGCGACGGTGGGTTTACCTGGACGCGGGCGTTGATCCCCCACCTCACCGTCGCGAGTGGCGGCGGGTTTTTGCGCGCCACTGACCCGGTCGCCGCCATCGGACCCCAGGGTGACCTGTATCTGAATACGCTCGGTTCCCTCGACCCTGCGTTCGGCCAGACCGCGGTGGTCGTGAGTCGCTCGGTCGATGGGGGCGCCACCTGGTTTCCACCGGTGACGGTCGCGAGCTCGTTGGTCTCCACGGTCAAACTTGATAAAAATTGGATGGCTGTGAACGACCTCCCTGCCACGCCCAATGTCGGTCGGCTCGCGGTCACGTGGACCAATTTTTCCGGCAATTTTAATTTCCTCGAGTCTTCGGTCAGTGATGACCGCGGAGCATCGTGGAGCGCCCCGGCCAGGATCACGCCGACCACGGCTTCGAACCAATCCTCGCAACCGCTCTTCCTCCCGGACGGCGCGCTCATCGTGCCGTATATTTCCTTTCTCACGCCCAACACCAGTGTGCTCAACTTTCGCATCGAAGCGAAAACCTCCAGCGATGGCGGGCGGACGTGGCCGGCTACCGCCACCATCGCCGTTAACAGTGTTTCCGGCTGGGATGATCCCGATCTGCGCGACGGCGTTTTCTTGATTGGCTCGGCGGCCGCGCGAGTGACCGGGGAGGTGTTCGTTTCCTACACGGCTGTGGTCGGCGGTTCACCGCGCGTGCTGGTGGTGAAATCGTCCGATCGCGGAGCGACGTGGTCGGCTCCGCTCGTGGTGAGCGACAACCCGCCGGGTGTTTCCGTGATGAACCCCGCGGTCGCTGCCTCGCCTGACGGCCAGCGCGTGACGGTGGTCTGGATGGATCGCCGCCACTCGACTGCCGCATTTCCGGCCGTGGACCACTTTGCCGCGTTCTCGCTCGACGGTGGCGCCACGTGGCTGCCGAGCATCCGCCTCAGCGATAAATCCAGCGACATCCGCAACGCCACGCCCACCTCGCGCGGCTATATGCTCGGCGATTATCTCGGCCTCGTGCCCTCGCTCGGCGCTGACCAGTCGGCGCTCGCGCTCTGGTGTGATACGCGCACGGGGGACGCCGATCCGTTTTCGGCGCGTTTTGCGCTCACTGCCGCGCCCAGCTTCGACGCGTGGCGCACGGCGCATTTTAACCGCGTTGAGCTCGCTGTTGCCGCGCAAAGCGGCCCGGCCGCCGACCCCGATGGCGACGGTTACGCCAATCTCCTCGAATACGCGCAAGGCACCGCCCCGCGTGCTGCCGAGGGCGGCAGCGGCATGTATTTCGCGGCGGGTTCGGTCGGGGTGGCATTCGGTGACCGGCGTGCCTTCGGTCGTTCCGATGTGGCCGTCGATTTTGAAAACTCGGTCGATCGCGTGACGTGGACTCCGGCGTTGCCGAATCCTGCAGCGCTCGTCATCCCGCCGGCGCAAGGGCTCTTCGATTATCCCGCCGGCCGCACCACGTTTTTTCGCGTCAGGTATTCCCGCGACGGCACGGTGCTCTCTTCACCCGACGTCGTGGCGGCCAATGGGGACGGGCGGCTGGTGAATCTCGCGACGCGCGGTGCGGTGGGGACCGGCGGCGCGCAGCTTATTGCGGGTTTTGTCACTACGGGTGGCGCCATGCGCCTGCTGGTGCGCGCCGCCGGGCCCAGTCTTGTTCCCTTCGGTGTCGGCGGTGCGCTCGCCGATCCTCAGCTCGCGCTGGTGCCGGCGGGTGCCAGTACCGTCGTCGCCGCGAATAACGATTGGGACGTCGTGGCGTTACCGTCGGTCGCGACGGCCTTCGCCCAGGCCGGCGCGTTTCCGTTTCCGCTCGCGAGCAAGGACGCCGCTTTCGTTTTCACCAGTCCGCCGACGGCCGGGGGCTACACGGCGACCGTATCCGGGGTGGGTGGACTCACCGGGGTTGGACTCGTGGAGGTCTACGAGCTGCCGCTCGTTCAAGTCGGTCCGGATCGGCCCCGGTTGATCAACGTGGCCACCCGGGGCGAAGTCACGCCCGCGGCGCCGCTGGTCGCGGGTTTTGTGCTCGGTGGCACTCAGCCCTGTCGTGTGCTCATCCGTGCGGCCGGGCCGGCGCTCGCCGCGCTTAATGTCGCGCCGTCGCTCACCGACCCGGCGCTGGCTCTTTACCGTGGAGCGACGTGGCTCGCGCAAAATGATGATTGGTCGCTCGGACGCAGCCCGGCGGCCGTGGCGTCGACCGCAGCGCGGGCCGGGGCGTTTGCATTTGCTCCTGACAGTCTCGATGCCGCGTTGCTCGTCACGCTCGAGCCCGGTGCCTACACGGCGGTGGTCACCGGCGTCGGTGGTGCGACCGGTCTCGCGCTCGTGGAGGTTTACGACGTGAACTGATGCCAAGTTGCGTTCGAGATGAGCCAAATGACGGTCTTTTGTAGGAGAGCGCTTGCGGGCGATTCAGAACATTATAATCGCCTGCAAGCAGGCTCCTACCCCCAAGCCGGTTAAGTTCATCTTGAACGCGTATTGGAATTATTTCCACCGCAGCACGGCGGTGACGGGATAGTGATCGGACGGGTAGCGCCCGTCGCGTGCGGTGCGATCGATGGTGCTTTCAGTCGCCACGAAATCGGCGGTGTGAAAAATAAAATCGATGCGCGAACCCTTCGTCGTGCCTTTGAAGCCGTTGAAGCTGGCTTCCTCCGGCCCGCGGGTCGGGTGCACTTCGCGGAAGGAGTCGATCCAGCGGATCGCACCCGGCGTCGTGGGTTTCACGAGGACGGCATAGGCGGGATTATCCTCGTTGATATTGAGGTCGCCGCTGAGCAGCGCGGGCAGCTGGGCCGCGATTTGCGGGAGGCGAGTGGAGATCACGCGACTGGCTTCTTGGCGCGCGACGACGCCCCGGTGGTCAAAATGAGTGTTGGCGTAGAGAAACTCTTTGCCGGTGGCCGTCTCGCGCAGCCGCACCCAGCTGCAAAGGCGTGTGATCGCCGCGTCCCACGACTTGCTACCGATCACCTCAGGGGTTTCGGAAAGCCAAAAATTTCCTGCGGCGACAGCGGTGAACCGGGCCTTGCGGTAGCCGATACACGACCACTCGCCCTTGCGCTGGCCGTCGTCCCGGGCGACGCCGCTGAACGCGAAGTCGGTCAGGCGGGCCGTGAGCGCGTCGTGTTGAATCGCGACGACCTCTTGGAATCCGATGAGGTCGGGCGCGAAGGCGGCGATGGTCGCGAAAAAAAGTTCGGTGCGTTTTGTCCAAGCATTGTCCCCATCTGATGCGGTGGCGTAGCGGACGTTGAAGGACATCACGCGCAGGGGCTCTGCCGCGCCGGCGAACGTCACGCATCCGAGCAGCAGCAGCAGGCGGAGAAAAAAGGTCATGGTGGGGTTTGCTGACAACGGATGCGCTCCGTGGCAACCGCACGGTCGCAGGAATTCACGGCCCGCAGTGGCAGAAGATCCCTCCGATGGACCTCACCACTGCAACCGGTCCGGAGCCCAGCCGAGTTTTTTTGCGACCTGTGTCGTCCACGACCAGGCCTCGCGATTGCTCTGGGACCACTTGACCGGTTGGCGCTCGGCGGACATCGCGGCGGCCTGCGGAATATCGAGGAAACGCAGCACGTTGAGGTAGTCGGGGCCGGTCATATGCGACGCAGGCGGGGCGACCAATTCGACGGAGGCGAGGCCGTCGATGAAGAGCGAGGCGTAGAGGGCGTTGATGGCTTGGTCGTGCGTGCCGACGAGCTGAATCGGCGTGTCGCCGAAAAGCGGATGCGTGCGGAGTGCGGCGACGGCGCGGCGGATATCCCACACGCGCATGCCGTCGGCCGTCTGGCCAAGCAGTTGGTAGCGACGGCGGACTTCGTTTTGGTCCGCAGCGGTCAGTGCCGAAGTCGTGGACCCGAGGCCGCGCGGGAAGAAATGCACAATGGCGGTTTCGACCGTGGCGGCCGGTGAGACGGGCGTGGGTTCAGCGCGGTCGAGCACGTAGAGGAGCACGCGTTTGACCGGTGCGCGATTGGAGGGCCGGTGCACTGTGAGCGGGAGGCGGATGGGGCCCTGGGTGATGAAGTCCCATGTCTCGACGTCGCCGGTGCGATCACGGCGGCCGAGCGCGAGCGGTTCCTTGGCGGCCGGCCAGCCACGGAAGGATTTTTCGCGCAACGCCTGCATCCAGGCCGTGCGTTGTTGGGCCCATGCGGCGGCGTCGGCCGGGAGTGCGGGTGTGGCCATGGGCACGAAGGTCTCGTGGATCTTCGTCGTGCGTTCGTCCTTGGGCTCGGCGCCCACGGGGAAGACGCGGAGTTGTTTGGGCTCGAAAAGTTTTTCGGCGGCGACGGTGATGAGCGGGTCGGTGCCTTTGAGCCAGCGGTTGAACCAGCGGAAGGCGGGCACTTGCAGATCCTGCGTGTCTTTGTGCGGGCCCTCGGTGATGAGCAGACCGAGTTTTTCGGACGCGTTGTGCAGGGCGTAGAGGCGCGCGACTGCGCCGTGCACGCGGAGCACGCCATCGAGGGGGAAGATCGTGTCTTTGTCGGAATTCGCGATCAGCAGCGGGCGTGGGGCGAGGAGGGCGGCGAGTTTCGCGTAGTCCCAGCGATACGTGTTCACCATAAACATACAGTCGCAGTGTCCCTTCACCGTGCCGTCGACGACGTGGTTGTGCAGATCCGTGATACCGGCGACAGGCACGGCGACCTTGATGCGCTCGTCGAGTGCGGCGGTATACCACGTGTAAGCGCCACCACCGGAGCGGCCGGTCATGCCGATCTTCTCCGGGTCGACCTCGGGACGCGATTGAAGGTAGTCGAGCGCACGGATGCCGTTCCAGGCCTCGACGCCCGCGGGCGTGTAGCCGCGGGAATTCCACCAGAATTGACCGAAGCGCCGCGTGCCGTGATGCACGCCCTGGAGTTCGCCGAGCTGGATCGTGTCGATCGCAAGGCACACGTAGCCATGGCGCGCGAACCACTCGCCGTGGTGCTGGTAGCCGGTTTTGTTGCCGAGGCTCGTCTTGCCGTCCTTTACGTCGGCGTGTCCGCAACCGTAGAGAATCGCGGGCGCGCGGCCGGTGAGATTTTTCGGCACGTAGAGGAGCGCGGTGACGTAGAGACCGGGCAGCGATTGGAAGTGGAGTTTTTCGACGAAGAATTCCGCGTGTTCGACGCGGCCCGTGATCGTGGGTTGGAGGTCGGTTTTCGCGGGGCGCGGCGAGAGGCCGAGCATCTCGAAAAGTTCTTCGCGATACTGCCCGCGACGATCGGTCCAGTCGCGGAGCGTCTTCCCATCGGCGAGCGAAGAGGCCGCGAGGCGTTCGGTCTCGAGGCGGAAATACTCGGCGAACATGCGGTCGGCCGCGTTGGGCGCGGGGGTGGGCACGGGCGTGGCTGCGAGCGCGCTACCGGCGAGCAGGGGCGTGAGGGCGGTGAGGATGGCGATGGTCAAACGAGTTTTCATGGCGGAAAAATCAGCGGGTCGCGATCAGGCGGTTGGGTGTCGTCCAGCGGATGCGGGCGAGGAGCAGATCGCCGTGGATGCCGTTCTTCGGCTGCCATTCGCCGACGGTCACCCATGACTCGTTGGGCGTGACATTGAGCGGGTGAAAATTGCCCATGATGGCGACACGGTTCGGGTCCTTGATGCCCTCGCCGACCAGCGGCAGCACGACGCGCTCGCTGGCGCGGAGGAGCCGCAGCGTGCGCGGATCGACCTGTGCCATCCAGAGCGGCGCGCGCCAGCGGACGACATTCACGTTGCTCGCGTCTTTGCGCGTGTAGACGAGCCAGAGGGCGTCGGAATGAGTGAGCCAATGCTGCTGCGTCGTCGAGAGCGTGAGCGGTTCCCCGTCGTCCCAGGCCCACATCTGTTTCGGCGACCACGCGAGGCCGTCCTCGCTCGTGCAGACGTAGCCGCGGTCGTCCTCGGCGCGGAGCGTGAGGTAGAAACGATCACGCCACGCGGTGAGCGACGGTTCGAGGAGACCGCGGCCTTTGTCGTGGGTAATTTCGCTGCCGCTGCGTTTGATGGTCAGGGTCTCACCATCGAAGGCGCAGATCACGCTCGTGACGGAGAGCGGTTGCTCCTTGGTCGCGCCGTACGTCAGCGAGATCAGGAGGTCGCCGTTCGGGAGCACGACGCGTTGGCCGCAGCCATTGGAGTAGATCCGCGCTCCCCGAGGATCGGTCCACTCCAGTTTACGGCGCGGGCCCCATTTTCCTTCGCGCCAGACGGCGTAGACGGGCCAGCGGGGCGGTTGATCGGAGGAAAACTTAGGACCGCGGTAGTTTACCGTGTGCCCGAGCGCCAACACGGTGCGCGTCCGCTCGTGCCATTCGGGCACGACATCGCACACGCCCTCCTCGACCCCGCCAGCGAGCGGGACACGCCCCAGCGCCGGCACGGGCTGCGGCTCGGTCCACGTGCGGCCGAGATCGGGCGAGGTCATTGCGTTGACGGGACCAAAATAGTCCGAGCCCGCGATCGTCTGCAGCGTCATGAGTACGGTGTCGCGAGCGCCGTTGCGGCCGGGAACGATGCACGCCCGCGGGTGAAACCACGTCGGCCCGCTGCCATCACGGCCGCGCCGCAGCGTCACTTTTTCAATGCTCGCGATCGGCCCGGTCGGATCCGCGGCGCGCGTCCGGAGGGCGAGCGCGGCGGCTCCGGTGGTGAGCGTAGCGGCAAAGTGGCGGCGGGAGATCGTGTGGGGGTTCATGGTGGTCGAGCGCGGCGAGGGGGCGGAGAGCGTGATGTTTGAAGCACCTCCGGCTTCGGATTGCACGCACGGTTGACGCCCAACTCCGCCGGCCTCGCATGGCGTCGCGTTGCGGACCGCGTTTTCGCGATTGTCTGCGGTGCCGTCGGGCCTACGTTCGCCGTCCCATGCTTTGTTTCCCCTTCCGTTGCCTCGCGCTGCTGGCTTGCGGTGCCACGCTGGTTTCTGCCCAGGAAAAACCTCTCGCCATCACCGGCGCCCAAATCATCCCCATCGCCGG
>CAMBVX010000161.1 GCA_945871085.1 Opitutus sp. GAS368 | reverse complement strand
AAATTGTAGAGCATCACCGGCAGATCGACGGCCTCGGCGACGTGCAGGAAAAACGCGAGAATATCGTCCTGCGACAACGGGAAGAACGGCGGCGGCATGAGCGCGACGGCCGGCAGGCCGAGCGACTTCGCAAAGCGGCCGAGCTCAATCGCGACCTTCGGGCGCAGGTCGGTAATGTTGGCGATGACCGGGAGCGGCGCGGCGAGTTCGGCGACTGCGGCGAGCGCGACTTTGCGTTCGTCCGGCGAGAAGTGCGGAAACTCGCCCGTGCTGCCGAGGCCGAGCACGCCGTTGATGCCGGCGGCTTTCTCAAACGCGAGGTGCGTGGCGAGAGCAGCGCGGTCGAGCGCGCCGGCGGAATCGATGGGCAGCCATTGGGCGGAATAGATGCCGCTGGGGCGAAAGGGGGAAGACATACGAGTGATGGTTTAGAGTTTCGTCAGGTTTAGCACGACGTGGCGGATCTTTTCGCGCTTCCACGTGTAGGTGATATGCACGCGGCCGTCGGCGGCCTGGATGACGGCGGGATAGCTGTATTCGCCGGGCGCGGTCTCGAGATCGAGCACATGTTTCCATTCGGCGCCGTCACGGGAAATCGCGACGCTCAGCGGCGTGCGGCCCTTGGGCGTGTTGTTGTAAACGAGCAGATGACGACCGTCGGCGAGCGTGACGGCATCGGTGCCCGAATTTGGATTCGGCACCGAGGTGAGACTCATCTTGCCCCAAGTCTGGCCGTTGTCCGGCGACGTGATGGAGAAGACCTTGCCCTGGCGAGTGCGGCCGAGTGCCAGGAGTTTCTCGCCGCCAAGAAACAGCACACTCGGCTGAATCGCACCGACCTCGAGTCCGTCGTTGAAAAACGGGGTTTTCGTCCACGTTTTCCCCAGATCGGTCGAGCGCTCGAAGTAGACGCGCCATTTGCTGGGCTTTTCATCCGTCTCGTCGCTGGTCGGCGAGAGGATCGTGCCGTCGGCGAGCTGAACGGGTTTGTTTTTGATCGGGCCGTAGATGCCGTCGGGCAACCGGCGGCGATTGCCCCAAGTGGCGCCGCCATCGCTCGAGGAAAGCACCTCACCCCACCAGGATTGCGGCGAGGGACCGACCTTGAAGAAAAGCAGGAGCGGGCCGCCTTTCGGCTGAAACAACACGGGGTTCCACGTCGGCACACGCGGGCCACTGGCTTGGATACCATTGGCGACCTCGACGGGCGCGCTCCACGTGATGCCGTCGTGGCGCGACACCCAGATCCCGACGTCGGGATTTTTTTCCGCCGTGCCGCCGAACCACGAGGCGAGGAGACGGCCGGGCGCAACCTCGATTATCGTCGAGGCGTGGCACTGTGGGAACGGGGCCTTTTCGTAAATGAACTCAGACCGAATCACCGCCCGGGGCGTAGCGGCCGGAGCGGCGCAGGCTGCGATCAGCATCAAGGC
Organism: Opitutus sp. GAS368; assembly: GCA_945871085.1. Classification (GTDB taxonomy): domain Bacteria; phylum Verrucomicrobiota; class Verrucomicrobiia; order Opitutales; family Opitutaceae; genus GAS368. Next base: position 12,921 of record CAMBVX010000161.1, on the reverse strand, counting down.
AAGAAGGCGTTTTTTCATGGGAGGTTGGATGGCAGATTGGATTGGCGATGTTCGCGCAGAGGAAGGGACAGTCCTTACAGCAGGATTTCGCGCACGACGCGTGCTGGGAGCACACCCGTGAGGCGCTGATCGAGGCCTTGATGGCGGACCGAAAGACGTTCGTGATCGAGGCCGAAGAGGTGGAGCATCGTGGCGTTGAGGTCGCGGATGTGGACCGGATCGCGCGCAATGTTATAGCCGAACTCGTCCGTCTCTCCGTATTCGATGCCGGGCCGCACCCCGCCGCCGGCCATCCACACGGTGAAGCACTTCGGATGGTGATCGCGACCGTAGCTTTTCGGCGTGAGCTCGCCCTGCGAATACACCGTGCGCCCGAACTCGCCGCCCCACACGACCAGCGTATCGTCCAACAGGCCGCGACGTTTCAAATCGGTGACAAGCGCGTGGCAGCCGCGATCCACATCGCGGCACTGGAGCGGCAGGTTGGCGGGCAGCGCCTTGTGCTGATCCCAGCCGCGGTGAAAAATCTGCGTAAAGCGCACGCCGCGCTCTGCCAGCCGTCGCGCCAGCAGGCAATTGTATGCGAAGGAGCCGGGGACGCGCGAATCCGGCCCGTAGAGTTCGAAGGTCTCGGCTGGCTCGCCGGAAAGATCGGTCAGCTCGGGCACGCTCGCCTGCATACGAAACGCCATCTCATGGTGAGCGATCCGGGCATGCGTCTCGGGATCACCGACCTCCTCGTAAGTGGCGCGATTGAGCGCCTGCACACCGTCGAGCAGCACGCGCCGCGTGGCGGCATCGAGGCGCGTGGGGTCGTTGAGATAAAGCACCGGATCGCCATCGCCGCGGAAGGCGACCCCGGCGTGCTCCGCCGGTAGCACGCCCGCCGCCCACAACCGGGAAAACAGCGCCTGGGCACCGCTGGTGGAGGAAAACTTCGAGGTGAGGACGACAAAGGTCGGCAGGTCTTCGTTCATCCGGCCGAGTCCATAAGACAGCCACGCGCCGACGCTCGGTTTGCCCGCCAGTTGGTTGCCAGTGAGCATGTAGGTGATCGCCGGATCGTGATTGATCGCCTCGGTCCAGACGCTCTTCACAACCGCCAGATCGTCGACGAGGCCAGCCGTGTGTGGCAGCAGTTCACTCACCCAGCGGCGGCAATGTCCGTGCTGGCCGAACCGGTAAATCGACGGCGCGATGGGGAGGCGCGACTGGGTGGAAGTCATGCTGGTGAGGGCTTGGCCACCGCGCACAGATTCGGGCAAATCCTGGTCGTAGCGGGCGCCAAGTCCGGGCTTGTAGTCCCAGAGATCGAGCTGCGAAGGCGCGCCCGCCATGAACAGGTAAATGGCGCGCTTCGCCTTGGGCGCGATGGTCGCCGCCGCGGGCAGCCGGAGGCCCGCCAACGACGCCAGCGCGGCCCCTCCCAACCCGCGCCCGAGCTGCGTGAGAAATTGCCGGCGCGTCTCATGGCGCATGAACTCGGCGCGCAGTCCCGCCGGCACGGTCGGATCCGCAGACGAAGGCAGATGATCGGGGTCGAATGGCAGGTTCATTTCACGAGCGCCTCGTCGAGGTTGAGGAAGAGCCGCGCGATCAGGGTCCATGCGGCTAGTTCGGCCGCCGGGACATCGGTCGGAACCGGACTCTGGCCGACGGCGATCTGCGCCCGCGCCGCAGCGGTATCGGCGACGAACCGTGACCGGAATGCGAGCAGCGCGTCGTGCAAAGTCCGCTTCTCAGGATCGCGAATGGAACGAGAGAGCACTGCAACCGCCATGAATTGCAGGCGCGCGCCGTCATCGGGGGAGGCACGCCACGCCCGTGCGGCGAGGTGCCGGGCGGCCTCAATGAAATCCGGCGCATTGAGCAGCGCCAGCGACTGGAGCGGCGTGTTGGTGCGCTCGCGACGCACGGTGCAGGTGTCACGGCTGGGGGCGTCGAAAGTTTGCAGGAGGGGCGCCGGAGCGGTGCGTTTCCAGAAAACATAGAGGCTGCGGCGAAACAGCGCCGCACCCGAGTCGACCCGATGCGTCTGGGTATTGCTGCCGGGAAATGCGACGGCCTCCCACAATCCCGGTGGCTGATAGATTTTCACTGGAGGGCCTTCCTGGTCCTCTGTAAGCAGCCCGGCGGCGGCGAGCGCTGCATCGCGCACACACTCCGCGTCGAGCCGCAACCGCGGGCCGCGCGCCAGCAGGCGATTGGCCGGATCGCGCTCGGCAAGAGCCGGACTGACGCGCGCCGATTGGCGGTAGGTCGCGGATAGCACGAGCTGGCGGAAAAATCGCTTCACATCCCAGCCGCTCGCGACGAAATCGTGGGCGAGCCAATCGAGCAGCTCCGGATGAGTTGGTCTTGCGCCGACGGTCCCGAAGTCGTCGGCCGTCTCCACAAGGCCAGTGCCGAAAATTTCCTGCCACATCCGATTCGCGGCTACCCGCGCGGTCAAAGGATGACCGGGAGCGACGAGCCAGCGCGCCAGCCCGAGGCGGTTGCGCGGCGCGTCGTGGGGCAACGGGGGCAGGAATCCCGGCACCGCGGGCGCCACCCGCTCCTTCCGCGCGCTGAACACCCCGCGATCAAGCACATGGGCAGTCGGCAGGCCGGAGCGCTCCCGCGTAATCAACGCGCGGGGCCCGCCTGCCGCCAGACCTTCCAACCGCGCCAGAATTGCCTCCCGCTCACCGAACAACATACGCGCTTCCGGGTCTCGGTGCCGCCACGCATGCTCCTGCACGAGCTGCGCCTCATCCGCCGTCCAGCGCGCCGTCGGACGCGCCGTGAGAATCTCAGCGGCCAGATCGGCCCCGGCGTGGATCTGCGCCACCTCGGCCGGCGGGAGCGCTCGACGGTAGAGCCGGATATCCTGATAGCCGCACTCCGCCTGCAAGGATCCGCCCGCACGGCGCCCAAGTTGGAACGCAACCGGCGTGCGGATCGAACGGCCTCCGAGGGAATCGCGCACGACCTCAGCCACTGCCGGACGGCCGTTAACAAAAAGTCGCACCCCGGCTGCGCGGCCCGAGCCGTCATAGGTCACGGCGCAGTGATACCAGCCATCGAGCCGGTTCAACATCGGTGGCGTGCGCAATTCGATTCCGTGCTCAGCATCGTGCATGAGATGCACGACGAGAGCGCTGAGGGCGGAGCCACTCTGACTGTCTTCATTGCCACCCTGCGCCCAGAAAAGGTCCCAACCACGACCACTCAACTGATCGAACCGCGCTAGGATCGCGCCGGACTTGCCCCACGATGGAAGCTGCCGCGGCCTGATCCAGCCGACTGCGGAAAACGCGTCTGTCGTTTCAAAGTCCCCGGCGACCGGAAGTTCGACCGTCGAGCCCACGGCCAGACGCAGCGCGGGCCAGTGCAACACCGTCTCGCCCCAGACCGGCGGACTACCGCCCACCGCCACGGTCGGCTGGAGCGCGCCCTGCGCCGTGTCGCGCAACACCGTGCCGCCGCCTTCATCGGCGCGGAGGTGCGTCACCAGTGCGTCGCGGGTCGGCCGCGGAAAATCCAGCGCCGTGCCCTCCGCGACTTGCCGGCGAATCCAACCGGGTGCAGCCTCGCGACGCACTTGCAGGCGGCGTTCGACGTCAGCCAGCCGCGCGAACTCCGCCTCGAATTTCCCCCGTCGCTCCCGCGTCGGCAGGCCGATCGAGGGCGGCGGTGCCGCGATATTGCGGTCGATGGGGCCGTCCTCGGTATTGTTGAAGAACGCGGCCAGCTCGTAGAACTCGCGCTGCGTGAGCGGATCGAATTTGTGATCGTGGCACGCGGCGCAGCCGGTCGTGAGGCCCAGGAACGCGGCGCCTACGGTGGCTACGCGGTCGTTGACGATGTTGGCCTGCAATTCCTCCGGCAGCGCCCCGCCCTCGCTTGAGGTGACGTGAGCGCGGTTGAAGCCCGTCGCGATGAGTTGATCGAGATTGACGGGAGGCAGGAGATCACCGGCCAGCTGCTCGACAAGAAAGTCATCGTAGCGCCGGTTCGCGTTGAACGCCCGCACCACGTAGTCGCGGTAGGGCCACGCGGTGCGGACATTGTCGTTGTGCAGTCCGTGGGTATCACCGCTGCGCGCAAGGTCGAGCCACGCCGAAGCGCGGCGCTCACCGTAGCGCGGACTGGCGAGGTAGCGATCAACCGCCTTTTCGTAGGCATCAGGCGCCTCATCGTGGGCGAACGCCGCGAGCTCCGCCGGTTCGGGCGGCAGCCCCGTCAGGTCGAACGCCACGCGGCGCAGAAGCGAGCGCCGGTCTGCCGGTGGCGCGGGCGCCAGCCCCTCGCGCTCGAGGCGGGAGAAGATGAAGCGATCGATCGGGTTGCGGGCGGCCGCGTCGAACCGCGTATCCGGCACCGGCACGGTGCCCGGCGGCGCAAAGGCCCAATGCCGTTCGTAGCGCCCGCCCTCGGCGATCCACCGGCGCAGGATCTCCCGCTGCGCCGCAGATGGGCGACGGTGCGTATCGGCCGGCGGCATCACCTCGTCCTCGTGCGGCGACTCGATGCGCAGGAGCGCGACACTCCGCTCCGGATGATGCGGCACAATGGGCGAGCCTTCCTCGCGCAGCGCGTAGGCCGACTCGGGCAGATCCAGGCGCAACCGCGCCTTGCGGCTCGCAGCGTCGGGACCGTGGCAGGCATAGCAGAAATCCGAGAGAATCGGCTGCACCTCACGGTCGAACGATACCGGGGAAGCCGGGAACGCCGGAACGATCACGGCAAGGGCCAACCAAGAGATCGCTGTTTGCCTTGAGATCATGACCGCAGTCATCGCGTTAAAACCGTCCGCTCACGCCGGCGCTGATGCGCGTGCCGAAGACTTCGCTCATGACGACGCGCGAGTTGTCATTGCCGGTGTACCAGTACGGCCACTTGTTGAAAACATTCCGGGCGTCGACGTAAAGTTTGTAGCGCGACTTCAACGTATACTGCAGGTTGACGTCCCACATCTCCACGGCGGCGTTCCGCTGGGCGACGAAGGCATTGGCGTTAAACGTCCGCAGATATCCGCCATTGAAGTTGTAGGCGACGCGCACTTCCGCCTTCCCGATTCGTAGCGAGACGCCGGCGTTGGCGGTCCGCGGCACGAATTGCGCGAGCTCCGTGACGCCGCTGCCGTACTGGCCTTGGGTCCGCAACCGCGTGTAGTTGGCAAAGACCGACGTCGTGTTGAACGGCTTGGGCAGCATTTGCAGCTGCTGGGAATAGTTGACCTCGAAGCCCTGGATGGTCGCGTCGCCGTAGTTGCGCGAGGTGATCCAGTCGAATCCGTCATATTGGCCGTCAAATCCGTTGTCCGCCCCGGAGCCGATCGGCCGCGTCTCCGTGGCGATGAATTTGCTGATGTCCTTGTGAAACCAGCCGACGGAAAAAACGCCGACCGGTTCGTAATAATATTCCGCGGAGAGATCGTAATTCTTGCTGTATTGCGGGCTGAGACCCGGATCGTTCGAGCGCACGACGCCGGTGCCCAGCGCATCGTCGTAGGAAACCGTCGTGTTTGGATACAGAGCGTCGAAATCCGGCCGGGCGATGCCGGTGGAATAGGCGGCGCGCAGCAGCAGCCCCTTGCGCACCTCGTATTTGAAGTGGAGGCTTGGAAAACTGTTGGTGTAGTCGGATTCGCGCGTCGCGCGGCTGCGGCCGGTGTTTCGCGGATCGGTCAGCGTGCCCGAGGCGGTCACATCCGTTTTCTCGAAACGCAGGCCGCCGAGGATGTTCAGTTTTCCGACCTGTGCCCGGCCCATGACGTAGGCGGCGGAGACCGCTTCGGTGATGTCGTTGAACGTCGGCGTGGCGGACACCGTGGTGCCGACGGGACGGAACCAGCTCGGGTTGCGGCGAAAAACGTCCGTGAAGGCCGCGTAGTTGAATTTGTCGCGTCCGGCGTAGTAATTGTTGAACAGGCCGTAACCGGGGCCGGCCAGGCGAAATTGGGCGAGGTCGTCGTCGTTGCGTCCAGTGGCCGGATTGATGCCCGCGACGCCGTCCGGACCCACGTAGTTCCAATTGGGCCGCGTGACTTTGATGGTGTGGTATTGCTCCCGCCAATTCGCGCCGGCCTTGAAGGTAAGCGGCACGCGCAGGGCGCGCCACTCCTTGCGATAGTCGACCTTCACGTCGGCCACGTCTTGCTTGCCGTAGCGATCGTCAGGGACCGTGCGGTTCGCGGTGTAGCCGGAGAGATCCGCTCCCGCAGCGATGGTGGTGCCGTAGAGCTGCCGTACCGCCGGACGTTGTCGGTTGAGGGAGGTGTCGATGCCCAGCCCGAATCCCCCGACCCGTGTCACCGTCATGTTCTCAAAAATGACGGCGTTTTCCGACGGGCTGTAAGAGGCCTGAGCGTTCAGGTCGTGATTCGCCCCAAACTTCCACTTGAGGCCGCTGTCGAATTTCCAGTTTCGAAAATGACGGATGATGCGTCCCTCGGTGTTGGAAAACGTCGCGTGCAGGATTTCGGTCAGCGTGTCCGTGAATCCGGGCGCCACGCCCGCGACGGCGTTGGCCGTGTTGCGCGGCTGTGTGCCCGCCTCGATCTGCGCCCGGGTGACGCGGCTGTAGTCGGCGACGTTGCCGTTGCCGCTAATATTCCAATCGGTCCGCGACTGCTGGCCGGAGAAATAGGCATATTGCACACCGGCGGACAAATCGAGTTCGGGATGGGGCCGGAAATTGAACCGCAGCGCCCCACCTGCGCGAGTGCGATCATAATCGTCGTTGAGGGTCCGAAACTGCGTGTTGCGGCCATCGCCCTGGCTGCGCGTCATCTGGACGCGGTCGCGGAAATTATTCACCTCGGTGAAACTGCCGGAGAGCCCGATGCCGATGTTGTCGCGGCCGCCGAGCTTCGTGAGGTAGGTGAACGTCCCGGTCGGGGTCCAGTCTGGCTGGTGCTTGCGATACGTGTTGTAGTTGCTGCCGACCCGAAACGTCAGCGACCGCTCTTTCAGATCGAGCGCGGATTTGGTGACGAGATTGGCGGTGCCGCCGATCGAGTCGGCGGCGGTGTCCGGCGTCAGCGCCTTGATCAGTTCGACCTCCTTGATGAAGTCGGCGGGGATCTGATCCAGCGTCACGGCCCGCGCGCGGCCGTTGGTGAGGTCGGTGTCGGCGTAGGCCGACGAGGAGCGCACGCCATCGACGCTGACCGAGTTCCACGCGGGTGGGGTGCCGCGCACGGCGAGTCCGGTGACGTCGTCGTTGGCGAGAATTCCCGCGGTGCCGGGCAGGCGCTGCAGAAATGTGCCGATGTTGCCGTCCGCGACGTTGCCGAGTGCGTCCATCGAGACGACGTTCATCACGTTGTCGGCGTTGCGCTGGCGCGTGATCGAGGCGGCGTTGCCCTCGCGTTCCCCCTGCACGGTGAACGCCTCAAGCTGATACACCTGCGAGGTGAGCTCAATCGTAAGTTCCGTGGTGCGGCCGGCCGCGACCGTGACCGGAATGGTCTGCGGGGTGAGTCCGGTATAAAAAACCTGCAGTTCGTGGCGGCCCGCGGAGACTCCGGCGATTAGAAATGAGCCGTCGCGCGCGGTCGTGGTGGAGCGGCCGCTGTCGCTCAGCGCGATGTCCGCTCCTTCGAGATAGCTGCCCGTGCCGCGATTGATCACGCGCCCGGAAATAGCGGCGGTGGAGGTAGGTTCGGCGGCGTGCCCACGCATGGCGGAGAACATCAGCAACAGCAGCGCGAGCGCCCAAGTGAACGGAGATGGCGTGCACGCCGCAAAAGGCGAGAAACTGAGGGTTTTTTTCATGGGATGGTTTTTTTTGGGATGGTTAATGGCAGAACAGAAAAATTGGAGGCGGCGTGAATTTTAATTTCGGTCAATCAGTTTGCCGACATTATCCACCCGGCGGCGCGCCCACTGGAGGGCGGGCTTCGACTCCGGTTCGATGTCGGCCCGCCAACCGGTCCACGCGGCGTTGAGCTTTGACACTTGATCGCGCTGGGATTCGGCGAGGTTTTTTTTCTCACCGGGGTCCTCGGCGAGATTGAACAGGTGGGTCTGCACTTTCTGGCCGCGTTGCTCGGTGTCCCATTGCCGGTCGAACGTGATCCACTTCCACGGACCGGAGATCGCCGCGCGCCATTCGCGGAAATGGAAAAACAGCGGACGCTCCGTCAGAGGTTTTCCCTGCAACAAGACGGGCGAGAGATCGACGCCGTCGAACACCTCGCCCTGGCGGGTCGGCGCCGGCAGCCCGGCCAGGCCCAGCAGCGTTGGAAACACGTCCATCGTCGCGGCGCGTGCGGCGGTCTCGCAGCCGGCGGTGATGCGACCCGGCGCCCACGCGATGAAGGGCACGCGCAGGCCGCCCTCGAACATTTCGCCTTTCATGCCGCGGAGCGGCCGGTTACTGCCGGGTTTGTCGGCGCCGTTGTCGGACGTGAGAAAGACAAACGTGTTGCCGTCGAGGCCGTCGGCCCGCAGCTGCGCGAGGATGCGGCCCACTTCGGTGTCGACCTCGGCGAGCATCTCCCGGTATTTCTCAGCCGTGCCGTAGAACTGGTCGTAGCGCACGATGTCGCCGTCGTTCGGCCCCATATGCGGAATGTGCGGCGCGCCGTAGGGCACGTAGACGCAGAAGGGGCGAGATTTGTTCGCGCGGATGAAATTCAACGTATGGTCGGTGACGAGATGCGTGGTGTAGCCGCGTTCGGGCACGCGTTTCTCGTTGTGCCACCAGTCGTGGTGGCCGCCGGCGTCGATGTGCGTGAAGTAGTTGATGCCGCCGCTGAGCTGGCCGCGGAAATCGTCGAAGCCGTGGCGCGCGGGATTCGCCTCGAGCGCGTAGCCCACATGCCACTTGCCATAAACGGCGGTCGCGTAGCCGGCCTGCCGGAGCGGCCGTGCAAATGTGACCGCCTGCGGACTCATGCCCGCGGTGTGCGTGACGCCGGTGAACACGGTGTTGACGCCGGCGCGCTCGGGGTAGCGCCCTGTGAGCAGCGCCGCCCGCGTGGGCGAGCACTTGGAGGAGTTGGCGTAGAAATCGGTGAAGCGCACGCCCTCGCGGGCCAGGCGATCGATGTTGGGCGTGCGGTTGAACGTGCTGCCGTAGGCACCGAGGTCGCCGTAGCCGAGGTCGTCCAGCATGATCACCACAAAATTCGGCGGCCGCGCCGGCGCGGCCGCGAACGACGGCAGCAAGACGAGCGTCACGGCCACGAGGCCGGCGCGCAGGATTCGCAAAACAGGGAAAAGCATGGATGAGTTCATAGAATCGATTGTGCCGCGTTCACTCCTTGGTGCCTGCAGAGGGGGTTGAGATTTCGCCACGATCACCGATCTCCCGCATCCGGCGCTCCAGTTGATCGAGCAGGTTGCGGTGGGCCGACGCCGCGCGTTCGTCGCGCGCCGGCAACAAATTCGTCAACTCCCCGGGATCGTGGCGGAGGTCGTAGAGTTCATCGCGGCCGGCCTTGAAATCGCGGACCAGCTTCCAGTCCGGGGTGCGCAGACCGCGCAGATGCACATACTGGAAAAACAGCGTGCCGTCGCCATCCCGCGATTTCCCGGCGAACACCGGCATCAGACTGCGGCCGCGCAATTCCGCGACGGAGCCGCTGCCCTTCCCCGCCGCGTCGAGGAGCGTCGGAAACCAATCGAGATGGGAAACCGGCTCGCGCACGACCGTGCCAGGGCGGATTCGCGCCGGCCAGCGGGCGAGCATGGGCACGCGGATCGATTCGTCGTAGAGATTGAAACGCGTCGCCCCGTGGAGTTGGGCGGGATCGCGGCGGTCGGTCGTCAGCCACCACCCGCTGCCCTTGTGCCAGAGGCCGTGTTGTCCGAGAAGGTAGCCGTTGTCTGAGGTAAAAACAACGATCGTGTCGCGCGCGAGCCCAAGTTCGTCGAGGAGATCGAGCAGCCGGCCCACGTTCCGATCGACGCCATGCACGCTGGCGAGATACTCCCGCATGATGCGTTCGTAGCGCGGCACGTCGAGCTGCGGGGCGGGAGGCTCCGGAGCGCGGATCGGCTGGTCGCGCCACGGGGCGATATCCTCGTCCTTCATCGGCAGCCACGTGCGATCGTCGTAGGGCAGCTTGAAGCCGGGCGGCACGCCCTGGTTCGCATGAGGTGCCCAGTAGTGAAGCGAGATCGCGAACGGCCGGCCACGGAGCCGACGCACATAGTCCATCGCGAGATCGGTCAGCACCTCGGTCGTGAACTCCCCGGCAAACGTCTTCCAGACACCCTCGACCTCGACGCTAGGACTCTGCGAGGTCTTTCCGCCGATGGGATAGCCGGAAAAGAAATCGTAGCCTCGCGCCGTCGGCAGATACTCCTGCCGCGCGTGACCGAGATGCCACTTGCCGACGAGCGCAGTGGCGTAGCCGGCCTCACGCAAAACGCCGGGCCAGGTGGACAATGCGAGCGACATACCGTTGCGGCCGTTGTCCGCGATGAAATCCAACAGCCCGGTCTCCGACGGATAGCGGCCGGTGATGAGCGCGGCGCGCGCGGCACTGCAGATGGCGCTCGCACAAAACGCCTGGCGGAAAACGACGCCCTCGCGCGCCAGCCGGTCCAGCCGCGGCGTGAGGGCCTGGCTGGTGCTCTCGGAGGCGAGTGCCCACGGCCCCTGATCATCGGTGACGATGAAGATGACGTTGGGCGGAGCTGCGGTCGCTGCAGTGGCCGCGCCTGAGAAATTGAACGCAACAACGCACGCGCCCAGCAGCACGCGCAGCAACAACCGCTCAACACCGAGCACTCTCAGCCAAGACTGCAGCGTCTGTTTCACCTCAATTTTCTTCGATTGTGCGGTTACTTTATTGGCAGCCGGTAGAAAAAGCCGTCCTCCGCGCCGATGAGGAGTTCGCGCGTGGCAGCGAAGAACGTCGGCTTCGTCGCGTGGCCCGCGAGGACGTGCGTGCTCACCGGGCCCTCGTCGCGGAAGGCCCACTGGCCGGCGGCATTTTTACCGAGGTTGCGGAAGAAATTCACGTTCGGCGCGCTGTTGAGGAGGATATCCGGCTTTCCGTCGCCGTCCCAATCGGCGATGCAAAACGTGCGGGCGCCGTCCAGCGTGACGGAGTTGAGTTCCGGCGGCGTGCCGCGGAGGCCGATGCCGACGATGTCGCCCGCCTCTTTGTTCACCGCGACACCGGTGAGATTCTGCAGAAAATTTCCGATGTTGCCGTCGGCCACGTTGCCGTAGGCATCCATGGAGACGACACTCTTGATATTCTCGGCGGTGCGCTGCCGCGTGATCGCCGCGGCGTTACCCTCGCGCTGCCCAGCCACCGTAAAAGCCTCAAGCTTGTAAACGGCCGAATTCAGCGCCAGGGGCACAGTCGCGATTGCATTCGGTGTCACCGTGACGGTGGTCTCCTGAACATCCAAGCCCGTGTAAAATGCGCGGAGCTGTTGGCGACCGGCCGGCACTCCGGTAAAAGCGAAGCTACCGTCGCGTTGCGTCGTCGTCACCCGCTCGGTGCCGACAATCCGCACTTCCGCACCGTCGAGAAAATCGCCCGTGCCCTCGTTTCGCACCGTGCCGTTGATCGTGCCGGTGCCGGCAGTCTGCGCGCGCGCCGGAAGGAGCAGCATCAGGCCGGCCACAAAAAGGCCGGTGGCGCGCAGGCTGCGCCATTTGAATCGGAACAAGAGGGCGTAAACAGTTTTCATGGACTTGGGTATTCTTGAGGACAACCGGGTTTCGGGGGCAGTTTCGGGTGGAAATCGTCCTAAACGCTAAATCGTTTTAGCTTTTGCTCGCTCGTCAACCTTTTTTCAACTCTCCGATAAATTTAGCCCCGCGCCGGGCCTACCGGATCACGACCTCGTCAACGTAGAACGTGGCCGGCGCCACGGCGTCGTCGGGATTGGGCAGGTCCGCCAGAACGCCATAACGATTGGTCTGCCGCGTGGGCTCGGTGCGGAAGGCACCCGTGCAAAACGAGAGTCGCTCCACCGTAGTCGCCGCTTCGGCGAAGGCCGCCTGACGGACGATGACCCGGCCATCCCACGCCAGATCAAATCGTCCCGTGGCCGCATTGATCGAAAGTTCGGCCTGATACCAACGTCCGGCGAGGAAAGGCCCGGCGTCCACATGACCCGCACCGTCGCTCGCACGCACCCGACCATCTTCGCCCAGTGCAATGCGCACCGGCCGATGTCCCGCCCCGTCGAGCACCTCGATCTCCATGCGCCCCGCATCCACCTGCCGGGCGAAAATGCGGAATCCAATGCGCACCGACGTCGCCTCGGCGAAAACCCGCACCGCCTTGGCGTGGTCATAGGGATCGCGGTCCTCGAGCAGGAGGCTCTTGTTCGCGTCCGAAGGGAACTCCGCGACGCTCACGTTTGCCCAGCGAGGGCGGTAAACGTTCCACCCGGGGATGGTGCCGCCCACGTCCAGTTTATCGAACGAATCGTCCACCGGACCCACGACCGCGGAACGGACCGGGACCGGGATACGGCTGACCCAGATGTCTTCTTTGTTGCTGCTGTAGGTGACCCACAGGTCGCTCCCTGCGGGATTGCCATTCCCCTCCGAAATACCGCGGGTGTATTGCAGTCCAAAATCCTTCGCGCGGCCGAAGAAACGCCGCGGCGGCACCTCGCCGTTGACGAGGAGCAGGTTATCGAAAACCACGCCGTCATCGCTGGTCGCGACCGCGAGCGGCCAACGACCGATCTTAGCCGGGTTGTAGACCATCGCGTAGCGGCCGTCGTCGGTGCGCTGCCCCCAGGTTTTGGCACCGCCCGTCACAATCGTCGGCAGCTCGACCGGCGTGCTCCATGTTTTGCCCTCGTCCGCCGAGAGTGCCGCCCACGACGCTTTCCAGAGCGCGACGGCCATCCCGTCTTTGCGGTGAAACACGGACGGGGCCTGCAGGACCGGACCGGGGGCGGTGTAGAAACCGTCCTCGCTACGATCCTCCTCGCGCCACTGCAT
>CAMBVX010000160.1 GCA_945871085.1 Opitutus sp. GAS368 | reverse complement strand
CTGTTCCTTGATTTGGACCGTGTAGCTCAATCGAGGAGCGCGGATGCGGGATAGGTCTTGGCCTTGCCGCTCTCCGCGTCGCGGATCGCCTTCATCGCCTTGGGATCGGCGAGGATTTCCATCGTCTCCGCGATCGCCGAGAGGCGCTCGGCGCTGATGATATAGGCAACCGGCTTGTGGTGGCGCGTGATGGTGGCGAGGCTGCCCCGCTCGGCGTGACGAACAACCGCTGACAGATTTTTCTGCGCCTCCTTGATGGTGTAGGCCGATCTCATGGCAAAAGGCTTACTTTGCAAAGTGCGGTGGTCAAGCGGGGCGGTGCAGAAAGGCCTGCAGTTCCTCCGCCATTTTCCCGCCGAAGCCCGAGACTTTGGCGATCTCGGCGGCACTCGCAGCGCGGAGTTTTTCAATGCTGCCAAAATGCGCGAGGAGGGCCGCGCGACGTTTTTCGCCGAGGCCGGAAAAATCATCGAGCACGCTCTCGCGGATTTTTTTCGAGCGGAGGTCGGCGTTGTAGGTGTTGGCAAAGCGGTGCGCTTCGTCGCGGAGGCGCTGGAGGATATTCAGGCCGGGATGGTTGAGCGCCAGATTCAGCGGCGGACGCTCATCGGGAAAAATAATCGTCTCGTGTTGCTTCGCGAGGCCGATGATCGCCGGCGGCATCGCGTCGAGGGCGACGAAGGCTTTCAGCGCGGCGCCGATTTGCCCGCGACCGCCGTCGATCACGACCAAATCCGGGAAGAGTTTCCCTTCCTCGATCAAGCGACGGTAGCGGCGGCCGACGACTTCCTCCATCGCGCGATAATCATCGTTGCCGATGAAGCTCTTGATCTGGAAACGGCGGTAGTTGTCCTTGTCCGGGCGGCCGTCGGCGAAGCGCACCATCGACGCGACGACGAAGGTCCCCGAGATGTGCGAAATGTCGAAGCACTCCATCGTCAACGGTGGAGACGAGAGGTGAAGCGCGATTTGGAGCGATTCGAGCGCCTCGTCGTCGCGCACGGGACGCGTGGGATCGGTGCGTTCAAAGTTGCGTGTCTTCGCGAGGGTTTTTTCGAGCGCAAAAATGATGTCGCGTAGCTCGGCGGCCTTTTCGAATTCCTGGCGGCCGGCGGCGGAGAGCATTTCGTTCCGCACGCTTTCGAGCCACTCGCGGGATTTGCCTTCGAGAAACGCGCACGCTTCCTCGGCGCGACGAAGATAGGCCGCGGCCGTCACGATCGTGGCGGCCCCGTAGAGTTCGCTGCGCACGTCGTCGTAGAGCCGCCACGTGCCGTCCGGGAGTTTTTCTGGCGTGCCGTCGGCGAGTAAAATGCCGAACTGGCGGCGCATTTGCGTGAGCGTTTTGCGGAGCAGCCCGCTGTGGGCGAAGGGGCCGAAGTAGCGAGAGCGATCCTCTTTTTTTAGGCGCGTCAGGCGAAAGCGCGGGAGCTCTTCGTTGAGATCAACGCGCACGAGCAAAAAGCGTTTGTCGTCAGTGAAGTCGGTGTTGTAGCGCGGGCGCCACTGTTTGATGAGTTTGCCTTCGAGGAGCAGCGCCTCGGGCTCCGACTTGACCTCAATGGTGTCGAGGTCGGCGATCATTTCGATCAGCGCGCGGATCTTCGGTTGGGACACGGTGCGGGCGCGGCCGCGTTGAAAATAGGACGAGACGCGCTTCTTGAGGGATTTCGCTTTGCCGACGTAGATGATGCGGCCGAGCCGGTCCTTCATGAGGTAAACACCCGGTTTGTCGGGCAAGTGACGCACCTTCTCTTTGAGATTAACCGGTTCGGACGCTGGCATTTTGGAATAGTTCGCCTAATTTCCACGCTCGCAAGCATGGTCTCCACCTCACTCACCGATCCGAATGGCTCCGCGCCGCGCAAGCCCGTGGCCCAGATTCGCTACGAGCTGCTCACGCTCGGTGATGAATTGTTGCTCGGCCTCACGGCCAACGGTCACTTGACGTTTATCGGTGCCCAACTCGGCCGCCGCGGCGTGATGCTCGGACGCAATGTCACCATCACCGACGAGGCCGAGGTGATCGTCGCGCAGTTTCGCGAAAGCTGGGCGCGGTCCGACGTCGTGATCACGACCGGCGGACTCGGGCCGACCTGCGACGACCGCACGCGCGAAGCCATCGCGGCGGTGCTCGGTCAAAAACTCGTGCGCGATGAGGGTATCGTGCAGTCGATCGCCGACCGCTTCAGCCGCCTCGGGCGCAAGATGACCGATAACAATCTCAAGCAGGCCGACCGCTTCGAACGCGGCGAGATCATGGTCAACGGCAACGGCACGGCCCCCGGTCTCTGGGTCGAGCAGGACGGCAAAGTGCTCGTGATGCTCCCCGGGCCGCCGAATGAATTACAGCCGATGTTTCTCGAGCAAGTGGTGCCCCGCCTCGCCGAGCGTGGCTTGCTCCTCGATCGCGAGGCGTATGTGCAATTACGCACTGCGGGCGTCGGCGAATCGATGCTCGAGACGCGCCTGCAGCCGATCTTCGACAAATACGGCGGCGCCCTGAGTGTGGCATTTTGTGCTCACCAAGGCGCGGTGGACTGCCGCGTGAGTTCGCCCAGCGGCCGTCTCAACTACGAAGAACTCGAAGCGATCGCCCGCGAATGCGGTGCCCTGCTCGGCGAAGACGTGATGTGCTACGGGCACGACTCGTTGGCCAAAGTCGTCAGCGATCTCTTGCGGGCGCAGGAAAAGCGACTGGCCCTGGCCGAGACCGCCACGGGTGGAATGTTGGCCAACGCGTTTACGGGCGTGCATGGCGCGTGCAAATTTTTCGCGGGTGGCGTCGTGTGCTATTCTAACGACGCCAAGATGCAGCTCCTCGACGTGCCGGAGTGCCTCCTTAAGCAGCACAGTGCGGTGAGTGACGAGTGTGCGGTGGCGCTCGCAACGGGCGCGGCCGAAACCTTGGGTGCCGACTACGCCATGGCCGTGACGGGATTTGCGGGCCCGTGCACCGGGACGACACAACATCCCGTGGGTACCATCTTCATCGCACTCTATGCGCCACACGGCGTGTGGTCGAAGAAACTCAACTATCCTGGTCCGCGGGAGACCGTGAAAGTGCGCACGGTGAATGCTGCGCTCGACTGGTTGCGCCGCGAACTCCTGCGAGCTGCGAGCGGTGCGGTGATACCGCTGCGCCGCACGGGTGTGATGCAGTAAGGACTGCGGAGCGGTGACGAGGAAGCCACCGGCGCCGAAGCGCGTCACCGCCGCGAGTGAGCCGAGCGCAGCCGATCGGACGCAAGGCGGAGGGCCAGCTCAGCCGACGCCCGGGAGATACGTGGCCAGCGGGCGCATCTCCGCTTCCTGCAAGTGTGGGGCGGGCTTCATGCCCGCCAAGACGTGGCGGGGATAAACCCCGCCCCACAGCAGCTAACGAAACCGAGGTTGCAAGAAAGTGAGATGCGCACGCGGCCAGCCCGTGAGGCCCATTGGATTAGCCAGCCAGGTTGGGTCGGCCATCCATGAAGCCTCTCCTTGTCGTGGTCGCAGCAGTGCTCGCGGCGAGGGGATATTTTTGGCTGAAGGCACCGAAGGAATCTGCGCCGATTTCGGCGCAGAACGCGGGCGCAGGGACGCCGACCGTGCTGCTCCTGGTTGGTGAAGCGGAGGCGGCGATCGCCGAACTTCAACGCCTGTTCCAGTCCGAAAGTAAGGTGATAATTTTGAACGCCCTGCGCTTTGATCCGCTGCTCAAGCCCATCCTCGACGACCCGCGCGTGCAGGCCCTGATCACGGAAGGGCTGGGCGGGCTCGGTAAAATGCGCCTCGTGGCGGCAGTGTTCGCCGCCCCGTCTTCGTCCGCGGTGCAGCCGCCTCCTGGTTTGGCGTCTGCGAAATCTGTCGCCGTGCTCGCGTTCAAAAACCTCAGCGGCGATCTGGCGCGCGAGTTTTTCTCAATGGGCTGAGCGTGGCGGCGACCGACGCGCGCGCGCGTGCCGGGCCTTAAGGTGGTCGGCAGCGCGTCGGCGTTTTCCTTCAAGGGCAAGGCGTTCTCGATCCCGGAAATCGCGCGGCAGCTCGGCGTGACGCATCTCATCGAGGACACCGAGCCTCCGCACCGCGGCCGTCGCGCTGTTGAGACCGCTCTCAAGTGAAGGCAGCGCAAGTGCCCAATTCCTGGTCTTTGCCCGGGCAGGTCTGAAGCACGAAGCGGAAGCACTCTTCAATGGGCCCCGGTCTCTTAGCGCTACCTCCTTCCGGTGGGCCGCCGGCTTGCTCGTGCTGGGACGAACCGAAGAAGCCATGGCGCTAATCACCCCGAAATGGGTCAGCCTCCGTATCGCGTCCGATGATATCAATCGCCCAAAAGAGTCAGACTTTGATTTGCCAGGTAGCCGCGAGCGCCAGCGAGTGGTGATCCGTTCACTCGCTGGCGCTCGCGGCTACCGAAAAGTCCAGCGTTCAAAGGACGTTGGTATTACCTCTGGTAACCCGATCTTCGACCCGGTGCGCAACGATCCGCGCTGGGTGAAACTCATGGCGGACGCCGGGCTGGCCGAAGCCCACGCCCGCGCGCAGGCGTGGCGGAAGGCACATCCGCCGGAGAAAGCAGCGGTGAAGAAATGAGCCGGGGACATGGCCGAATGCCGATGGCCGAAAGCAAAAACCATCAGCGGAGGTTTATGCAGGCCAGCTGTTGATCCCAACGCGCCATGAGTTTTTGGACGATTCGAAGTGCGACGCCTGCCGCTACCCCGGGCTGACGCCCGACTTTATTTCAGCTCGTAGATTTCCAAGAGTGCCCCGCCGGTCGTCGCCGTCGCTCCGCTGACTTGGGCGGTGTAGGCTCCGGGAGCGAGGGTGAGGGTCAGCGCGGCGTCTTTGCTGCCCGCCACGAGGGCGAAGGCACCGACCCTGCTGGCACTGGAAATGAGGGTCGTCGCGGTCGACGAGGTGGCGCTCCAGTTGTCGTTGTTGGCGAGCATGCGGCCGGTGTTGTCGTAGAGGCCTACGATTGGATCGGCGAGCGCGCTGGTCACACCAAACTGGGTGAGGGCCGGGCCCACGCCGCGGACGAGGAGCGATCCATTCGTCGTTCCGGCGATCACGAAGCCGCTGATAAGAAAACCGTCGGCCGCGGTGAGGCTGCTGCGGCTGGAAACGTTGGCGAGGCGCGAGGCGGAGCCGCCGGCGACGTCGTAAATTTCGGCGAGGGCTACGCCACCGTTGGCGCTGCGGCTGTCGAGGACGTGGAGGGAATAGTTGCCGGGAGCGAGGGTGACGAGGACGGCGGAGTCCGCGCTGCCGGTGGCGAGCGGGAAGGCTCCGCTGATCGCGGCGGCTTGGGTGAGTGCGGGCGCGGCAGCCCAGCCCGTGTTTTCCACGAGGACGTTGCCGGTGGCGTCGTAGAGGCGGAGGAGGGGTGCCTCGAGCGCACCGGTGACGCCGAAGCCGGTGAGGCCTGGGCCGACGGCGCGGACGAGCACGGTGCGCTCGCCGGTGCCACTGATGGCGAAACCGGTGAGGAGTGGATTGTCGGCAGCGACGCGGGCGCGGGTGGAGAGATTCGAGAGCCGCGCGAGGCTGGCCGAGCCGGGCGTCGTCGCAAGCTGGGCGGCGGCGACGGCCTGATTCAGGGCGCCGGTGTCAGCGAGCACACGGAAACTGACGGGGGCGCCACCGGTGGGGGGCGTGACGACCACTGGAGGCGTGACGATCGGAGGGGTCGTGGGTAGGCCCGGCGTAATGGGAACAACGATCGGGGTGTTGAGCAGGTTGACTTCGCCGGCCAACACATTCGCGGCATTCAGTTCGCCCACCGATTCTGTGAGGCCGGAAGAGGTGCCGCCGCCACTGGCAACGATCGCGCGCGCGCGGATGTAGAAGCTGGTCGTGGTGGGCTGCGCCGGGACGGTGAGCTGCCAGCTGCTGGTGGCAGCGACCCGCGTCGCGGTGCCAAGGGTCGTCCACGTAACCGCATCGTCGGAGCGGGCGAAGGTCACACTCGATACGTCCGTCGCGGTGCCGCCACGGGCCCACGTCACGCTCGTGCGGGCGGCGTTCAGGA
Organism: Opitutus sp. GAS368; assembly: GCA_945871085.1. Taxonomy (GTDB): domain Bacteria; phylum Verrucomicrobiota; class Verrucomicrobiia; order Opitutales; family Opitutaceae; genus GAS368. The sequence continues at coordinate 8,478 of CAMBVX010000160.1, read as the reverse complement.
AGAAAAATTGGGTCGCCGGCGTCGTAGCCGCGAGCCGGGCAAAGCCGGCGCGGATCAGGCCGCCCATGCGAGTGAACGAGCCACCGACCAGCACGCGGCCGTCGGTCTGGAGCGTGAGCGCGGTGACGGCACCGTTGGGTTGCGGATCGAAGGTGTTGTCGCGGGTGCCGTTGGCATTCAGGCGAACGGTAAAGCCGGCGAAGGCCCCACCGACCAGAATACGGCCATCGGCCTGAAGGGCGATCGCGTTGATCGCGGCGGCACCACCGTTGAAGGCGGTGAAGGTGGTGTCGTTCGTGCCATCGGAATTGAGACGAGAGACGACGTGGCGGACGCCCGTGCCGTCAGCGAGGACGAGGATGCGGCCATCGGCCTGGGCCAAGAGCGCGCGGACGACACCGACGGTCGGAGCGAACGTGGCATCGGTCGAGCCATCAGGGAGGAGGCGAGCGAGGTTAGCGCGGGCGACCCCGTTGACCGTCGCGAAACTACCGCCGGCGATGACGAGGGAGCGGTTATCGGCTTGGACGATGAGGGCGTTGACGGTGCCGGCGAAGTTCGGGCTGTAGCCGGTATCGAGTGACCCGTCGTTGTTGAAGCGGGCGAGGCGATTGCGGTTAGCACCGGCGATGGTGGTGAAACTGCCTGCGACAAGCGTGCTGCCGCTGGGGAGCGAGAGGAGGGCCGAGACTGCGCCGTTGGGGTTGGGTTGGAAGGCGGTGCTCACCGTGCCGTCGTCGTTGATGAGGGCGAGATTGCGGCTGGCGACACCCCCGATGGTGGCGAAATTACCGCCGAGCAGCATGACACCCGTGGGGCGCACCGTGCTGAGCGCTCCGCCGACGATCAGGCTGCCATCGGCGCGCAGGGTGATGACCTCCACGGAGCCGTTGGCATCGGGATTAAAGATCGTATCGAGCGCGCCGGAGAAATCGACGCGGGCGAGACGGTTCCGTGCGCTGGCTTCGACGGCACCGTTGGGCTGGAGAGCGGTAAACGTGCCGCCAAAAACGATGGAACCGTTGGATTCGACCGCCACCGCGTTGACGGGACCGTTGGTGTTGGGATCGAAATTCGAGTCCACCGTGCCGTCGGGGTTCAGTCGCGCGATAAAGTTGCGAAAGTTCGTATTGCCAATGGCGTTGGGCGAGAAGGCGTTGAACGCGCCACCGACGATGATCTTGCCGTCGGCTTGGGAGGCGAGGGCGCTGACGGGACCGCTGGCACTGGGATCGAAGGTATCGAGGGTGCCATCGGTTTTGATCCGCGCGAGGTAGTTGCGCACGATGGCGGTGGTCGCCGCATTGGGCGTAAACGACGTGAACGAACCGCCGGCGACGATCAGGCCGTCGGGCTGGAGGAGCAGTGCGCTCACGAGGCCACTGGCGGTGGGGTTGTAGGCGGTGTCGAGGGCGCCGCTGGTCTCGACGCGGGCAAGGTAGGTGCGGGCGGTGGTCGCGGTGGCGCCGTTGGGTTGGAGCGTGGTGAAGGCACCGCCGAGGACGATCTTGCCGTCGGCTTGGAGGGCGATGGCGTTGACCTGCGCGCTGGCGTTGGGGTCGAACGGGGTGTCGAGGGTGCCGTTGGCGTTGAGGCGGGCGATAAAGTTGCGGGTGACACCGGCAATCGCGGAGAAGGAGCCGGCAACGATAATCTTGCCGTCAGACTGTAGGGTGATCGCGGTGACTCCGGCATTCGGCGAGGGGGAGAAACTTGTGTCGAGCGTGCCATCGGCGGAGATGCGCACGAGGTTGCTGCCCGTGGTGCCGGCGGAATTGTTGAAAGTGCCGCCGAGGAGGACACGTCCGTCGGGCTGGGTCACGACGGCGCGGATCGTGCCCGTCAAACGGACGGAGGGCGCGAACGCCGTGCGCAGCGAGCCGTCGCGATTGAGCCAGGCCAGACCATTGCCCTGTGTGAGGACGGGGGCCGTATCCGAACGGTGGAGCACAGCGGCGACCGGGCCGTCGGCGTCGAGCGATGAAGCAAACGTGGTGTCGGCGGCGCCTTCGGCATTGAAGCGCGCGACGTTAGTGGTGCGCGTGCCGCCGATGTCGGAGAATGTGCCCACGGCGACGATCTTACCGTCGGCCTGCAGGGCCATGGCGGCAATCGCGCCACCGGAAGAACCGCCGGTGCCGGGGTTGAACGAGATGTCGGCCGTGCCGTTGGCGTTGATGCGCACGTATTGGTTGGCCGGAATGCGGGCGTTGGCACCGATCGGGGCGAGGGAAACAAAGCTGCCTCCGACGAGAATTTTTTGCTCGGTGACGGTGCCGGTCACGATCGACTGGAGGGCGAGGGAGTCGACGCGGTTGCCGTTGGCCTCGCTGAAATCGAGGTTGAAGGTGAGATCGAGCTTACCATCGGTGCCGAGGCGGGCGGCGTATTTACGCAGTGTCCACGTCGCATCGCCGACGGACTGGATACCCTTGAAGGAGCCGCCGACGAGGAGACGACCGTCGGATTGGAGGGCGAGTGCGAGGACGACGCCGTCGATCACATTGGGAGCGTAAGTCGCATCGATCGTGCCGTCGGCATTGACGCGGAGGAGGCGGTTGCGGGTGATCGCGGTGCTGGTGGCGACGCCGTTGACCGTCGTGAAGGTGTCGCCGGGGGGCTGGAACAACGTGAACTGGCCGCCGACGATGACCTTGCCATCGGATTGGAGGACGAGAGTGGTGGCGCGAGCGTTGACGAGGGGGTTGAAGGCGTTGTCGACCGTGCCGTCGGCATTGAGGCGGGCGATAAAACTCCGGCCGGTCGACGTCGCGCCAGCGTTCGGCGTAAACGCGGTGAAGGCACCGGCGAGGAGGATCTTGCCATCACTCTGGAGGACAATGGATGAAACGGTCGAACTGGCACCGGCATCAAAGGTGTCGACCGTGCCGTCGGTGTTCAGGCGGGCGAGGTAGCCGCGGAAGGTCGAAGTGGTGGCCCCGTTGGGGGTGAGCGAGGTGAAATTGCCGCCGATCAGAACCTTGCCGTCGGATTGAAGCGCGAGCGCACCGATCTGACCGTTGGAGTTCGGATTGTAGGCGGTGTCGAGCGAGCCGTCGGCATTGAGGCGGGCGATGAAGTTGCGGGCCGTGGTGCCGACCGTCGTGAAGGTGCCGGCGATGACGAGTTTGCCATCGGATTGGCGGATGACGGAGAGGACGCGGCCATTGGGCGCGGCGGGCACATAGGTGGCGTCGACCGAGCCATCGGTGTTGAGGCGGGCGAGATAGCTGCGGGTGAGGCCGCCGACGGTGGTAAACGAACCGCCGATGATCACTTTGCCGTCGGGCTGCACGAGCGAGACGAGCGGGCGCCCTTCGCCGTCGACTTGGAGCGTGGTGTCGAGGGTGCCGTCGGCGCTGACGCGGGCGAGGCGATTACGCGGCGCGGCGGTGGCAAGGCCGCGGGACTGAATGGCCGTGAAGTAACCGCCGAGGATGACCTTGCCGTCGGGTTGGAAGGCGAAGGCGGCGATTGCGGAATTGGCCGTGGCGCTGAAGCCGGTGTCGAGCGAGCCGTCGGGGTTCAGGCGGGCCACGTAGGGTCGCTGGGTGGTGACGGTGCCGCGCCCCCAGACGGAGGTGAATTGACCGCCGACCATGACATCGCCGTCGGGCGCGAGCGCGATGGCGACGACGTTACCGCCGAAGTTTGGATAAAACTCGGAGTCGAGGGAGCCGTCGGCATTGAGCCGTGCGAGGCGGTTGCGCGTGGCGGAATTTTCGTTGCCGATCGGCTGGAGGGTTGTGAAGGAACCGCCGAGGAGAATCTTGCCGTCGCGTTGCACGGCGAGGGTGGCGACGGCGTTGTTGGCGTTCGCGTCGAAGGTGGAATCAACGGAGCCGTCGGCGTTGAGGCGGGCGATGCGATTGCGTGTGGTGACCGCACCGGTGCCGGAGGGTTGGAGGGTGGTGAAGCCGCCTCCGATCACGATCTTGCCGTCGCCGGTCGCGACGCGGGCACCCTCCGCTCCAGGGATGGCAACCCTGGTAAAATTCGACGCATCGAGCTGCGAGACGAGGGCGAGGACGAGGCTGTTGGGATTCGGGTTGTAGGCGGTGTCGAGCGAGCCATCGGCGTTGAAACGGGCCACGTGGTTGCGGGTGACGGCGGTGGTGCCGGGCTGCACGGTGGTGAAGCGGCCACCGACGAGGAGTTTGCCGTTGGGTTGGACCGCGAGGGCGTTCACCTGCGGGAGCGTGCCGCCCGAAATATTCGGGTTGAACGTGAGGTCGAGGGTGCCGTTGGTGTTGAGGCGGGCGACGCGGTTGCGCGTGGTGGTGGCGGAGGCGCCGTTGGGCTGAACGGTGGTGAAATCGCCACCGATCACGATGCGGCCGTCAGGCTGGAGGATGAGGGCGCGGATGGGGCCGTTGGCATTGGGATCAAACGTGGCGTCGACCGAGCCGTCGGTATTGAGGCGGGCGAGGTTGTTGCGGGTGGCGGAGGCACCGACGCCAGGGCGGAGCGACGTGAATTGACCGGCGACGAGGAGTTTTCCGTCGGGCTGAGTGGCTAGAACATAGACGTTGCCGTCGACGTTGGGATCAAAGCCATCGGCCGCAGAAGGGCTCTGGGCAAAGGCGACGACGGCGCTCAAGCAGAGACCAGCACAGACCAACGGGCGCAGGGCAGACCGGAAAAACGAAGCGGTAAACATAGATAAGGGGAGGCGGATGAAACAGGGCGACTACGCCGTGGGCAAGACGGATAACAGCCATCCGATGTCTCAGGTTCCACTGAATCTTTGGCATCCTCGGGATCGGCCCGCCCGCCGCCACCCCGCGGGCCGCGCGTCCTAATTTTTTCGTAACTGCTCACGTAGACTTGCTTGTCATTGCGAAGGAGCCCCAGCGACTGCGGCAATCCACCGCGCCCCCGATGGATTGCCACAGTCGGCAAGCCTCCTTCGCAATGACAACCAATGCCTGAGCGTCCTGATTTTTTTCAACGTTGGAGCGTAATCGATTCCGTGCAGTCTGACGTCGCTCCCATGAAGCCCATGAAATTTAGCCCAACCCTCCTCGGTGCCGTCACGGCCGCGCTCCTCGCCAGCCTACCCACAACCGCCTTGGCCGCGCCGCTCCCCGCTCAGTCGGCCATCACGGCCGTGACCGTTTACGCGGATCGCGCCATCGTCACCCGCGCCGCCGCGCTCAATCTCGCGGCGACCGGCGTAGTCGAAGTCACGTTTGAGAAACTCCCCGCCAATCTCCTCGACCAGTCGCTACAAGTGTCCGGTCGCGGTGCGGCGCAGGTCACGATCCTCGATGTGACGGCGCGGGCGGCGTATGTGGATTTCACGCCCAACGAGCGGGTGAAGGCCATCGAAGACGAACTGCGCGCCCTCGGCAAACAACGCCGCGTGCTCGACGACCGGGGTGCGGTGCTCAAATTGCAGGAGAGTTCCCTCGGCAAACTGGAAGCCGCCACCACCACGCCGCCGAACAAGGACACCGCGCCCCGGCTCACCATCGAAGAGTCGACAAAATTTCTCACGTTTCTGGAAGAACAGCGCGGTAAATTTCTCGCCGAGCGCCAATCGCTCGACACGCAACTCGAAGACCTCGCCGCCAAAGTTGAGGCCGCGCAGCGCAAACTCAACGAACTCCGCGGCGCGGGCGGCCGCGCCACCAAGACTGTGACCGTGCGCCTCGACGCCGCGACCATCGGCCAATTTGACCTCGCGCTCAGTTACACGGTGCCCGGCGCGAGTTGGACGCCGAGCTACGATGCGCGCGTGAACTCGAACGAAAAATCCATCGCCCTCGCCTACTACGGCCTCGTGCGACAGAACACGGGCGAAGACTGGAAAAACGTCGCGCTCACGCTCTCGACGGCGCGGCCGAGCATGGGCGGCGCGGCCCCCGAGGTGCGGCCGTGGACGGTGGATGTGTTTGATCCGCGAGTAGTGCCGGTGGCAATGCCTGTAGCCTCACGTGAAATGCGCACGAGGACCGCCGCAGCCCCGGCTGCGACCGGAGGCATGCTAATGCAAGCCATGGCCGACGCTCCCGCCGAACTCGCCAAGGACGCCAGTTTCGCTGCGGCAAGGATCGATCAAGCCGCCACCAGCGCGTCCTTCAAAATCTCCGCCCCCTCCACCGTGCCGAGCGACAATTCCCCGCAGAAAATCCCCGTCACCACCGCCGCCCTTGCCGCGAATCCGGAATATCTCACGTCGCCGAAACTCCAGCCCGCCGCGTTTCTCACGGCGAAAGTCGTCAATACCTCCGAGTTTCCGCTGCTCGCCGGTCCGCTCAACGCGTTTCTCGACGGCACGTTTGTCGCTACGAGCGCGCTCCGCACGGTGATGCCCGAGGAAAAATTAGACCTCGCCCTCGGCGTCGACGAGGGGATTTCCGTGAAGCATAAACGTGTGAAGCGCTTCGCCGAAGACACCGGCCTGACCAACAGCGGCAAGCGCGTGACCTACGAATATCTGCTCACGCTCCAGAACAACAAGAAGACCGCCGCCCGCGTGGTGGTGGCCGACCAAATTCCCGTTTCCCGCAATGAAAAAATCGTGGTGAAACAGCTCGCCCCCGACGCGAAGGAATTCAAACCGACGACCGAAGGCGCGCTGAAGTGGACGCTCGATCTCAAGCCCGCCGAGAAACGCGAGCTGACCGTGAAGTTCAGCATCGACTACCCGAACGACGTGCAGGTGGCTGGGCTGGAGCCGTAAGCGGGCCACGGGCCTCCCGCCATCCTGCACCGGCGATCCCGCACCGTCTGCTTGCGAATTCTGTTTTCTCCACCTACGTCTATCGCCCGTATGAAAATCCGCCCCCTCCTCGCCATGTCCCTCCTCTCGCTCCTCGGCATCGTCGCCCGCGCCGAAGCCCTTAAAGTCGGAGCCGATGCTCCCGTCGTCACCGCCACCACCGACGCCGGCACGAAACTGAACCTCGCCGACGTCTACAAAAAGAACGACTACACGCTCGTGTGGTTCTACCCGAAGGCCCTCACCGGCGGTTGCACGAAACAAGGCTGCTCCCTCCGTGATGCCACGGCCGATCTGAAGAAAAAGGGCGTCGCCGTCATCGGTGTCAGCACCGACACGGTTGAGAAGCAGAAAGAATTTAAGGACAAAAATAATTTCAACTACCCGCTGCTCGCCGACACCGACAAGAAAGTCATCACCGCCTTCGGCCAGTCCGGCGGCATGATGGCCAGCCGCGAAGCCTACTTGATCGATCGTAAGGGCAAGGTGGTCTACCACGACAAGGGCCAAACCGAAAAGCAGGCCGAGATGGTCCTCGCGTTTCTGAACGCGAAGAAGAGCTGAGCCGCAGACCAAATCTGTGTTTTACGAACTAGGGCGAGGTCTCTGACCCGCCCTTTTTCGTGTCCCGTGTTCACGCTCGCGCTCGCGCAGCCGCAGAGGGCGGGTTAGAGACCCTGCCCTACCCCGGCCGGCCGGCCGCGCCCGATCTCAGACCAACGTCCTTTGAGCTCTGGACTTTTCGGTAGCCGCGAGCGCCAGCGAGTGGACGGATCACCACTCGCTGGCGCTCGCGGCTACCTGGCAAATCAAAGTCTGACTCTTTTGGGCGATTGATCTCACAACTCGTCGTCGTGCGCGCCGCCGAGCGCCGATGCGTCCGGATCGTGCCGCACGCGGGCGAGCCAATCGGTGATGAGCGAGTCCTGCCGCGTGTCCGACTCCGGCCACGGCGCCGCGACGAGATCGATCACGCGCAACGCGCCATCGCTGCAGCGCACAAAATTTCGCGCATGCAGATCCGCCACCAGAAACGGCCGTGCATTCTCCGCCACCCGCCGTGACCGACTCGCCGCCCCGGCTTCGCGGCCTGGCTCGAGGAAAAACAGCCGCGGGTGATCGCGGTTCGCCCGGAGGAAACGCGAGGGAATTTCGATCAGTCCCGCCGGCAGCGCGCGCGACATGTCGTCGCCCTGCGGGAGCGGTTCACCCAACACTTGTTTCGCGACGACGATTCCCTCCGGCGTGACGGCGACGACTTCTGTCGCCATGCCACCGAGGGCCTGCACGAGCAGGAGTTTTTCGAACAAAGCCCGATAGCTCCCGAGGGCTGCATCGGCCTGCAGCACCGTCTCGTCGCCCCGGTGAAAGGCGAACTCGCTCCCGACAAAATGCTCCTCGCGCGGCAGGAAAAATTTGTAGACCGACGCATCCTCGACCGCCACGAAGGCCGACGCTTCGACGCCACTGTGCAGGTAACGGAGCCGCGCGTTGGGTTCCTCTAGCGGATGCTCCACCTCCACGTGAAAACCAAAGTCATCGAGCCCGTGTAGCGGGAGCAGCGCGCGAAACGCGCGGATCGCCGCACCCAATTCCGCCCATTCGGGACCGGCGCTTTCGAGCAGCGCTACTTCGTCTTCGGCGAGGAGGACGAGGTCGCGGTCCGGGTCCGAATGCGCTCGGAGATCGCATTTTTCTGCTGCCGCGCCGAGGTGAGCGAGCGCTTCCAATCGTCGCTCGTGATCGTCTTG
>CAMBVX010000159.1 GCA_945871085.1 Opitutus sp. GAS368 | reverse complement strand
CTTAGTTCTTTTTCTTGCCGCCGCCCTTGTCGCCACCCCGCCCACCTTGCGGCATGGCGTCGAACTTGGCTTGCTGTTCAGCGGTGAGGACCGCGCGGACTTCTTTTCGCGAAGCCATCATCAACTCACCGCCCTTTTCACGGCGTTCGTCCTGCGGAATGGCCTGCAGGGCGGTGGCGAGTTTGCCATAAATGGCCGTGATTTTGGTCTTCTGCTCAGCCGACAGGGAGCCGACGGCCTCCTCGATCCGGGTGATCTGCTGCTCGGGACTCATTTGGCCGCGGCCTTTGCCTTTTTCTTGAGCGGACGCTGTGGATACAAACACCGTCGCGCTGAGCGCGAGGACGGACAATAGCATTTTGACGGATTTCATGGGAGAGGCGGAAACGAGTTCCGTTTGGGTTAATGTTTGGGACCGCAACCACGTCTGCGAGAGCAGCGGGTTCGGGCGATAGACGGCTCGCCTCCGCGGTAGTTACACGATTTATCGCGCGGGCTTGCGGCGCGTTCTCCCGACCGCCACCGTCACCGCCCATGATTGAGGTCACCGGACTCACCAAACGCTACGGCAGCTTCACCGCTGTCCACGACCTGTCGTTGGCGGTCCGACCCGGGGAGGTCCTCGGTCTCGTCGGCCCCAACGGCGCCGGCAAGACCAGCACGCTCCGTTGCCTGGCCGGCATTATTCCCGCGACCACCGGCACCGTGCGTATCACCGGTCATGATATCTCCGCCGATCCCGTCGCCGCCAAACGCGCGCTCGCCTTTTTCCCCGACGAGCCCCGCCTATTCGACTACCTCACGATCCGCCAACACTTGAACTTCGTCGCTCGTATCTACGGTGTCGCCGACCACGAGGCCATCGCCGAGCCACTGCTCGCCGAACTCGAAATCGCCGACAAAGCCGATCAACTCCCCGGCGAGCTCTCCCGCGGCATGAAGCAGAAACTCGCCATTGCCTGCGGCCTGTTGCACGGCCCCCGCGTGATGTTCTTCGACGAGCCGCTCACGGGGCTCGACCCGCTCGGCATCCGCCGCATGAAGGACTCGATCTTGAAACGCGCCCGGGAGGGCGCCGCCGTCATCCTGAGTTCGCATTTACTCCACTTGCTCGAAGAAGTCTGCTCGCACGTGCTCATTTTAAAAAAAGGCGAGAAAATCGCCCACGGGAGCCTCGCGGAAATCTCTGCGCAATTTGCCAACGGCGAATCCGGCGTGAGCCTCGAGGAGATCTTCATCCGCGCCACCGGCGGCTCGGAACACTGAGCTCCCAATCGTTCTCGTTCTCGTAATCTTTCTCGTTCTCCCGTTTTCCAAACTCAGTTCGAGCACGATTACGAGTAAGAGAACGATTCCATCTTCCCCCTCCTCCGATGCTCGGTGCCCTCCTTTACCTGCGGCTCACGTCGCTCAAAAACCAGATCATCTCGCGCGCCAAACGCCTGCGTCAGCTCAAATACCTCCTCGGCGCCCTCGTTGGCGGTGCCTATTTCTACTTCCTGTTTTTTCGCAATTTCGGCAGTTCTTCCGGCAGCCGGGGCAGCCAACGCGCCGCCGCCAACCAGGCCCTCGCCGCCCTGCCCACTCCCGAGGCCCTCGCTCAAACGCTCCCGCTCATCGCGGCCATCAGCGCCCTGCTGCTCTTGGGCATCGTGATTCTCGCCTGGGTGATCCCCTCGAATTCCCCCGGATTACGTTTCACCGAGGCCGAAACCGCCTTCCTGTTCCCCGCGCCCATCTCGCGCCGCACGCTCATTAATTTCAAACTCCTCAGCTCGCAATTTTCGATTCTGTTCACGTCGCTTTTTTTCACCCTCATCTCCAACCGCTGGACCTTTCTCGGCGGCAATGCCCTGACGCACGCGCTCGGCTGGTGGTTCGTGCTCTCCACGCTCAATCTGCACTTCACCGGCGCCGCGCTCACCTTGTCCCGCCTCGTCGAGGGCGGCGTCAGCCCGCTGCGCCGCCGTCTCACGGTGCTCGGTGGGTTGATCGTCGTCGTCGGCCTCACCTTGGGCTGGGTGTGGCGCGATCTCCGCGGGCCTGACGCCGAAGACGTCGCCGGCATCGCCCCGTTCACGCATTATATCTTGGGCCTGCTCGACCACGGCGCGCTTGGCGCACTGCTCGTGCCGTTCAAGTTCGTCGTCGGCCCGTTCCTCGCGCCGGACGCCCGCACTTTCCTGATCTCCCTCGCGCCCGCCCTGCTGGTAATGGTGGCCCACTACAGTTGGGTCCTGCGGATGGAGACCTCGTTCGAAGAAGCCTCGCTGGCCGCTGCCGAAAAGCGCTCGGCCACGCTCGCCTCGGTGCGCGAGGGCAAAAGCGTGTTCGCCACCGCCCGCACCCAAGCCCGGCCCGGTCCGTTTTACCTCCGCTCCAGCGGCCGCCCCGAGCTCGCGTTTCTCTGGAAAAATCTCCTGTCGACCGCGGCCTATTTTAATCTCCGCATGCTCGCCATCGCCGCCGCCATCATTCTCGTGGGCAGCAAGTGGTTTCTCACCGGGGCGACGCCCGACATCCGCGCCGCCCGGGTAGTCGTGGGCATGATCGCCCTCGCCGCCGGCGCCTACGTCCTGCTCCTCGGCCCACACCTCGCCCGTCAGGACCTGCGCGGCGACATGCCGCGCGCCGACCTCCTCAAGACCTATCCGCTGCGCGGCTGGGAACTTCTGCTCGGCCAGATCCTCACCCCCATTTCCATCCTCACCGGCCTGACTTGGCTCTGCCTCCTCGCCGCCGCCCTGACGCTGCAGCCGACCGGGCGCATGGCGCTCACCCTCACACCCTCGGTGCAGTTGGCCATCGTTCTCGGGATCACCGCGGTCACGCCGTTCGTCTGTGCCCTGCAACTCCTCATTCTCAATGGCGCTACGATCATTTTCCCCGCGTGGTTTCAATCCACGCGCGCCGTCGGCCCCGGCGGCGGAGGCGGTATCGAACTCATGGGGCAACGGCTGATTTTTGTTTTCGGGCAATTGATCGTGATCCTCACCGCTCTGCTCCCCGCCTCCCTGGCCGCGTTCGCCCTGATCTTCGCCACCCAATGGCTCATCGGCGCCCCGGCGGCGATCGCCCTCGCCACGCTCGTCGTGCTCGTCGTGCTCGCCGGTGAAGTCTGGTGCGCCCTGTGGTGGCTCGGCGAACGTTTCGACCGCCTCGACGTCTCCTCCGAACTCCGCCCGTGACCCACGCCGAACTCACCGCCATCGCCGCCGCCATCGTCGGGGCCGCCCAACGCCAACTCCCGCCGGAAATCCGTCCGCTCGCCCGCGCTGTGCCCGTCCACTACGAACGCACACCCGCCGCCGACGTCCTCGCCGAAGGCTTCCCCGACGACATCTTGGGCCTCTTCACCGGCAGTGCGCACGGCATGGAGCTAGCGCACGACAACCCCGCGCCCGCCCAAATCCTCCTCTACATCGACAACCTCTGGGACTACGCCGAGGACGACCTCGACGTTTTCCGCGACGAAATCCGCCTCACCTACCTCCACGAACTCGGCCACTACTTCGGCTGGGACGAAGACGAACTCACCGCCCGCGGCCTGGAGTAAAGTGGCCCCGGCTTTCCCCTCCGCGTTAGCTCAGCGGGGCACGTTTTAGCCCCGCCTTCCCGCCGCCCTGTCTTGGTTGTGAACCACCAGTCCGGAACCTCCCCCACTCCGCGCTTTCCAAGTCCCTCCCGCCGTGCATACATCTCGGCTCAGTTTAGCCCTTTCGCCTCGTCATGAAAAAATTCCTGCTCCTCTCCCTCGTCGCCCTGTTCGGTGCCGCCCTCGTGCGCGCCGAAGTATCACGCGCCGACCTCGTCGACCGCATTGAAACTTGCGAAGCCATCCTTCAGGAATTCCAAAGTCGGCGCGACACCGCCATTCCCGCCGCCGTCCTCCGTCAGGCCAAGGCCCTCGTCATCGTCAATCAGTTCAAAGCCGGCTTCCTCCTCGGCGTCAAAGACGGCTACGGCGTCATCATGGTCAAAAATGACAAAGGCCGTTGGAGTCTTCCCGTCCTGATCAACGCCGGCGAAGCCAGTCTCGGCCTCCAATTCGGCGCCAGCGCCGTCGAAAGCGTTTACGTCATCACTGACGCCAACACGCCCCGCCTCCTCTTCAAACAACGCTTTAATATCGGCGTCGACGCCAAGGCCATCATCGGCCCCAAGGCCGCCGAGGCCGAGCGCTACAGCGCCGAAATCCTGCGCACGCCCATGCTGCTCTACACGAAGTCTGCCGGACTCTACGCCGGAGCCACCGTCAAAGCCGGCCACCTCTCGCGCAACGACAAGGGTAATTTCCTCCTCTACAATACCAAATACACGATGCCCGAACTGCTCTACAGTGATTGGGTCCAGCCCCCCGCCGAGGTGCAGCCTTTGATGGCCCTCGTGCAACGCCTTGCGCCCTGAGCGCGCGCCTGGCGCGGCCACCGCCCGCGCGATGAAATTTAAGACGGGAAGTTTAAGCCGAACGTTAAGCGCGACGCCCGTGCCGCGATCCGCCTGATTGTGCTTCCAACTTAAACTTCCCCGCTTCAACTGGCGCGCATGTGCGCGCTTATCTCCGGCTTCCACCACGTCTGCGTCAAAACCCGTGACTGGGATCGCACAATGTCTTTTTACAAGGATACGCTCGGCTTCGTAGAGAAAATCACCTGGCGCGCCGCACCCCAACGCGCCGTGATGCTCAACGCCGGTGACGGCAACTACCTCGAAGTCTTCGAAGACCTCGACTACACCCCCTCCCCCGACGGCGCAGTGCTCCACTTCGCCCTCCGGACCGCACACCTCGACGAGGTCGCCGCCCGCATCCGCGCCACCGGCGCAGTCATTTCGATGGAGCCCAAAGACGTTACCATCGCGACCACGAACGCCCACGCACCCGTCCCCATCCGCATCTTTTTCTGCGAGGGTCCCAACGGCGAAATCATCGAGTTTTTCCAGAACGAACTCACGTGAGGTGGAGCCCCTTGACCGCACCGCGCTCGCCGCACGCCCCGCATGACACCAGAGCCTGAACGCCGCGCCAGCACCGCCGCCTGCCTTGGCGTCGCCACCCTCGTCCTCCTCGGCACCGCGCTCTTCGCGACGGCCGCGATCGCGCAGATTCGCCGGCCGGAAAACGCACCGCCCGCCCAAGTCCTCGGCGTGCCCGCGTGGCAACTCGCGTGCGCCGGCTTCGTCAGCACCCTCGCCGGCGGTCTCTGGCTCCGCCGCCTGGTCTGAGTGCCACGGGCTTTCCAGCCCGTGCCCCGCCCTTTAGTCGGTCCTCGCGCAACCACGCGACGAGTTCCGCCAGCGCCGCCTCCGCCAAGATGGTTTGCGCCTCCACCCGTGACGCGCCCGGGCACTCCACACGCCCAAGCCGCATCGAAAATTTTCCGCGCACCCCGCGCCGCGCCACCGCCCACCACGCCATCGGCACAGCCACTCCGTCGGCCGGCGAGGGCTCTGCGTAACCCGTCGTCGCCACCCCCACGTCGGCACCAAACAACGCGCACACCCCGCGCGCCATCGCCTCCGCCACCTGTGCGGACACGCAGTTCACCTTTTTCGCCGCCGCACGATTCACGCCGAGCAATTTCACTTTTTGCTCCAACGTATACGCCGTCACGCCCCCGAGGAAAAAATTCGACGCCCCCGCCACCGCCGCCACCCGCGCCTGCACGTGCCCGGCCGTCACACTTTCCGCCACCGCCAGCGTCTGCCGTGGCTCACGCAGCAGGAGTTCAGGCAACTCCCCCGACACCGCCACGCTTCCCCCCATCCGCCCTCGGCTCATTTTTTCCCCGCCTCCTTTTTCGACCGCGGCAGCACGGGGAGCGGATTCCCGGGCACGAGCAACGGCCCCGCCAGAAACACCGCCTTCGACCCCGGATCGACCGTCACGAGCACTGCGTGGATATCCCCCGCACCAAAGACCCCGAGCCGCGTCACGTTGTCATATTTCTCGCCGCTCGGGAACCGCACCTTCGGCTCCAGTCGGTAACGGTGGTCATCCGCGTGCACCAGCCACACCGGCTTATCAAATCGTTTGGCCTCCTGCTCGACGGCCGCCAGCCATGCCGTGAACCCCGATTCCTTACCGTCCTTCTCCGCCGCATCAAACACCTCCGCCTGAAAAAACAGCGCCACGCCCGGTGCCTGCGTCGCGCGCGCCTCGGCAAAAGCCCCGCGCACCCACGCAATATTCGCCGCATCCCGCTCGCGGAACTCCGCCATCGCACTGTCCCTCGCCGGCCCATTGCGCTCGCGGTCGTCCGCTTTGAGGCGGTTGTTGTTGCTGCCGACCACATGCACCGTCGCAAACACCACGCCACCCCGCGTCCACCGCGCATTCTCCACAAATTTTTCAAAGCCCTTTTCCCGGCGTTGCGTGACCAACGGGAGCGGGGCGCGCCCCAGGCTGCGCTCCGTCGAAAAATATTCCGTGCGCACCTTGGCGAGCCAGACCAGCGGATCTTCGCGGCCGTTGTTCGTGCGATGCACATCGGTCCACTCGTTGTCGCCCGGCGTGTAGATGAGCGCACCCGCCAACGCATCGAACCAGCCGTGAACCTGTTTCATGAACGCTTCGGTCGGCGGTTCACTGCCGCTCTTGGTATCGCCGCAGTGCACCGTAAACGCGGGCCCGTGCCGGTTGATCTCCTTCAGCAAGCGTTCGTAGGCCGTGTAATTTTCTTTTCCATACGGCATGCAGCCCAACGCCACGAACGAAAATCGTTCGGCCGGCTTCGCGGCCGTCACCGCCGCACCGCTCGCGGCCAGCAGCCCGCTCAGTCCCATCGCAACTCCCCTCAAAATACGTCGCATCATGTCCGCGAAGCTAAGTGCCACCGTCCGAAACGAAAGCTCGTTTCCCGCCCCGGAAAGAAGAAAGGCCGGAAATTACTGGCGGTTGGACGGTGTGGCGGGACGACGAAAAACAGCTTTCCAACCAGACCTGCCAAAGCAGCCAAGCTATACCAACGTCCTTTGAACTCTGGACTTTTCGGTAGCCGTCAGCGCCAGCGAGTGGACGGATCAGCACTCGCTGGCGCTCGCGGCTACCTGTCAAATCAAAGTCTGAATTTTTTGGGCGATTGATATTATCTGTCGCTCACAAAAGCCTCTCCAAAACCACACCATTAGTGTCTGCCGCGAAACGCCAGAAACGGACGCCGCGGAAAGGAGCCGGGGAGTTTTCTCGGGAAATTTCATCCGCGAATGGGCGCGGCACCCGAGCGGCGCTGCCGGGGCGTCACCGCCGTCGGCCGCACGGTGTTCAAAAACCACCGCCGCCCCCGTCACGCCCCTTGAACTCAAGGCCGACACCTCCGTGCTGGAGACCGACGTGCATTTCCCCACCGACCTGAACCTGCCGTGGGACGCCGGCCGCAAGTGCGTCGACTGGATCGAAAAACTGCACACCCCACCCACCGTCGCGCTCCCCGGCTGGCGAAAAGTAAAAGACTGGCGCCGCCTGCCGGTTTAACGCGCGTCGTCCAATCCCACCGGCCCGGAGGCCTGTGGCGACCTCAAGCCCGATTGCCGAGGACCCAAATACAGAGGAACCCATCATTCACCCGTCGATTTTATCTCCGACACTGCCCTCATTTTTTCGGGAGCCGCCGCGCGGAAACACACCCTCGTCGCTCACTCTTCAGGGAGCGGTTGGTCTTTGGTCTCGGGGAGCATCGGCAACACGAGTAAACCCAGCAGGAGCACCAAGCTTACCCACAGCCCGGCCGTGCGGAATCCTTCCAAATTACCGCCGAGGCTCTTCGTGATCTGCCCGATGGTGAACGGGGACGTCGCCGCGGCCACGCGGCCAAAGTTGTAGCAGAAACTTGTGCCCGTTGCCCGGAGGCTGGTCGGGAACAACTCGGGCAAGTAGATCGCGTAAACCGCAAAAACGGACAACTGGCCGAAGCCCATCAGCGGGATCATCCAAAAAATATCGCTGAACTGGCGCATGCCTTTGAACACGAGCACGGTCGAGAGGAACGAGAGGATCAAGGCGATCGCGAAGGCAATCTTGCGTCCCTTGACTTGGGCGACCCACGCCAGCGTCGTCATCCCGAAAAATGCACCGATGTTCTGCAGCAGCAGCCCCATGGAACTCCAAAACGCTTTTTCGCTGGCGAGCTTCTCCGGCGTTACCCCGGTCGCTTTCAAGTGCTCGGTCACGATCGACGAGACAATCGTCGGGTGAAAATTGCCGATACCCCACAGCCCAATGATGCCCGCGCTACACAAGATGAGGCCGCCCCACGCGTGTTTGCGCCAGCGCGGATGAGAAAGGAGTGCACCGTAGGAGCCAAACTTCACGCCGCTGATCTTGCCGGCCGCTTTCGCGTCCACCCATTTCTGAGGCTCCTTGAGCTTGGCGAGGATAAACACACACAGAAACGCGGGCGTCGCACCCACCAAAAACATCGCCTGCCAGGTCTTCAGTCCGCCCGGCAGCAATTGGTGCGCCGCGAGGGCCGCGATGCCCATGCCGATCAATGCAGCGGTAATATTGCCGATGCTTGAAAGGGATTGCAGCAGCCCGAGGGCGGGCGCACGGGCCTTGTCCGGCACCGTGTCGGCCACGAGGGCCACGGCCAGACCGAAGACGCCGCCGACTCCCATACCCGTGAGAAAACGATAGACGCAAAAATCGAAGAACCCCGTCGAGAGTGCACTGAGGCCGGTAAACACTGAATAGAGCAATACGGACACCGTGAGAATTTTAGCGCGGCCGAACCGGTCGCCCAAGGACCCGAACAACAGTCCCCCGACCGCCCACCCCAGCAGAAACACCGACGTCGTATAAGAGCCGTATTCGATTACCTTGGTCTTGTCCGGCAGGAGCTGCTCCATGGCCGCACCGCGACCGAGGTTAAAAAACTGCTGGTCCATGCAGTCGAACAGCCAGGCAAGTGAGGCGACCGTGAAGACAAACCAGTGGTCGCGCGTGAGGAGCTGACGCCAAGACTGAGTGGGAGTGGGGGGAGATGACATAGGTGGGGGTGAAGTGTTGGGTGAACTTTTTTCGGTCACGTGCCTGATCCGATCCGGCCCAACACGAAGAACGAATCCCTGAAAGAGAACGAGGCCTATTTCACCTTTTCACCGGCGCGGCGCAAACACACCCGTACCGGGGGCTTGGCCTCACTCGCCACGCGACTCGTGAGACTGGCCGCCCCGGCCACATGGTCGTCCACTCACTCCTCGGGCATGGGCCGGCCCTTGGTCTCGGGCAAGAATGGCAACACGAGAACGCCGAGCAAATAAATCCCCGCCAGCCAGCAGGCCGCGTCGCGAAACGCGTTGAGTTGGGCATCCGCCTTGGCGATGGCATCAGCGGTTTTAGGCAGCGCCGCCACCGCCGATTCCCCCAAGGTTTTCTGGAGCGAGCCCAGCGTGATGGGACCGGTCGCCGCAATGAACCGGCCGACATTGTAACAGAAGCTCACCCCCGTGCTGCGCAGGCGCGTCGGGAAAAGTTCCGGGAGGTAAATGGCGAAGCCCGCGAAGATGCCCAGCTGGCAGAAGCCCATCAGGCCCGTCATCCAGATGTCGGACTTCGTCTGAAAATTCCGGAAGAAAAAGATCGTCGCGGCGAACGCCGCGACAAAGCCGAAGGCGAAGACGATCTTGCGCCCGTAGATCGCCGCGAGTTTCGAAAACGCGATCATACCGAAGAATGCGCAGATATTCTGCACGATCAGATTCGCCGCCGTCCACCACTGCTTGCCCGCGTTGATCTTTTCCGGCGAGAGGTTTTGCGCGCGCAGCGCTTTCTCAATGGCTGGTCCGATCAGCGAGCCGGAAAAAAAACCGACCCCCCACAGCCCGACCACACCCGCCACGCACAGAAGCATCCCGAAGATCGCCGGGCTGCGCCACCGGGCCTCACCGAAAAGGCTCCCATAACTGCCCATCGCCTTGCCACCCACCGCCCGGCTGGCCACGCGGGCGGCGATCCATTTCCCCGGTTCCTTGAGGCGAAACATGATAAAAATGCAGAGGAAGGCCGGCGCCGCACCGATCCAGAACAAGTATTTCCACGAGTGCATCGGATCTATTTCCGCAAGCGCCATCGCACAAAGGCCGGCCGTCACGTTGCCCACCGCCGAGAGTGCTTGCAGCAACCCGAGGGCCTTGGGCCGCGCCAGGTCAGGCAACGAATCTGCGACCAGCGCCACCGCGAGGCCGAAGACCCCGCCGACACCAAGACCCGTCAGCGCACGGAAGATCATGAACTCCGTCACATCTCGCGAAAAGGCCGATAGCCCCGTGCACAGTGAATAAATCAGCACGGTAATCGACAGCGTCTTCGCCCGACCGATCCGGTCTCCGACCGAACCAAAGATGAGTCCGCCGAGCGCCCAGCCGGCGACGAACACGCTTTGCGCCCAGCCACTGAGCTGCTTCAGGGCGAGCGGCTCGGTGCCAGGCGCAGACAAGGCCTTGATGGCGTTGTCGCGGGCGAGGATGAAGAGCTGCTGATCGAGGCAGTCGAACATCCAGGCGAGCGACGCGATCGTGAAGACAAACCAGTGCTCACGCGTGAGCGTGCGATACCAAGGCAGGGCTGAAACGGAGGGAGACGACATAGGGGAGTGTTCACCCAGTAGGGCGGACTTCAGTCCGCCTTCGAGAGCTAATTTCAAAAAAACGCAAAAGGCGGACTGACGTTCGCTCTACTCGCCGAGTTTCACCGGCGTGCCCCGCTCGGCGGAAGCATAGAGCGCACGGATCAGCGCGACGGCCTTGCGGGCTTCATGACCGTCGATTGCCACGGGGCGATTGTCTCGCAGCGAATCAATCAAATCTTGGATTTGGCGCAGGTGACCGTGGTAGCTGATCGCGTTCGGTGCACCCGCCCCGGACGCCATGGTGGGATCGAGGCCAACCGCGCGGAGGGCGTCGTCTGCGGGCAAAGCCACGCGAAAGGTCCACTCCGCGAGGTGATCGTCCTCCAACCGCGCCGAACCATTTTCACCGCAGATCTCGATGCGCCGCGACCAACCTGGCCAAGCCGCCGTCGTCGCCTCGATGCTGCCGAGTGCACCGTTGGGATAGCGGAGCGTGGCGCTGAGCGTATCCTCGGCTTCGATGTGTTCGTAGACGCGCCGGGTTTTGCACGCATAAACCTCCTCCGGCATCCCGGCGAACCACTGGAGCAAATCGATCCCGTGAATGCCCTGGTTCATCGCCGCGCCGCCGCCATCGAGAGCGAGGGTGCCCTTCCATCCCGAGTAATACTCACGCGAGCGGTGCCACTTCACATACGCGCTCGCGAGCACGATGCGGCCAAAGCGCCCGGCCTCAATCGCCGCCTTGAGCGCCCGCGCCCCCTCGCCGAACCGCGCCTGAAAGATCGGTGAAATCTTCACGCCAGCAGCATCCGCCGCACGGAGGAGTTCGTCCGCACGCTGCGTGGTGATTTCGATGGGCTTCTCCACGACGAGATGCTTGCCGGCGCGGACCGCTGCGAGCGCCGGCTCCAAGTGCGCACCGCTCGGCGTTGTGATGCACACCACGTGGATGTCAGGCCTCGCCACGAGTTCCGCGACACTCGTCGTGGCAAACGGCACGGCGTGCTTGACCGCGAACGCCCGGGCATTTTCCGCACTGCGTGTCGCGATCCCAACCAGCTTGGCCCCAGTCGCCGCCGCGATGGCCTGCGCGTGGTAGTCGGCGATCATGCCGACGCCGATGATGCCGAAGCCCAAGGGCGAAGCGGATGAAAGGGAAACGGCAGGTGAAGAGTGTGCGGTCATGCGAGACAAGGGCGGAAGTCCGGTGCCTGACGCACCGGTCCACAGCAAGACCCACGCCCGATGCGTCTGACAAGCCCGCGCTAAGGAAATGTCGCGAGGGAAAAGCGGACGCTGCTCCAAGCCACGCTCACCGTTTCTCTTCCGGCGTGTAAAACGCGCCGAGGTGTTTGAGCACTTCGTTTTTCAACTCCCCGGCATCAACCTGCCCATTGTGGCGCCAGAGAATTTTTCCGCCGGGCGCGATGAGCACCGTGTGCGGGAGCGGACCGGGCCACGCCGGATCGAGGGCTTTCACCAGCGCATCACTGCTCGCTTCCGTGTAGATAAAGTTCGCCGTCTCGCGGCCCTCCGCAGCGAGCAAGCGCTTGAGGCGGGCCGATGGCACCGCGTGCTGCTTCTCTAGAAATTTCTTCGCCGACGCCTGCATCTTGGGCTCGTCCATGCTGATCGTGACGAGTTCGAAGTCCCGATTGCTCAGCCGGCGCGACAATGAAACCAACGCGGGAAACTCGGCGACACAGGGCGCGCACCAGGTGGCCCACACGTTAACGAGCCGCAGGCGGTTCGAGGTGTTTTTCGCCAGGGCGGCGACGCCCGCCGCATCAATCGGCAGCAAATCAACCGGCTCCGCTTTCCATTTCTCGTCGGCCTTGGCGACATCGTCGCGCTTCGTATTCCACTTCGTCGAGCAGCCCATGACGGTCGTTTGGGCAACCGTGACGGGCTTGCCGGCGAGCAGCTCGACCACGGCGTTGCGGGTGTCGTGGGACTTGACCGAGGCCAGTTCCTCGAAACGCGAATCGTCCACGCGGCCGACGTAGCGGAGTTTGCGCTCACGGTCGAAAAGGAAGACGTGCGGCGTCGCGAGGCAACCGTAGGCCTTGGCGGTGACCTGCGTGTCGCCGTCGTAGAGATACGGAAACGGAAAGCCCGACTCCTTGGCGTAGAGCTTCATCTCCTCGTAGCCGTCGTTGTATTTGCTGTAGCCCAGCTCATCGATGCGGACGCTGTCGGGGCTGTTGGGATTGATCGCGACCACCGCCAGTCCCTGCCCCGCAAACTCCCGCGCCAGCGGCAGCAAGCGCGTTTCGGAAGCGTGCGAATAGGGACAGTGATTCGACAGAAACACGACCATCAGCACCGACGCACTTTTGAAGTCGGCCAAAGTGGTCATGCGGCCGTCGATGCCCAAGAGGTTGAAATCCGGGGCCGCGTCGCCGAGGTTCAGCTTGCGGGCGTCGACGGGTAGTCCGCCGGTGATTTCGCCTTTCGCGGCCGTGCCGCCCTTCTTCTTGGGCTGTTGGGCGGAAGCGGAAAGGCACAAGGCGCCGCAGAGCGCGGCGGCGAGGAAGCGTCGAGCGGGGTGTTTCATGGGGTGACAAGAAGGGGCGCAGGGAGACCGCGCCCCGGCCAAGCCTCAGCTCATGCCCGCCAACATCCCACGCACGTAGCCGACGGACTCGGCCAGACCGGTGACAGGATTGCCGGCGACTTTTTCGTATTCAAAGGCGACGACACCCTGGTATTTCACGTCGATCAGTGCGCGCAGCATGCCGCGAACGTCGAGCCGGCCGGCGCCGACTTCGATCGGGACATCCTTCTGGGCGCCGACGATCGCGATACTGTCCTTCATGTGCACATCGTAGAGGCGCGCTGAATATTTCTTGATCGAGGTCACGACATCGTCACCAAACCGAGCCGTGTGGCCGACATCGATACAGAGCCCGATGCGGGCATCGAGGGACTTAATGAGGTTCCACGCAACTTCGGGCGTCGGGTAAAGCTTGTCCTCGGGGCCGTGATTGTGGATCGCCAATTTTTGATCGAACTCCTTCACGAGTTTTTCGACGAGCGGGAGTGCCGCGATCTCCGGTTTGCAGACCATGGTCGTCATTCCGGCGGCCTTCACGTTCTCAAAGGCCCTGCGGCATTTCGCCTCATCGGTGGTCAAGTTGACCACGCCCGAACCCGTGAGCGTCAGACCGGCAGCCTTCAATTTCTCGCCCACCGCACGACACTCGTCGACCGACGCCGTTTCCCACGCACAGTGGTTCTTGAAGAGCGCAATGTTGGAAATGCGCAACGTCTTCACGGTCGCGATGGCGTCATCGAGCGAAAGATTGCGCAACGAATAGGAAGCGACGCCGAGACGGAGGCGCTCGGCTCGGGGAGCCGCTGCCGCGGTTGCGGCTGCCGCTGCGGCGCGGCTCTCCGAGGAAAGCAGCGGCAGGGATAACGCGCCGAGAGCGGCGGTGCGGAGAACTTCGCGACGGGTCATGATAGTGGTGTTGGGCATAGGGGAATAAATGTTCTGGCGGGCAGAACGGCGCGCGGCAAGGCCGATGGCTGTTCACCTGAGAGTTTCGAAAATGCTAATGGCCGACGGCTCTCGGATTCGGAAAATCCCGCGACAGGACTCGCCCGCACCCCTACCGCACCGCGCGGGCCCCGATCGCAAATTTCCGCAGATACTTCAGCGCAACCTCAAACTCGTGCGGCAGTGGCGCAGCGATCGTAAACGGCTCCTTCGTCTCCGGATGTTTGAGCGTGAGTTCGCTCGCGTGGAGCGCGAGGCGGTCAATGAGGGGCTTCTCCTCGTCGCGGCCTTTGTAGCGGCGCTTGAGTTCGGAGAGCAGCAGCTTGATGGCCGGATCACCATAGAACGGATCGTTCAAGACCGGCGCACCCGCCGCAGCGAGGTGCACGCGGAGTTGGTGCGTGCGACCGGTGAGCGGGCGACATTCCACCAAGGCGAAGCGCCCAAATTTTTCCAGCGTGCGAAATTCGCTCAGGCAGTCCTTGCCGCCGCGGCCTTTGAAGACCCGCATGCGGCCCTTCTGGCGTTCGTCCTCCCCGAGCGAGAG
>CAMBVX010000158.1 GCA_945871085.1 Opitutus sp. GAS368 | reverse complement strand
AGGCGGGGGCGGGGGTAGGGCGCAAGCGCAGGCGCGCGTGGGTGGCCAGGGTTCCGCACTGCTAAGCGACTAGCGCAGGGAAGTGATAACGGTTTACCGATTTTTCGAACGCATGTAGAGCGGCGAGGATGACGACGAGGCCACCCTTCATGTCGGCGACGCCCGGGCCGCGCAGGGTATCGGCGTCGAGGAGCGTGCACGTTTGAAAGGGATGGCTCGCCTCGTAAACCGTGTCGTAGTGACCGGAGAAGAGGAGCTGCACGGGAGCAGTAGGGCGGACGCGGATACGGACGGCTTGGGCGGGCGTGCCGGCGAGCGGGAGGTGTTCCACGGTCGCACCGGGGAGCGTGGCGAACGCGGTGGCGAGCGCGAGGCGCATGCGGTCGAGGCCGGGAAAGTTGTCGGAGCCCGAGCTGATATTGGCCCAGGAGATGAGGAGGTCGCGGAGCGCGGCAGAATCCATCGCGGGAGTCAGGCGGGGGCGGGGGTGGGGCGCAAGCGCGAGGGTGGTGGGACGTTAGGCCGCCGCTTCGCGGGACAGGCGTTTGGTGGATTCGGGGGCGTCGAGGTAGTTCTCGCGGCTGACAATCTTGCGGCCGGATTTTTTCTCGAGTTCGCGGCGGGCATTGCCAGCGAAAGTGGCGCCCTTCTTCGCGGCGACTTGGTTGGGGGCGAACCCCTGCGTGTCAGTGGGGCGGGCGATTTCGGTGGTGGCGGCCTCGCCGAGCATCGAGAAAATCAACTCGAGGTCGGTCATGTGGTCGCGGAGGTTTTCGCGTTTCAGGCCTATGTGCGCAGCGTATTCCGTGGGCGTCAGGCCGAAGGCGGCTTTGGAGATCTCAGCGGTGAGAATCGCGTATTCGATCTTCTCCCGGACGCCGCGCTTTTTCCATTCGTCGGCCAGTTCGTCGCGAATGGCGATGCTGCGCATACGCTTCTCGATCCACGCCTCGGAATACCCCTGGCGAGTTAGAGGGCGCGGGTGCGCTTGGTGGCGAGTTCGGGGTTTTCGATTTCCTGCACGCGTTCATAGCCGACCTTGGCGAGCCAGCGTTTGAACGGCTCGGCCTTGGGGCTGGGGATAGACTTGATCTGGCGGAAAATGCCCTCGCTGTGCCAGCACGTGAGTTTTTGCGGGCCGCCGGCCGTGGGTAGCTCCAGCGCAAGGGGGGACAAGTTGTCCCCTCCCTTTAACGCCTCCGCGAGGGAGGCGTCGCGCAAGCGCATTTTTTGAGATACTCGGCCGGGTTGGCCGAGTCGGTGAAGGCGGCGACCACATCGACGATGACGAACCACCACTCGTCGAGGTGGAGGGTTTTGCGGATTTCCTTTTTTTGAAAGAGGGCGATGCGGGTTTCGATGGGACCAATGGGGCGGAGCGAGGGTGTGCGCCGGAGGATTATCGCACGAAGGTGCCTTTGGTGGCGCCGGGGCGGGCGCGGTCGAGGGTGACGAGGGCGGCGAGGATTGGAGCGGCGACGCCTCCCTCGCAGGGAAGCGCAAGACGGTTAGAACGCGACGAGGGCGTCGCGTCCCCAACGAATTCGGAGCGGACGGGGCTGGACGGAACGCGGACAGCGCGGCGCGCGGAGCTGAGCAAGCGCGGGTGTGTGTTACAGCGGCAGGTAGCAGACGGTGTTCGAGAGGAGGATCATGATGAAAACCAAGCAGGTCGTCATCGGGCCGAGGTAGATGCGGCCGGTCAGGCGGAAGAAGATGCGGTTGAAATACGGGAGCACGAACATCATTGGGACGACGGCGAAGAGGAGGTTCACGTAGAGCCAGCTGTCGGTCCAACGCACGGTGCCGGTAAGGGCAAAGGTGATATATTGTGCGGCGAGAATGAAGACGAGGCCGAGGGAATTGCCGAGGCCGGCGAGCAGGAGACTGCGCCACTCGGGATGGCCGGCGAAGCGCATGCCGGCGTTTACGCGCAGAGAATTGGAGAGGAAGAAAACAAAGAAGAACGGCGCATACATCGGGACGAGCAGCAGCAGGGCGGGTTGGAAGACGCGCGCACCGAGGAAGAGGAAGCGGTAGTCGACGCGGAAGACCGCGTAGACGACGAACAGCGTGAGGAAGAAGGCGGACCACAACACGGCGGCGAGCACGGCGGTACGGAAGAGTTCACGCGGGGTGGTGGCGACGCCCCACGCGGCGGGCGAGGCGCCGTTCGCGCGGCCGTGCAGAAAGTAGCCGAGACCGAAGAGCGTGAAACCGATGAGGCCGTTGCAGAATGCCCAAAGGACGACGGCGTTGTTCATACGCTGAGGGAAGAACCAAGTCTGCTCACGGCCGGAGGCTTCTTTGAAGAGGTCTTGGGAGAGTTCGCAGAACGGAATGTAGGTGAGGCAGGCGATGAGCGCGCCGGTCAGGAAGAACGTCCAGAAGATGATCCGGCCGCGGCCCGAGGGCGCAGCGGGAGCGGGCGACACGGGGTGAATGAGACCATGAAAGTAGGAGACGTGCGCGAGGAGCAGGTGCGCGCACGGGACGAGCGAGACGAAGGCGGCGACGAGCGCGGCGAGGGAGAAAATTTCTTTCCAGTGCCAGACTTGGTCCGCGGGCGGGCGGGATTTTTCGAGGCCAAAGACTTTTTGGAAATAGGCAATCTGATCGGCGACGTCGGCAGGGCTGTAGGGTTGAAACGGGTGCAGCACGGGCGGGTTGTGCACGACGCGGAGGGTGCGGGCGGAGGCGTCGCCGTAGTAGCGGCCGAGGTCAACCGCGTCGATTTTTGCGCCGGCGGGGAGGCCGGAGTTGACGGTGCGCAATGCTTCCGGGGCGTGGCGCATATTGCCGTTTTTGAGTTCGTTGCGGTAGGCGCCCTCGTCGTGGAAGGCGTAGCTGATGCCGACATTGGAGCGGACGGGACGGAGAACTCTTTCGGTGAGCGTGAGGACGTAGCCGGAGACGAAGACCGCGTGGACCTTGCTCGGTGTTTTTGACTTGAGGGACTCGGTGCCGAAATACGAGGCGGCCCGAATCGCGGCGTTGCCGCCGGCGGAGTGGCCGGTGACGCCGATGCGGGTTTTGTCGATGTAGTTCAGGTTGTCGGTTTCGGCGGCATAGTTCACGACGGCGAACATGCCGTAGCCTTCGTCGGTGGCGGAGCGGGGATTGGTGGAGGAGCTCGACGAGCCCTGCGAGTAGGGATCGATGGCGATCACGACCATGCCGCGACGGGCGAGTTCGAGGGAGATGTTGGCCTGGGTTTCCTTGGCGCGTTGGAAACCGGGCACGACGACGACGAGGGGCGCAGGCGTGTCGGCGGTGGCGGTGGGCGGACGGAAAAGATCGGCGACGATCCACTGGCCGTTCTGCGTGGGTAACCGGATTTCGGTGACGCGCACGCGGCCAAAGGAGGTTTGCACCAGCGAAGCGAGCCAGCTGGCGACGAAGATGATCACCAGGCAAGTGGCGAGCAGCCGGCGGCTCGCGGCGAGGCGCGGTGCGGACATCGATTCGGGAACGGGCGAGGCGGTCATTGGAGTAGTGGCGGCTGAGACAGGGAGGCGGTGTCAGGAGGTGGGCGGGCGCGTCCCTGCGCCCGCATGGGGCTGTTTGAGGGATGGGTCGCGGGTGAATGCGGGCACAGGGACGTGCCCGCCCACCTCGGATGGGGGACGAGGGAAAGGGAATGCGGGCACAGGGACGTGCCCGCCCACCTCGGATGGGGGACGAGGGAAAGGGGGTGCGGGCGCAGGGACGTGCCCGCCCACCTCGGAAGCGTGAGGCTCGCAGAACCAAGGCCAATCCTCGGCGTTGGCGCAGAGGTTTTTCACGACGGGGTTTTGCCGGAGGTAGTGCGCTTTGAGTTCGAACTGGTGGTCATCGCGGATGCGATGGTCGAAGCATCCGTCCTGCCATTCGACGTCGTGGGTTCGTTTGTGCCAGCTTTTCCAGTCGTGCACGACGGCGGACATGGCTGCTACGCGCGGAAATGCGATGAGGGCGTGCACGTGGTCGGGCATCAGCACGAAAAGAAAACAGCACCACCGATGGCGCGAGTGATAAAAGTGGGCGGAGTCGAGGAGCGCGCCAGCGAGGGGAGGTGTGCTGAGCGTTGAACGGGCGAGTTGAGGCGGTGCGCAGCGGATGCGGAGGTGAAACGTCGCGCCGGCCGCGACCCACGCAGGCGTCAAATGGTGGAGGCGATCTCTGAAGGACAGCGGCGTCACGCGTCGGAATCAGGAGTGGGCTACGAGGAGAGTCAAATGTCGGCGCGGGGTGTTCGTTGGCGAGGGAACGCGGGCACAGGGACGATCGAGCGACGGCGGGGGCGGAACAATGCGGGCACGGGGACGATCGAGCTACGGCGAGGGCGGAACAATGCGGGCACAGGGACGTGCCCGCCCACCTCGGAGAAAAATAGCGAAGAAAGCGGGGCCAGTTGCGATCAGGTTTTTTGATGCCGGTGGAGCTGCCAGGAGTTCCAGAGATTGTGCCAGAGGACGTAGAAGGTGGGGCCGAGGGCGACGAGTGGATTGGCGTAGGTCATCGCGAGGTAGATCGTGAACGTGGTGTTTTTCTGGCCGAGGGATTGGCTGGCCTCGCGCGGGAATTCGCGGCCGCCGATGAGCCGACCGAAGGTGAAATTGGTGACGCAGACGAGCAGAGAAACCGCGGCGACTTCGAAGAGGACCGTGGGCGACAGATCGGTTTGGTGGCGGAGAAATTCGGAGGCGTGGGCGGTGATCAGGAAGATGGCGGTAACCCACGCGGAGAACGTCACGTTGCCGAGGCGCTGCGGCCATAGCGCGGCGGCGGGGTGAATTCGTCGGATCAGCCACGCGAGCGCGAGTGGGGCGAAGACGAGGACGCCGACGCTGCGGGTGACTTGCGCGAAGGCGTCGGGCGTGGGATGGCCGAGCACGAAGGGGAGCACCACGGGGAAGAGCGCGGCGATGACGACGTTGGAGAGAAGGAAGGCGGCGACGACGTAGGAGACGCGGCCGCCGAGGAAGCTGGTGATGACGGGCGCGGCGGTGGCGGTGGGCGTGATGCCGCAGAAAAACGCGGCGAGGGCGACGTCGCGTCCGCCGACGAGAAAGCCGATGACCCAGGCCGCGGCGGCGATTGCGAGATTGGCGGCGAGGAGGAGGGCGTGACTGCGATGGAGGGATTCGCGGGAGAAATGGGTTTGCAGGAAAACGACGAAGAGCATGCCGATCACGAGCCAACGGATCAGCCACGCGGCGGTATGGGCCTGCGGCAACAGGGCGCCGAGCGCGATGGCGGCGAGGATGGCGGCGGTGCGGGTGAGACCGGGTTTCACGAGTTCAGTCCTGCGAAGACAGCATTGCGTGCGCGCCAAAGCAACTGTGGCTAGCCACGGCAATCGGTCGGCGAAGGCAGCCATTGGTTTTTCACCGAGCGCCCTCAAGGTTGAACTCGAACGGGAACCGCGGGTGCTGATGTGGATTCGGGCGGTGATTCTCGGAGCGCGGAGCGCCGTCGGGCAAGTCCTGCGCAAGGTCTAACCCTGCTTGCAGGGAGAGGAGAATCGAAAGCTGCGTAAAAAATTCTATGTGGGTTCGTAACTGCTCAGGCACTGCCCAAAGAAACCAACGACAGAAATATTTGAGACAGAAAAATTCAAAGCCGGCCTCTGATTCCTCTCATGCTATTTTTCTGTCGCGAATCTTCCTGTCGTTCCGTCTTTAGCGCGGAGCGTGTTACGACCTCAATGATCGCGCCCGACCGCCGCGCGAGGCCGCCTGAGTAGTTGTGAGGGTTCATCGAATTACCGCACGAACTCATACAGGGATTGATAGAACGAGCGCGCGCGACTTCGGGGACCTAAGGCTGAGGATGGCTTGCGGGCCGGGGCCGTCTGCATCTGGTTCGGGGGATGAACCGGCGAATTTTTATTCGGGAGCTGGGTGCGGCGGCGGTGGCGGTGGCGGCTGGCGTGCGTGTGGCGTCGGCCGAACCCGCCGCGGCCGAGGGGCGGTGGATTCAGACGGTAAAAGGCAAGATTCCGGCGGCGGATTTGGGGCGAATGTTGGCTCACGAGCACGTGCTCGTGGATTTCATCGGAGCCGAGCAGGTGTCGCCGACGCGGTATGATGCGGCCGAGGTATTTCGGGTGGCGCTGCCCCATCTCAAGCAAGCCCGCGAGTTGGGCGCGCGGGCGCTGGTGGAATGCACGCCGGCGTTTTTGGCCCGTGATCCCGCGTTGCTCTTGCGGCTGAGCGAAGCGAGTGGGCTCCATGTGCTGACCAACACGGGGCTGTATGGGGCGCGGAAAAATATTTTCCTGCCGGCGTATGCGCAGGTGGAGTCGGCGGAGCAATTGGCGGCGCGGTGGATCGCCGAGGCGCGCGACGGCATCGGCAACACCGGCGTGCGTCCGGGTTTCATCAAGAGTGGTGTCGATGCGGAGCCGGTGTTGTCGGCGGTGCAGCGGAAGCTGATCGCGGCGACGGCGCTCACGCATGCGGCGACGGGGTTGACGATCGCAGTGCACACGGGGCGCGGGCCGGGGCTCGAACAGCTCGACGTGTTGCAGGAACTCGGCGTGGGCGCGGAGGCGTGGGTGTGGGTGCACGCGCAGGGGGCGAAAGATGAAGACCTGATCGCGGCGGCGGAGCGCGGGGCGTGGATCTCGTGCGACGGGCTGAATCGGAACAGCGTGACGCGGCACTTGCACTTGTGCCGGGAGTTCAAGCGGCGCGGGCAACTCGGGCGCGTGTTGTTGTCGCACGACGCGGGGTGGTTCGATCCGGCGAAGCCGGGTGGCGGGACGTTTCGAGGGTATGATTTGTTGTTCGCGGTGTTTCTGCCGCTGCTGCGCGAGAACGGATTTAGCGAGGCGGAGATCGATCAGGTGACGGTGCGGAATCCGGCGGAGGCCTACGCGGTGCGGGTGCGAGTGAGGAGCTGAGAGCCGAGAGCTGAGAGCGAAGAGCGGAGAGCTGAGAGCGAAGAGCTGAGAGCCGAGAGCTGAGAGCGAAGAGCGGAGAGCTCGAACTGCGGACTGAAAACGGCGGTTGGGAAACCGCCGCTCCGTTCAGAAGCGGACGCCGGTGGTGACGCGCCAGACGACGGGGGTGTCGATGCCGTAGATCAGGAGATTCGTGAAGGAAGTCTCGTTGATGTAGCGGGTCGACTTGAGGAGGTTGTCGGCGTTGAGCTGCACCCAGGCGTCGCGGCGGGCAAGTTTGAAGGCGTATTTGGAGAAAAATGACAGGGACTTGGCGGGGGGCTGCCAGTAATCGACGAAGGGTGAGCCGACGACGTTGGCGTTTTGGCGCACGCGGGCGAGGTAGCGGTCGGAGGTGTAGCGGTAGCCGCCACCGACGCTGAGGCCTTTGAGCGTGCTGTTTTGGAAGCGGTAGCTGAGCACCGTGCCGAAACTGCGCTTGGCGAAGCCGCCCTGGCGCGAGCCGATGAGGCTGGGATTCGGGTCGTCGACGACCTTGGCGTCTACGAAGGTGGCGGAGACGGTGGCCTGAAAACCGTGGCCGGGGGAGAGGATGATTTCACCGTCCCAGCCCTTGGAGTTGTATTCGCCGACGGCGACGGTGTCGCCGCGCGAAGTGTTCGCCGCGAGATTGTTGGCGTCGAAGCCGGGATCGCGCGGGCCGAGGCCGTTGATGTCGCGGGTGTTAATGTTGAAGGCGCTGGAGTCGGTGACGGCGCGGTTTTTGTCGGTGGTGTCGAAGTAGCTGACGGTGCCGGTGACCTTGCGGTCGAGGAAGTCGAGTTTGACGCCGGTCTCGAAGCTCACGCCCTCGCGATTGGGGAGTAGTTCTTGGAAGGAGTTGGTGTTGGTGGGGACCTGGAAAGACTCGAGGTAGCTGCTGAAAATACCGACGGAGGGCGTCACTTGATAAACGACACCGGCGCTCGGGGCGCTGCCCCAGCGGTGGGGCCGGGAGAAGAGGCGCGTCTGATTCGTGAGGACGCCCCCGACGTTGGCATACCGGGATTGGAAGGACTCGATTTGGCTGTGATAGGAAATGCCGGCGAGCGGGAAGAACGTGCCGATGGGCGTTGGATACTCGCCGGTGTAAATGAGATTACCCTGATGACGGCGGGGGTTGTCGTGGGCGTCGTTGGCATAGCGCCAGAGGTAGTTGAGGTTCGTCGGCCACGAGCGGTCGTAGCCGTTGAGTTGGTCGGCGCTCACGCCGTCGACCTGGCGCCACGCGCCCTTGACTTCGTTGGCGGCGACGAGGCCGGTGACGGGGTTGGTGCCGGCGTTGTAGGCACGGTAGTTCTGCGCGTCGGTGTAGAAAGTGTAGTAGTTATACTTCGCGATGAGCTGGTGCTTGGTGTCGCGGATCGCGTAGTCGAAGACGCCGCGGAAGGCCATCTGGGTGGTGCGCTGCGCGGTTTGGGTTTGGTCGAAACTGGAGACGCGGACGGCACGCAGGCCGCCGAGGCCGGCCACGGTGGTGGACTCTTCGATATTCTGATTACCGCGGATGGTTTTCTCGTTATACCACTGGTTGTAGAGGTTGCCCTCGGTCTTGAAAAATTTCGTCCACGTCTGACTCCAGCGCGCGGTGATGTAGCGGTGGTCCTTGCCGGTGAGGTTGTCCGGGCCGGTGATGGACCAGGTGAGCGGGACGTTGTAGGCGAGATACCACGGGAGGCGCTGGGCGACGCCGTTGCGCGTGACGGTGACGAAGCGGAGGCTCGTGCGGTTGCTGGGCGTGGCGCGATCGCGGACCTGTTCGACGTCGACGCCGATGATCGTGTCGGGAAACGGCCGCCACTCGACGGCGCCGAACAGGAGCAGGCGGCGGTCGCGATCGAAGTCGGGGATCACGCTTTGGTTCTGCACAGAGGCGCCGTTGAACGAGGCCTTGGAATATTGGGCGCCGAGGCGCAGTCCGAGCTTGGGCGTGATGACGCGATTGACCTCGGTGCGGTAGCGTTCCTGGAAGTTGCCGTATTGGAATTCGGCCTCCGTGAAATTGCGGCGCTGCGGACGCTTCGGGGTGATGTTCACGGCGCCGCCGGCGGAGGCGGAGCTCATGAGCACGGAAGGCGGGCCCTTGATGAGTTCGATGCGTTCGACGGCGCCGGAGTCGGGCACGCCGTTGGTACTGTTGCCGACGCGATTGGTGAACTGGCCCTCGGCGTTCATCTGCGCGCCTTGGCCGCGCACGAGGCCGTTCTCGGGATTGAAGGAGGCGGAGAACTGCATGGCCTCGGCGATGTTGGTGGTCTGCAGATCGTCGAGTAGGTCGCGATTGAGGAGCGAGATCGAGAGGGCGAGTTCCTTGACGGGTTTGCCGGTGAGGACGGAGCCGGCGGCGGTGTCGCTGGAGTAGTATCCGAGATCGCGCGACGTGGAGACGCTGAATTCGGAGAGCGTGACGGTCTCGGTGCCTTCGGTGGCGGCGACGGTGGGCTTGGCCGGAGCGGAGGGGGCGGTCTGGCCGAGGGCGAGTGACGCGGCGATTAAGGAGAGAGCGGCCAGGCCGCGGGGGAGGAGGTGGTAGGATTTGGACATAACTATGGCGCGGGGTGGGTGCGGACGAAAAATTTACGGGGCGGACAAAGGTTACTTCGTGCGGTGGTCGAAGTAGGCGATGAGGGAGTAGACTTGGCGGTTGAGTTCTTGCATCGCCGACAGGAGCGGCGCGTAGGGTTCGAGGCCGAGGGTCACGATGCCTTTGTTGGAATCGAGATTGGAGGGATCGGTGGTTTTGCTCGTGGGGTCGTTGTCGCGGTATTTGAACCAGTGCCAGCCGACGCAGCCGCCGGACTCGAGGAGGCCGAGGGTGAAATTCTGGTAGAACTTGCCTCGGTCGGCCTGCGTTTTCACGACCCAGCCGGCGCCGGTGGTGTTGGCAAAACCGGAGTCCATCCCCTTCGCATACCACTCGGTAACGAGAAACGGCTTGCCGGACCACTTGACCCAATTCGCGACGCGAACGGGGTCGGGCGACCAGGCGTGGTAGTAATTGACGGCGATCACGTCGAGGTGGCGTCCGGCCGCGGCGAAGAGCGGAGGCGACTGGAGGGCTTGGAAATCGAAGCGTGGTCCAAGGCAGAGATGGTTGGGATCGTATTTACGAATCGAGGACGTCGTGATCGCGAGGTAGCGATCGGCGACGAAGCCGAGGAAGGCCTGGCGCTGATCGTCGGTGAGGGTGGGCGCGGCGGCTTCGGTAGGATGAGCAGCGCGGCGGGCGGCGAGCCACTCATCGGCGGCGATGCGGCCGGGATCGGTGGCGGGGAGTTTGAGGAAATTATCGAGGGACTTGGTGTAGAGCGGGAGCTCGTTGTCGGAGAAATGGCCGAGGAGCCATGGGTCTTCTTTGGTGGCGGCGAGGCGTTTCGCGTAGTCGTCGCAGAAGGCGGGGAACGCGGGATCGAAGACGAAGATGCAATCGCCGGGATAGCCGAGGTGGCCGGATTTCTGAAACGTGCCGCCGCGTTTCGCACCGTAGGCGCCCATAAAATTCCACATCTGGGTGTAGACGACGGGACGCGGGGCGGAGCGGAGGAGTGCGGTGTCGGACCACGCACCGGTGCCGTTGAAACCGTGGGCGTGGAGGAGTTCCGTCGTGGACGCGGCCCACGCGGCGGGAGTGCCGGCGGTGGAGGAGCCCTTGGGGTAGGCGGTGGCGACGACGCCGACGTGAATGAACGCGTAGCCCTCGGGGTCGACGAGCCACCAGCGGGCGCAGGATTTCTCGGCGCGAAAAAAGCCGGTGGCGGCGCGGCGGTCGGATTTGAGGCCGCCGTAGGTGGAGAGCGCGGTGTCGGTGGTCGACTGGTAGGACGGGAGTGTGCCGACGAGCCGCGTGGGATAGTCTAGCCAGGGGTTGGACGGCTTAGTCTTCGCGGCGCTGACGAGCACGGACGATGAGGCGGGCTCGGCGGCGACGAGCGCGGAGGCGAGGAGGAAAAATAAGCCGGGCGACTTCACGCGGTGGCGGCGATGGCGGCTTGGAGGTCGCGCAGCATCTTGGTGATCTCGACGTAGGAATCATAGTCCTTGCGGCGCATGGAGAGCGTCTCGATCGGGACGTAACCGCGGTAGCCGGATTTACGGATGATCGTGACGAGTCTCTTCATATCGACCTTGGGCGAGTCGACCTCGCTGCGCATGGTTTCCTTGATCTGCCAATTGACGGCGTAGGGGGCCATGAGGGCGATGTCGGCGTAGGGCTCGGGCGTGAGGTATTTGCCGGTGTCGACCATCGCCGCGCACCACTCGTGATCGACGCGTTTGAGCAGGCTGAGGTGTTCGGGGCCGGTGTTGATAAAGTCGCCGTGATTCTGGACGGCGACGATGACGCCGAATTTTTTGCCGTGCTCGGCGCACTCGCGGAGGGCGTCGGCGAGGTAGCCCTCGACGGTATCGCGCGGGGCGTTGCTAGAGGCTTGCTGCCAATTTTTGAAGGGGCCTTGCGAGTCGGCGAAGGCGCGGACGGTGGGGGCGCCAAGTTTCGCGGCGACCTCGATCCAGTCTTTGATGCGCTGCACGCCCTCGGCGCGGGTGGCGGGATTGGCGGCGGTGAAGTCGTTGCGGACGCCGGTGCCGCTGAGGGCGAGGCCGAGATTGAAAGCGTGGCGCTTGAGACGGATGAGGTAGTCATCGGCGGGGGCTTTCGGATAGCCGGGAAAAAAATAGCCGGTGACATCGATGGCGTCGAAGCCGACCTTGGCGCAGAAATCGCAGGCGCCGAAGAGGTCGAGGCCCTTGGTTTTGTCTTTGGCGTTAGCGTTGAGGAGTTCGAGGAAGGAGTAGACGTTGAGCGAAGGGCGCAGGTGCGCGCCGCTGTGGCGCGGGATGGGGGTGTAGGCGGCGCGAGCGGTGGTGCTGGCGATGCCGGCGGCGGCGGCGAACGGCAGCAGGGCGGACGTGGAG
This sequence comes from Opitutus sp. GAS368, assembly GCA_945871085.1. Classification (GTDB taxonomy): domain Bacteria; phylum Verrucomicrobiota; class Verrucomicrobiia; order Opitutales; family Opitutaceae; genus GAS368. The sequence continues at coordinate 2,828 of CAMBVX010000158.1, read as the reverse complement.
AGAAAACTACGGCGTGTGAGGGGAGGGTGCATGGACGATATTTTTGGGTGACCGACCGGTCGGGGCGGAGGAGGAAGCGAGCGGGGGCGACACACTCGGAGTCGCGAGGTTTGACGGGCAAGGGGCGTTTTACTTTAACGTAAAGTATATGTCTGACTCCACGATACCCCCGCGCTCCACTTCCCGCGTGACGATGCGTAGTTTGGCCGAAGCGGCGGGCGTGAGCGTGCAGGCCGTGTCGCTCGCATTGCGGAATCATCCGACGGTCGGGCGGGCGACGCGGGAGCGAATACAAGTGCTCGCGCGCAAGTTGGGTTATGCTCCGGATCCGCATCTCGTGAAGCTCATGCACCACTTGCGGTCGGGTCGGGCGAAGACGTTTACGGCCAGCGTTTGCGCGCTCACCACGAGGCCGTCGACGGCGGAGGAAACGTTTTGCGATCTGTTGCTCGAGGGCGCGAGAGAGGCGGCGCGGATGGCCGGTTTTGCGCTCCATGTGGTGCATGTGCAACGGGACGACTTGGTGGGAGAACGCTTGCCGCGGATGCTGCGGCAGCGCGGGGTGGAGGGGCTGATGCTGTTGCCGATGGCCGGTCTGGAAGCGTTGGATCGCTTGGTGGATTGGCGGGAATTTTCGGTCGTGACGGCGACGCTTTCGGTTTCGAGCCCACAGTTCGACCGCGTGGTGGTGGATCATTTTCTGAACAATTTTACGCTCGGCGAACACGTGCGGGCGATCGGCTATCGGCGACCCGGCTTGGTGATTCACGCGAAACACGACCGACGTTGCGGGCACTGCATCACGGCGGCGCACGCGTGGCAGGGGATTTATGGCGGAGGGGGACCGGTGCAAGCCCATGTCTGCGAGCGCATCGAGCCCGCGGCGTTCCGGCAGTGGCTGAAAGCCGAAGCACCCGATGTGTTGCTGGCCGAGCATGATGAGTTCGCGCGCGAATTGCAGAAAATGCGTGGGCTGACCGGCAAGTTGCCGCTCGTGAGCTGTTCGGCCCGGCCCGACCAGCAGGGGAAATTTCCCTTTCCGGGAAACTACGACAAGCCCCGCGAGATCGGAGCGGAGGCCGTCGAGAAACTGGCGCGGAAAATCGCGCTCGGGCAACGCGGCGTGCCGGAGAACCCGCGCACCACGCTGGTGCGCGGGGCGTGGGTGGGAGTGTTGCCCCCACCGGGGAGCGGGTGAGTGGCGGGGTGGGACGGGGCGGAGGGTGGGCGCGATGCATTCGCATCGTTGCGCGCGACCGGCCCAGGTGGATCTCCGTGGCGAGCTCGTTTTCTGGATACGGCCGTCACGCTGGATGAGTCACGTGCGGACTGGAAGTGCCGGTGCGGCGATTTTTCTCCCGGCGAGGCAGGCGAGGCGAGGCCGCTGGCGGGCGCTGGTCGGACCACGGCCGAGCGCGTGCGAGCTCGTCGCCGCCGACGGAGGCGAAGGGCATCGCCGGATCTTACCGCCGCCGGGCGGAAGAAGTTTGGGGGCTTGGGAACGCGCCCCTGTGTTCGGTGCGATGAGGGGATTTTACCGTGCTACCGTGACCCACTGGCGGTGCGCTTGGTCGCCCGGTCGATTTTCGCAATCACGGTGGCTTGCTTCAGGTAGTCGGGGTCGATTTCGAGGCCCATGCCGGGTGTCGTGGGAACGCGGATTTTTCCGTCGACGATCTTGAAATCGGGTTTGAACCATGTCGGCGCTTTTTGCGGGGCACGCCACGGATACTCCATGAAGGGCGTGGCGTTTTTCGTGCAGGAGGCGAACTGGAGGACGTTGACCGAGGTCGCGCCGGTCTGCGTGTTGTGCGGGACGATCGTGCGACCGAATTTCTCGGCGATGCGGGCCACGCGTTTGGCGCGGATGAGACCGCCGTTGTAGTTGAGGTCGGGCTGGGCGATTTGCATGACGCCTTGGCGCAGGGCCCAGTCGAATTGCCAGAGGCTGTAATTTTGCTCGCCGTAAGCGACGGGGATGCGGAGGGCCTGCGCAACGGACTGAGTTTCGGAGAGCTCCTCGTAGGGGCAGGGCTCTTCGAAGAAGGCGAAGTTGAGTTCTTCGAGCAGGCGGCCGATGCGGATACCGTGGGGGATGTCGTAGGAGCCGTTGGCGTCCGCGTAGAGGATGATTTTGTCGCCGAGATTCTTGCGGGCGAGTTTGAGCAGGGTTTCGGTGCGGCCGGGGTAGGTGTCGAGGTTGCGGCTCATGCGTCCGCCGATTTTGAGCTTCACGGCTTTCGCACCGGTGGCGGCCACGCCGCGTTCGTAAACAGCCACTTCTTCCTCGGCGGAGAGGACGCGATCGGAGCCACTGAGGTAAACGGGAATCTCGGTGCGCACGATGCCGCCGAGGAGGGCGCCGACGGGTTGGGCGGCGATCTTTCCGAGCAGGTCGAGGAGGCTTTGTTCGAGGTAGGCGACGCAGCACCAGAACGGAATGCTGGCGAGTTTGTAGTTCGCGCGGTAGACGTCGTCGATGAGTGACTCGAGGTCGCGCGCGTCTTGGCCGATGAAGCGCGGGGCGACGAGGTTTTCGAAGAGGGGGAGAAAATCCTCGACCTGCTTCGTGCCGGTGATGCCCTCGGCGCCGTCGGTGGAGCGGGTGCGGACGAAAAAATTCGAGCCGTTTTTCAACATCTCGACCGAGGCGATTTTGATGGGGGAGGAGAAATGGCCGGGGAGGTTGAACATCGGCTGCTCGGCCTCGCGGATGAGCGGCGGAGCGCCGGCGGCGGGCGCGGCCGAGGCGGCGACCGGGGCGGGTGAAGCGGCGGAGGCGCTGGCTGCGGCGGACGCGGAAGTAGGCGGGAGCGAGGCGGCGAGGG
>CAMBVX010000157.1 GCA_945871085.1 Opitutus sp. GAS368 | reverse complement strand
TGGCGCGCGGCCTCGGGCGCGAGGATCGCGGGGTCGCGCAGGAGCAGCCGGCTTGGCGCGCCGCGCTCGCCGATCCAGAGCTGCTCGGGATTCTCGCTGTCCCACGCGAGCGAGCGCTGCGCGCCGGAAATCTCGAAGCGCACGCCGTTTTTCCGACCCGCCGCGACTTGGGAAAAGACGCCGACGCCCCGCGCGCCGCCCTTAAAGCGCAGGAGGACGGCGCCGTAGTCGTCGGTAGTCACGGACACGGGCCGGGCCTCGCGCGCGGGCATCGCGCCCTGTCCGGTGAACGTCTCGACGGAGCCGCCGCTTGGGCTGTGCCGCACGGGATGCACGGTGCGCAGATCGGCCATCACCGCCTCGACTTCGAGGCCGGCGATGAACGTGACGAGATCGAGCCAGTGCGTGCCGACGTCGCCCACCGCGCGCAGGTCGCCGCCCTCGGCCGCGACAACGCGCCAGTTGAAATCCGTCGGGTAAAGCAACCAGTCCTGCAAATAACTGCCGTGGAGGTGGAGCACCTCGCCGATCTCGCCGCGACGGACGAGGGCGCGGGCATGAAGCGCGAGCGGGTAGAACCGCACGTTGTAGTTCACCGCGCAGACGAGGTGCGGGTGCGCGGCGGCGGCCGCGACAAGTTCGGCAGACTCGGCCGGAGTCATCGCAAGGGGTTTTTCGCAGACGACATGCTTGCCAGCCGCGAGCGCGGCGAGCACTTGCGCGTGATGGTGGCGGTTGGGCGAAGTGAGATGGACAACTGTCACCTCCGTGTCGGAGAGCAGGGTGGTGTAGTCCGCGAAACCGGTTTCCAAGCCGAGGCGGAGGGCGCAGGCGCGCGATTTCTCCGGAGAGGATCCGAGGACGCCCTTGACCCGCACGCCGAGACGGCGGAGCGCCTCGATGTGGACGGGCGCGATAAAACCCGTGCCGACAACGGCGACGACCGGGGGACGGGAAAGGGCGGAGCGGGGAACCATGGCGGCGGGGTCAGGGGCGAAAGCGCGCGTCGCGCGGGTCGCCGGCGCTGAGAATGTAGGCGACGAGGTCCGCCAGCTCATCTTCGTTAAGAGCGTTGACGAGACCGGGCGGCATCGCGGAGAGGGGGTTCGGTTTGCGTCGGACGATGTCGGCCACCGGGACGCGCTGGAGATCGTCGGGCGCGAAGAGATTGCTCATCACGAGGAGCACAGCGTCTTGCTCGCCGACGACGCGGCCGAAAACGGGCCCGCCAGTCCGCAAATCGATCTGTTCGGACTCATACTGGTCGTTGATCACCTTCGACGGTTCGATGATCGACTCCAAGAGGTCGCGCACGGTGTAGCGGTTGCCGGCGCCACCGATCTCGGGGCCTAAGCCCACGCCTTCGCCGTTGAAGCGGTGGCAGGCGGTGCAGGCCGAGGCGGCGAACATCCCCTTGCCCCGCGCGTATTCGCGCCCGCGGCCGCGCCCTTCGACCGCCGCGACGGCGGCGTCGACGGTGTAGTCGCGGCCCGGGCCTTTGGGCGCGACGGGCGTGCCCAGGGCGAGCACCGCCGGATCGGGGCGCGACAACGCTTCGAGTCGCGCGCGTTCGTCAGCGTCGGCCGTGCAGTGGGCGAGCGCGTCGGCGCGGATGTTTTTCAAGAAACCGGGAAGGCTCGCGCCGCCGCGCCAGCCGTTGGCGCGGGCGAACCAGGTGAAAAATTCGCGGCGTAATTCCGGCGTCCAGCCGCGCCGCGCTTCGCGGAGCGCGTAAGCGAGCGCGATCTGCTGGAGATCAGGCCGGCTGGTGGCCGCCGCCTGGAGGGCGGAGGCGTAAAGAGGGTTGCGCGCCACAAGGGACTCGGTCGCGGCGTCGAGGTGCGCGACGGGCGGCTCAGCGAGGCGCATCTGCGCGACGGCGGCCGGGACGATCGCGGCCGAATCGAGCGTCACCAAAGTCGCGGCCAACTCGCGCGTGACGAACGGATCGGCATCCGGAAACAACGGCTCGAGCGCGGCCAGCGCCGCGCGCGCCGCGTCGCCCTCAGGCCGGCCCAGGCGCGCGCCGGCCACCTGCCACACGCGAATCCAGGGCAGGCGTTGGTCGGCCGGGAGCGTGCGAAACGGGATCGCGCGCAGCGCGCCGTAGAGCCGGTCCCGCCAGGCCGGGCCGCCGACGCGCGCGAGGGCGAGCAACGACTCGATGGCGGCGCGCGGCTCGCGCTCGGCGAGCGCGCGTTCGGCCCAGCGCTCGGGCGGTTGGTGTTCCAATGCGACACGGGCCGCGTGGCGCAGGAAGCGATCGGAACTCCCGAGGTGCGCCCACGCCTGCGCCACCGTCTCGGGGCCGACGCCGGCGCGGTGGAGCGTTTCCAGCTCGCGACGTTGCAAAGCTTCCGTCGTCAACGGCAGCGGGGCGGCCGGCACCGTGGTTTCGGGGCCGACGTAGCGGACGCGGTAGAGCGCCGACTGAACGCGCCAGCCGCCGACGCAGAAGTAGAGCGCGCCGTCGACGGGGTTGACGACGAGATCGGTGAGCGGCAGCGGGCGGCCGGAGAGGAATTCCTTTTTCTCGCCCCGGTAGCTCGCGCCGTCGGGAGTGAGCGTGACGGCGTAGAGCGTTCCGTAGGTCCAATCGGCGGCGAAGAGAGCGCGCTGATACGCGGCGGGAAATTTCGCGCCGGTGCCAAAGATCAGGCCCGTCGGCGAGCCGGGGCCGGTATCGACGGCGGCGGGCAACGAATCGGCGAAATAGGAAGCCCAGCGGCCGGCGCCGCTCCGCCAGCCGAAATCCGCGCCGCTCGTCACGTGGAGGATGCGCGTGGGGACATACCACGGCAGGCCGAAGTCCGGCTCGTTGTCGGAATCGAAGGTGAACAACTCGCCGTTGGCATCGAAGGCGACGTCATAGTGGTTGCGGAGACCGATGGCGACAAGTTCGGGCGCGCCGCCGTCGAGATCGGTGCGGACGATGTAGCCGCCGGGCGCGAGCCGGTTGCGGGCGATGCCGCGCGGATCCCACAGACGCGGGAGCGCGAGATCCTCGCCCCATGCGACGGGGCGCTGGGCCGCGAGCATTTCGGGGAGCACGGACGAGTTGCCGTTGGCGAGGAAGAGCGAGCGGCCGTCGGGCGACGGCACGATGGCGTGGAGGCCGTGTCCGCCGGTGCCGACCAGCGGCAGCAGGCGTTGGAACTCGTCGTGGCGATCCGCGCCCGCGCGGGCACGCCAGCGCCAGAGACCGGCGCGCGCGCGGTCTTCGTTGACCATGACGTAGAGCCCGCCGGCGGTATGCAGCAGCCCGTGTGCGCCGACGACATCCGGCGCGCCCGCGCCGAGGCGCTCGACCGCGGCCGAGCTTCCGGCGGCGGCGGAGGGAGTGACGCGGTAAAGCCCGCCGTATTGATCGCTGGCGATGAGGCGGCCCCGGTCGTCGACGGTGAGGGCGATCCACGATCCCTCGGTGTCGCGGGGAACTTGGTAAACCAGTTCGACCTTGAAGCCCTCGGCGACGCGCAGCTCGGCGGGCGCCGGCGCCGGCGGGAGGGCTGCGGCCGAGAGGACGCCGAAAAACCACGGAAGGACCGAGAGTCTCATGCGATCCAGCGGAGAGGTGTGCTCGCCCACGCCGATTACCGGCGGTTGCGCGCCGGATTTGTCGGCGGCGCGGACAAACGGCGCGCCGAGGGCGAGCGCAGAGGGCGACCGAGTCGAAAGGACCGAAGATCGGGGCGTGGGCATGGCCGGGAGAGGTTAAACGAGAAGGTTCTTCACGACTTCTCCGTGGACATCGGTGAGACGGAATTGGCGGCCTTGGAACAGGTGGGTAAAGCGCGTGTGGTCGATACCGAGGCAGTGGAGGATTGTCGCCTGGAGGTCGTGGATGTGGACGGGGGACTCGACGATATTGAAGCCGAAGTCATCAGTCGCACCGTGGACGAGGCCGGGCTTGATGCCGCCGCCGGCCATCCAGAGGGAGAAAGCGCGGCCGTGATGATCGCGGCCGAACTTCTCGCGGCTGGCATCGCCCTGTGCGTAGGGTGTGCGGCCGAATTCGCCGGCCCAGATGACGAGCGTGTCTTCGAGCAGGCCGCGCTGTTTGAGATCGCGCACGAGGGCGGCGGCGGGTTGGTCGGTGTCGCGCGCCATGTGGGGGAGGTGTTCGTTGAGGGAGCCGTGGTGGTCCCAGTCGCGGTGGTAAAGTTGCACGAAGCGCACGCCCCGCTCGGCCATGCGGCGCGCGAGAAGGCAGTTGCGGGCGAACGACCCAGGGGTGCCGACATCCGGCCCGTAGCTCTCTAGAGTGGCGGCCGACTCGCCGCCGAGGTCCATCAGCTCGGGCACGCTGCGCTGCATGCGGTAGGCGAGTTCGTATTGGCTGATGCGCGTCTCGATCTCCGGGTCTCCGGCGATCGCGTGGTGCGCGCGGTGCAGTTCACCGAGGCTGTCGAGCATGATGCGGCGGCGCTCGGTGGTGACGCCCGGGGGATTTTCGAGATACGGCACGGGCTCGCCGGCCCCGCGAAACTGCACGCCCTGATGTTGGCTCGGCAGGAAACCGCTGCCCCAGAGCCGCGCAAGCAGGCCCTGCCCGGCGCGGGCCTTGTTAACGGATACGAGCACGATGAAGGAGGGCAGGTTCTCGTTGATGCGGCCGAGGCCGTAGTCGATCCACGCGCCGAGGCTGGGCCGGCCGGGGAGCTGGCTGCCGGTTTGCAGAAACGTGATGGCGGGATCGTGGTTGATCGCCTCGGTGTGCATCGAGCGCACGAGGCAAATCTCGTCGGCGATAGCCCGCGTGTGCGGGAGCAGGTCGCTGACCATCATGCCGCACTTCCCGCCGGGTTGGAAATCCCAGCGCGTAGGCTGCAACGCAAGGCGCGCCTGCGATGCGACCATCCCGGTGATGCGCTGGCCTTGGCGCACGGAGTCGGGCAGGTCCTCGTTGAACCGCGCCCGCAGCACGGGCTTGTCATCGAAGAGATCGAGGTGGGAAGGGCCGCCGGATTGGAAGAGGCAGATGACGCGTTTGGCCTTAGGCGCGAAGTGTGGCAGGCTTGGGGAACCGGCGGGCGTGGTGACGGGCAATGGTGTCACCGTTTCGCCCCCGAGCAGCCGGCTGAGCGCCACGGTGCCTAATCCGAGGCCGGTCTTGGCGAGGAAATCGCGCCGGGAGAAGACCGGCTCATAGCGGTGGCAGAAGGACATGCGGGTTCAGTTCTTGGTGATCGTTTCGTCTAGACTGAGGATCATGCTCGCAACGGCGGTGGCCGCCGCTAGGTCGGCGGCGGGGAGCGCGGAATCAGCCGGCTGCGCCCCGATAGCGAGTAGCGCGGCGGCATCGGCGGGATGCGCGGCGTAGTCGGCTCGGAGGAGCTGCTGAGTGGCCAGAAGCACGCGGAGTTCATCCGGTCCTGGTGAGCGACCGGTGGCGGCGGCGAACACGCCGGCGAGGCGAGCGCTAGCGTCAGGCGCAGGATCGCGAAGGAGTCGCGCGCCCAGTTCGCGGGCGGCCTCGACCTGGCCCGGCTCGTTCCACAGCACGAAGGCCTGGAGCGGGGTGTTGGTGCGGGCGCGCCGGACGGTGCAGACCTCCCGGTCGGGGGCGTCGAAGACCCGCATCGCCGGGTGCGGCACCGTGCGTTTCCAAAACGTGTAGAGACTGCGGCGGTAGAGATCGTCGCCAGTGCTCAGCGCCCAGCGGGAACCCGGATACTCGGTCCCGACGACGACGCCGTCGTAGAGCTTGGCGGGCTGGTAAGGATAGACGCTCGGGCCGCCGATGCGCGGGCGGAGCAGGCCGGAGAGCGCGAGGGCCTGGTCGCGGATCAGCTCGGCGGGGAGCCGCACGCGGGGGCCGCGCGCGAGCAGGCGATTTTCCGGATCTCGCGCGAAGGCCGCCGCCGTCATCGCGCTGTCCTGCCCGTAGGTCGCGGAGAGCACGATTTGGCGGAGCATGCGTTTCACGCTCCATCCGCCTTCGACGAAATCGCGGGCCAGCCAGTCGAGCAGCTCGGGGTGACTCGGTGATTCACCCTGATTGCCGAAATCTTCCAACGTCTTTACGAGTCCGGTCCCGAAGAGCTGGGCCCAGAGCCGATTCACCACGACCCGCGCCGTGAGCGGGTGGCCGGGTTGCGTGAGCCAGCGTGCGAGGCCGAGGCGATTGCGCGGAGCACCCTCGGGCCATGGGGCGAGGAGCGTTTCTAGAGCGCCGGGCGAGACTTCTTCGCCGGGCGACGCGTAGTCTCCGCGCCGCAGCAGGTGCGCCGGACGGGGCGTGGCGAGTTCGGCCATCACCATCGTCGTAGGGTAAGTGCGGCGCAACGCGAGGTGTTCGTCCCAGAGCGCGCGGCGGCGGACGACCGCGTCGCGAGTCGCGGGCAAATCGGCGAGCGCGGCGGCGCGGAGCCAACCGGCGGTGCGCGGCGTGGGCGCCGAGTCGGCGACGGCGAGGGCGGCGGATTCGAAGAGCGCGCGCACCTCTTCGGACGTGAGCGGCCGGGGGAAGGCCCGCGCGTCGTCGAGCGCGCCGCGCCAGCGTGCACCGTCGGGAGCGTTGTCGGCGCCGACGAGAATCTCGGCCTCGGGCTGCGAGCCGTGGAGACCGTCGTAGCGGACGTCCACCTCGGATTCGACGCCGTCAATGAAGACGCGCACATCGGCCGCGCGGCGTCCGCCCGCGTAGGAAATCGCGACGTGCCGCCACTCGCCCGGCACAAGGGAAGCGCCGGTGGTGCGGAGGACGATGGCGTAAACCGGCAGGCGATCACTGAGGCGGAGTTCGATCTCGCCGCCGACGAGGCGGACCTCGCGGCCCTTGCCCCATTGGGAGTCGGCGCGGTCGCCGAGGTGGTTGAGGGTGGAAAAGAGCGGAGTGTCGGCGGGGTTGTCGCGAGCTGGGTTTAGCCAGAATGCGAGCGTGAAGCCTTCGGGCGCGCCGAAGGAAAAGAGTTTTCCGGCAAGCCGTGTCGGCACGTCGGCGGCGGGACGCCACGCGCGGCCGGCGATGCCGCTCACGCCGGGAGACGGTTCAAGGAGTGCAGTCGAGGGCAGTGCGGCCACGAGAGAGCGAGCGGCGGTGACACGGGCGGCGAGCACCGAGCGGTCGGGTGCGGGTGCGGCGGCGGCGAGGGTGCGATCAAGGACAGCGAGTTCGGTGCTTTGCGCGGCGGCCTCGGCTTGCTGGGCGGCGGTGGGCGCCGGGATCATCGGCACGCCGTTGGCACGGCGGCCGTCTTCGCCGTGCTCGGGCACGTTGTTGAAAAAAGCGAAGAACCGGTAGTAGTCGCGCTGCGCGATGGGATCGAACTTGTGGTCGTGGCAGCGCGCGCACTCAAGCGTGAGCCCAAGCCAGGCGGTGCTGGCGGTGCGCACGCGGTCTGCGACGTATTCGACGCGATATTCCTCTTCGATGATGCCGCCCTCGCTGCTGATGACATGATTGCGGCCAAAGCCGGTGGCAATGCGCTGCTCAAGCGTGGGCCGGGGCAGCAAATCGCCCGCGAGTTGCTCGGTGATGAACCGATCGTAGGGCAGATCCGCATTGAAGGCGTCGATTACCCAGTCGCGCCAACGCCACATGGTGCGGATGCCGTCGTTGTTGAACCCGTGGGAATCGGCGTAGCGAGCGGTGTCGAGCCACTCCAGCGCCTGACGTTCCCCGTATGCAGGGCTCGCGAGCAAGCGGTCGGCGGCGGCGGCATAGGCGGATTCGCCGCGCCGGGCGACCTCGTCCACAAAGGCGGCGGACTCCCCCGGCGTGGGCGGCAGGCCGGCGAGATCGAAGCTCGCGCGCCGCAGCCAGGTGGCGGGTGCGGCCTTGCGGACCGGCGCCAGTCCCTCCCGTGCCAGCCGCGCGCGAACCCAAGCATCGATCGGAGAGAGACCCGGGTCGGAACCGGCGAGGACGGGGAGCGCCGACTTGATCGGCGGGACATAAGCCCAGTGCGCTGAGTAGGGCGCGCCCTCAGCGATCCACCGGCGGAGGCGCGCGATCTGCTCGACGGTGAGCGCGCGGTGGGAATCCGGCGGCGGCATCCGCTCGTCGGGGTCCTTGGAAAGGACGCGCGCGACGAGTTCGCTCTCGTCGGGCCGGCCGGGCGCGATTGGCGTGAAGTCGTTGCGCGTGCGCGTGGCGCTCTCGCGCTCGTCAAGCCTGAGCTTGGCCTTCCGATGCGCGGCGTCGGGCCCGTGGCAATGGAAACAGTTCTCCGAGAGGATCGGCCGGATGTCGCGGCTGAAGTCGAGCGGGGGCTCGGTGGCGCCGACTTCGGGTAAAGTAGAAAACAACGCAACTGTGGCCCACGTGGCGCGTGCTTTGACGGTCATTTTATTCTTAAGCTGCGGAACATCTCGGAAGAAGCTCTTTGCGGGTGGGGTGGATCGACTAGCTGCAACGTGCCAGCACGGTGGAGTTCCACGGCACGTCGGCGGGGTGGGGCGGGAGTTTCACGGAGCGGGGCAGATTGATGACGGCTTCTTTGGCGGGCGGCTCTGGGTCACTGGCGTCGCAGAGGCGCTCGGGGAGAGAAGTGCCCGAGTGCCACGTCGGGATGAGTTGAGTGATCTCAAGGTGGGCGGGCGGGCCGAAACGGTGCTCGCAGAGCAGCCGGTCCACGATCTCCACAGCACGGCTCCCCTGCGCGGCATCGGCCGCGTCGAGACCGGCCACGGTTGCGTCGGCCGGATCGGCGTCGAGTTCGACGTAGCCCAGTTCGTCTGACCAATTGGGGAGCAAAGTTCGCAGATCGAGGGAACCGCGGGGAAACGCGCTCACGATTACGTCGGGACGGAAGCTGTGCAACCACGCCGATAAATCCTCGCGTTGACCAGCGCCCGCATTGCTCTCGTGAAGGCTGAACGCAGCTTCGCAAAACGTCCGTTGAGCGTAGGTGGCGCCGCAGGTGCGGGCCACGCAATCGCGGCGCGAGGGATCGTCTGCCGCGTGAACAACCCCGATGCGGCGGTAGCCGCGGCGTTGCACTTCGCGCAGGGCGGCAAGCGTGCCGCCAAACCAGTCGGGGACGACGCCCGAGACCGGGGGTTGCCAGACGCCGATGCCGCAAAAAGCGGCGGCGATCTCGGACCAAGCGAGATCGAAGGGCGCGGTGCGGGGCTGAGGCGCGATGACGACCCCATTGATTCCACGCTGACGAAGCACGCGAGGCAAGGTGGCGACGGTCTCAGCCCGGCAGGTGTCGAAGGCTTCCAAACGATATCCGAGGGCGTCGGCGCGGGCGCGAGCGCCCTGCTCGAAGCCAGCGTTGGCCGTCCGGTCGCCGCTCAGATAAGCGATGACGAGGCCGGTGAAGCCACGGGGCCGCCGCCAACCCGCCCCCGCGATGAAGGCAACGGTTGGATCGGGGCGGTAGCCGATCTGCGCGGCGAGATTCTGAATGCGCTGCCGGGTCGCGAGTGGCAGGCGGGGACTGTTGCGGAGGGCGATGCTGACGGTGGATTTGGAAACGCCTGCCGCCGAAGCAAGGGCTGCCATCGAGACACGCGGGGCGGCGTGCGGTGAGACGGTTTGGAAATTAAACGAAGGGAGATCAGTCGGGAAATTCCGGGATTTCTTCATGGTGGATACAGTCTTATAGCGCGCAAGAATCCCCGACGGGGACGGGCGCCCTATAACGGTTGGCGATGATAGCGGCATGTGGGGGAAGAAAAGGTGGAGGGGCTCAGGACAAGTCAGGGTGAGGGTCGGCTGCCGCGCATTTTGGGGTATCTTGGATGCTGGCTCACTCTAGCAGAATGCCTTTGGTCGAGTCCATACCCAGGGCAGCAGAAGCATATCGTTTTGCGCAATTGCCTTTGGCCGCGGGAAAGGCCAATAGTGGCCTCGCAGATCATCTCATGCGAGTGCTCAAGCAACGTTTCCGCCGCTCCCAGCTCGCCGAACCAGGAGTTCGTGTGCGACCGATTTTTGATGATTTTCACCTGCTGCGCATGGAGGGCAGCTATGAGTATCCGAGGCATCAGCACATGAATTACGAGGTAATCCTCGTTGACCGCGGCCCCTACCGATGCGACCTGAACGGAGAACAGCTTGCTCTCGTGGCGGGGCAGGTGCTGGTGGTGAAGCCAGGCGACTGGCATCAAGATCACCTGCGCGACGGCCAGCGGCACCATGTGCTCCATTTCCGCCTTGGGGCCACGGCACCCGGAACACCGTCGATGCCGCTTTTCCGGGATGGCGTTAAGCCGATCGAGCAGGTCTGCACGGGCAATTATTCTCACGATCGGCTCTTCCTGCGGGAACTCCAGCGTGAGGCGGAAGCGTCGCGCGCCTATTCGCCGGCGATCCAAGACAGCCTGCTCGAAGCGCTCTTCTGGAGAATTACACGGGGCTTGCCGCCCGACGCTCTGAACGAGTCGTTCCGCCGGCTGTCCGAAGTCGATGCGCAGCGCAGTCGACTCGCCCTCGTTTTTGAAAAACACGTTCACGCCAACCCCACAGTCGTGGAGCTCGCCGGCGCGGCGGGTATGAGCGCGAGCCTTCTGACGATCCTGAGTCGTCGTCTTTTCGGCGAAGCTCCCGCCCGGTTTCTTTTGCTGCTGAAACTCCGTCGGGCTGAGGAGATGTTGCGATATCGCGGACTGAGCGTGAAGGAAGTGAGTGACGCACTGGGTTTCTCCAACCCATTTCACTTCTCCCGCGTTTTCAAGCGAAAGGTTGGTGTCCCGCCTTCGCGCTGGCAATGACAGATATGCCACTACCGAACGTTCCGCTCTGTTGAAGGCAGATCGAATCGATCTTGGGTCTGTTTCACGCCAAAGACCGCTGGGCAAACGTGCTGGCTGCCGCATATCAGGGTTGCGATGTGCGCGCCGCTTTGCGCGGCACGCCGCCGAGTCTGATCGAATGCATGCCGAAGGATGTAAGACGATTGCCGTGAGCTCAGGCGCGAGCTGCGCGCGCTGCTCGTAGCCGGCGTCGGCCCCGAGGTCGCCGCTAGCCCGAGTTCGTCAGTTCGCGGAACGCTAGTGTTGCGGAGCAAGCGTTTGCGCAGATTCCGGGGTGATTTTCGGCACTGCATTCGCGATCAGGCGCGGGCCCTTGGGCAGGCGCAGGCCGAGGTGGGCGAGCAGTTGGGCGGTGGCAGGTTCGGGCGTGGCGACGACGCGCAGACGCAGCTCGGTGCGCGCACCGCTGCGCAGGACCGGCAGGAGCACGTCGACACTTTTGACGCCGGCGAGCTGTTGGACGAGTTGCCGCGCGCAGGTGCCCAGGCCCTTGGCGCGCATCCATTGTTCGAGCGAGCGCCACATCGCCAGCGCGAGAAAACACACGAGCAGGTGCGCCTGCACCCGGTCCTGCTTGTGGTGAAACACCGGCCGCAGACCCAGATCGCTTTTGGCGGTGCGAAACGCCGCTTCCGCCTGCGTGAGCTGGATATACCAGCGCCACAATTGCGCCGGGTCGGTTTCCTCGCAGTTGGTGCGGAGCAGATACGCGCCTTTCTGGCGGTGCGCTTTTTGGCCCGCGTCCACGGCGCTCGCGATCTGGAGGTCGACGGCGCAGCCGGTCGCGTCGCGTTGGACGGTGGCCTGGATGATCGCCGCGGCGGCGGGAAACTGGCCCAACGCCCGGCCGATCCGCCGGCCCACCGCTTCCTGATCGGTTTGCGGCGTGCGGCGCAGCCACGCCGCGATCTTCCCGAGCGCCGCCGTCACGCCCTCGCTCTGACGCTGGAGCATGGCGCGTTCTTTTTCCGCGCGCGCGGCGCTGCGGCACAGGACATATTTTTCGCCCGGCGGTCCGCCCTCGTGCGCGACGAAGCGCACTTCCAGTCCCGCCTGCGCCTCCTGCCAGTCGGACTTTTCCAACAGCTTTGCTTCGTGATGGCGCAGCCAGCTCTTTGGCGTGCCGACGAGGTAGCGCGCCCTGCGCTCCCGCAAAAACGCGATGTTCGCCTCGCTGACCATGCCGCGGTCCATGACCCAGATGCGCTCGGCGACGCCGTATTTTGTTTCCATGGACGCGACGATCTCCTCGACCGTGGTGACATCGGCGCGGTTGCCCGCGAAGGTCTCGAACGACAGCGGGAGGCCCTCCGGCGTGCAGACCAGCCCGAGGCAGACCTGTTTATTGCCGCTGCGCTGGTCGCGCGAGTAGCCGCGCTGGGCCTGCGGGTTGCCCTCCGCCTGGCCTTCGAAGTAAGTGCTCGTCACATCGTAGAGCAGAAACTCGAAGCGCACGCCGAACCACTCGCGGTAACGTGTCATCAGGTGCGCACACAGCGCGTCCTTGTGGGCGCCGAGTTGGTCGAGGGCGCGGTAGAGCCGTGCGTCGTTGACCAAGCCCGTGTCGACGCCGAGCAGATCGTCGAGGGCCGTGGTGTCATACCAATGCTCGGCCACGCCCAGTTCCGAGCGTTGCGCACAGAAACGCGCGACGGTGAGCAGCGCCGCCACGTGCGACCACGCGACCGACTCGCGGCCGGCCGGCAGCAGTCCCGCGAGCAACTCGTCGAGCTTGAGCCGGTGCCAGAGCGCGAGACCGAGGTAGCTCTCGCCGAAATCACGCGTGCGCTCGACGCGCAGGCCGCTGACCTCGGCGCGTTCCCACTGCACGGCCGGCGTCGACGCGACCGCGGGCGGAGTGCTCGCCGAGCCGGACGACGGGGCCGACTCCAGCCCGGGCAACTCGGCGGTCCGCGCGGCGGGCGAGCGCGCGGGCGCTTCGCCGCGGAGCAACGCGGTCAAATCGTCCCAGCCGCCACGCAGTCCCGCGACTTCCGCTTCGTCCAGCTTGCCGAGCGAAGCCACGACCCGCTGGCGCGGCCCCCGCGCGGTGCGCACCGTCTCGCACAGATGCCAGTAGCTGTGACCGACGCCGCGCGCCTTTTTGTTTTTCCGCCGCAGGAACATACCGGCATTATCGCGGAATCCGCCGCGCCTAACAAGGGGGTGTTCGGCACTACATTGCCCGGACGCACGCGGTTCCCTCGTAAGCGCAACGTCGCCGCGCACACCTCTCCTCTGAAACTTCTTTCGCCTACTGTCCGAACTGACGAACTTGGGCTAGAGTAGGCGGGAACGGGAGCGCTGAAGCTGCGATTCGGCTGCCTGTGGGTAACAAATCCATCCCAGCCGGAAATCGTTGCCGGTCGTCCTATTCGGCATAGCCCGCAAGGCCATGCTTTACCGCGTTCTCGCGATCCTGCGGAGCCTGGCCGCTGGGTTCCACGCACGTCGAAATCTCGTTCTGGAAAACCTAGCTTTGCGACACCCATTGCTGGTGCTGCACCGCAAGGTCCCCTCTCCTGCCGTGCGCACTTACGACCGCGTTTTCCGGGCCTCGCTCTGCGTCTTGTGGTAGCGATGAACAACCGCGTTGGTTATCGTCCAACCGCAGACCGTCGTCCGCTGGCATCAGGTGGTTGCGGTGGTTAAGGACGTTTCCCCGCCGAGAAGCTGCCCAGTGACGAATTTCCCCAGCAAGCCGCACGTTTTTTCATATGGCGAAATGGCCCGCGCCCCGCTATGATTGGCTCGTAGGTTCTTGAGCGCTTTAAGAGTGTAACAGGGAGTTAATGAAGCCGAGGCCCTCTCGGACGAAAGCGTCTCCGTCTGGGGAGACGTTTTGAAACATGCCGCGGCGCCATCCGAAGTCGCCAAGCGCGGTGTTGTAGCCCTCGAACGCCACGTAATCAGCCGGAGTTTCCTTCAACGCTGCAAAGACCTCCGGCCACCGCACCAAGCCGCTGCCCGGCACTCCACGGTCGTTTTCGCAGGCGTGCAAGCCCCATAGCAGGTCACCCGTTTCACGGATGGCGGCCGAAAAATCGCGGAGTTCAGTCACCATGTGATAGGTGTCGAAGAGCACCCGCAGGCTGGCCGGACGTCCGGCCATTTCGATAAGACGCACCGCCTGCGCCGGGGTGTTGACGAGGTGGGATCGGAATCGGCTCATTGGCTCGATCGCGAGGATAATCCCCGCCGCCGCCGCGTGCGCGGCCAGCCCGCGCAGTCCGTCCGCCGCGCGGGCCAATTCGTCGGCGGGTGGCTGCCGGCGCAACGACTTACCCGGCCGGCCATACAATGCGCCAGCATACGCCAATCCGCCGACCGCCGCCGTCTGATCGATGATGCCGCGGTGAAAATCATAAGCGGCCCGGCGATGAGTGGGATCGTCCGCCGCCAAGTCGGCATATTCCGGCCAGGCGCCACCCGGACCAAGCACCAAGTTGATATCGGCGTCATTGGCCGCACGCCGGGTCAAACCTGCATCGAACGGCACGTCGAGCCCCACCGACAGTTCGAGCGTATTCAGTCCAAGCGATCTCGCGCGGGCGCAAAGGCCAACCTCGCGATCAGACCAGCGCTCGATCCATAGGTAAATGTGGGCGCCGACATTCATGGAGAGACGAACGTCACCATAAGATCATCCTGTTCATGCCTCTTTATTTTCGATCGCAAGTCGCCTCACCGTCTCGGGCATTCAAGACCGTGCGCATCGCGGTCCTCATTCGTTTGTAGCAATCGAACTGTCCGTTGTACCAACCTACATTAGACGAAATGGGCTCAAAGCGCTCTCCGGGTTTGACCCACTCCGCGGAGATCTGGGCGGCGGTGCGACCCGTATCCGAAGCACAGGCCAGAATGGCGGCACCGAGGCAACCCGCTTCGGAAATTTCCAGGCGCGTGAGCGGCATGCCGAGCACATCCGCCTTGAGCTGATTCCACATCGGGGAACGCGATCCGCCACCAACCGCCCGCAATTCCTC
>CAMBVX010000156.1 GCA_945871085.1 Opitutus sp. GAS368 | reverse complement strand
CCTTAACTCCCCCAGACGCCAATCCAGATTCGCCCGATAGGCGAGCACCTCGGCCCGGTGCGCCTTTCCCCGGGCGGCCCGCAGAAACGCGCGCCGGAGATTTTCTGGCGCGGCGATGTCCTCTAAGGTCAGTCGGCTGGCTTTCACGGGCGTCCCCCGCTGCTCTCGCCGGGCGGTTGGGCGGCGCCGGCCTCGGCGGGGAGCTCGGCGCGGAGCAACGTCAATACTGCGGCGCCATATTTTTCCATTCGCCCCGCTCCCACCCCGTCGATTTTGCCAAGGTCAGTCACGCTTCTGCACCGAGCTTTGGCGATGTCGGCCAATTGCTCGTTCGTAAAGAGCGCATAGGCCGGTAAGGCTTCCCGATCGGCGAGCGTCTTGCGCAGTTCGCGCAGTTTGCTGAAGAGGGCAAAGGTCGGCGCATCGAGCACCGTCTTGTAGTCGATTTTTTCTGTCCCGCGGCCTGGCGCAACCCCCGCACCGATCGGTCCCAGTAAATAGGTCACGCAGAAGCTCCAGCCGCCGGTTTCACGGGCGGCCCGGTCGACGGTGAGCACCCGGTGGCCTCGGAGGAATCGGTTGAGTTCCTCCAAGCCCGGCGTGTCTCCCGCGCTGATTTCAAAAAGGGCTATTTGCATCGGATGGGCGCGTGAGAAAAAAAACGTCGGGCGCGGGCTTCGCCCGCGCCGAACAGGTCCGGACCGCAGGCCGGTGGCTCCGGCCTGGCCGGGCTCGCTCCGCTCCCCCTGCCCGGCCTCCGCCCCCTGCCTGCTCTTGCTCCCTCTTCTTCTCTTGCTCGTTCATCGGACTGAACTGAGGGCCAGCCGGAACCCGAGGCCGTTGCTGCGGAAGCCCGGCGAGAAGTAGTTCCGGATGGCCGCCCGACAGACGGAAGCCGAGTAGCGCCAGCCGCCGCCCCGGAGAACCCGGTTGGAGCCCGATGACGCACTCCGGGGATCCGTGACGCTTCCTCCTGCGTAGTTACCATACCAATCCAAGCACCACTCCCACACGTTGCCATGCATATCGTACAGACCCCATTCGTTCGCCTGTTTCCCTCCCACCGCGTGTGTCTTACTCCCGCTGTTGCCATCGTACCACGCCATCGCATTCAGGTTCCCCGCGTAGTCTCCCGTCGTCCCCGCCCGGCACGCATATTCCCACTGTGCTTCCGTCGGCAGCGTATACTCGTAGCCCTCCGCCAGTCTCCCGGCCGCTCGCTCCTGCTCCGTCACCTTCCGGCAAAACGCTAACGCTTCGTCGTAGCTCACCGTCTCTACGGGAAGATTCGCTCCTTTGAAGTCACTCGGATTGTTCCCCATCACCGCCTCCCACTGCCCTTGCGTCACTTCCGTCTGCCCGAGCCAGTAGGGCTGATTGATCGTCACGTCCGTCACCGGTTTCTCGTCGGCTTCCCCATTCGTGCTCCCCATCGCAAAACGCCCCGCCGCGATCGGCATCAGCTTCAGGTTGGCTACGCCGCGCAGCGTAATCGGCTCATCCTCGGCGGGGCCGCCGCCGCCCCGCGCCAAAGCGGCCACCTCTTGGGCGCCGAACAGATCGGTCAGGTATTCATTGATGGCCGGCACTGCCAGCCAGCGGCCGAGATTGGGCAGCGACCGAACCGCGTCGATGGTCGCAAGCTTGTTGCGAGCCAGTCCTTTCAGGGCGCTTAGCAGAGCCGCCTCGCTCGTGCCTTTAACGGCCACCCGAACCCGGAGGTCATGCAGCGCCGCGTAACTCGGATCCGCTTCCTCCGCCCGATCGAGCAGCCGGGTCTGCTCACCCAGATCCCGGCTCGCCTTCGCCTGCTTGACCAGTTCCTGCGCTTGGGCCCGCAGCGGCGCTGCAATCTGCTGCAGCATCGTCACCACGCGGGCTCCCGCAGACCCGGTCGCCACCCGGCGCACCTGCTGCAACACCCGGCCCGCCTCCAGCGGCTGCTTCAGCGCTCCCATGTAAATTTCCGCAGCTTTCAGCCCCAACTCCGGATTGTCCC
Organism: Opitutus sp. GAS368; assembly: GCA_945871085.1. Taxonomy (GTDB): domain Bacteria; phylum Verrucomicrobiota; class Verrucomicrobiia; order Opitutales; family Opitutaceae; genus GAS368. The sequence continues at coordinate 12,812 of CAMBVX010000156.1, read as the reverse complement.
GCCCCGCGTTCCACGCCTGTTCATAGAGGCGCGCGGCCTTGGCGTTCAGCCCCTCGCTCAGGGCCTCTTCCGCCGCCTTCGTGATCCCGCCCGCTTGGCTCCGCAGCTTGATTGCCTCCACCAGTTTGGCCACGCCCTCTTTGCTGTCCGCCGGCGCGAGCGTCAGCGCCCGGTTCGCCGCCGCGGCCGCACTCTCATACTGGCTCAGTCCCAACTGGGCGTAGGCCACGTAATAGTGCCCCAGGTAATTCTGGGGCGCGGCCCGGACGGCTTCTTGGGCGGCGGCCAGTCCGTCCAGGAATTTGTCCTCTTCCAAAAAGCCCTTCGCTTGCCGGATGGCCGCCGTGGCATCCTGCGCACCGAGGCGCCCGAGCCCGGGGGCCGACGCGGCGAATATAAGGGCGAGACAGGTCAGCGCGGTGCGCAGCCCCCGCGGGTTAAACAGGGTGATGAGGGAGGGTAGTTTCATGGGAAGAAGGGCGATGTTTCAGGAAAGGGTCCAAGGGTGAACGAGTAAAGTGGCTTGCCGGGAAATCGCTCCGGTTTGGCCCGCCTCAAGGCACCGGGCTCAGCGCCAGCCGGAAGCCGAGGCTGAGGTTACTAAGACTCGGCGAGTGGCGGCGGTAGGCCGACCGACAGGAGGACGCCAAATCGAGCCAGCTGCCGCCCCGGTTAACGCGGGAGGTGCCCGAGGGTGCACCCCGGCGGTCCGTCTCGTGCCCCCCCGGATAGTTGCCGTACCAATCCAAGCACCACTCCCAGACGTTGCCATGCATGTCGTAGAAACCCCAGGCGTTCGCCTGCTTGCCGCCCACCTCGTGGGTCTTGCCCCCGCTGTTACGACTATACCACCCCATCGCGTCCAGGTCGCCGGCGTAGTCTCCTGTGGATCCCGCCCGGCACGCGTATTCCCACTGCGCCTCCGATGGCAGCGTATACTCATACCCCGCCGGCAGTCGTCCGGCTGCTCGCTCGCGTTCCGTCACTTTCCGGCAAAACTCCAACGCGTCAGAGTAGGTTACGCTCTCCACGGGCAGATTCGAGCCTTTGAAGTGACTCGGATTGTTCCCCATCACCGCCGACCACTGCCCCTGCGTCACCTCCGTGGCCCCCAGCCAATACGGCTGCGTCAGCGTCACTCCCGTCGCCGGTTTCTCGCCGCGGTCGCCCTGCGTGCGGCCCATCAAAAAATTTCCCGCTGCGATCGGCCGCAGTTTGAGGTTGCCGACCTCCTGCAGGGTTACGGGCTTACCCTCGATGGCTTCTGCGCGCAGGTGCGCCGGCAGCAGGCCGAGCGCGGTGATCAAGAGGCCGAGGCCGAGGCCGGCCGCCGCAGGGCTGCGCCCCCGACGGCGCAACCGTGTGGTGAGAGTGGGTTGTTGCATGGGGAAATGATGCTGCTTGAAATCGTTCGGGCCGTTGCAGGGAAATCGGGTTGTTTAGCTCGCCTCAAGGCCCTGGGCTCAGCACCAGCGGGAAGCCGAGGTCGTTGTTATGGGAGGTGGCGGGATCGGCTCAAGCCGAACGGGGTCTGGCTTTGGGCTTTGGGGTGGAGATTGGTTGTTAGCGCTCCAGCCGGGTCCCTTTTTTGGCCGCCCCAACGTGTTTTGCCTGAACTATGGAGGATTTAAGAAAGTGAGTGCAGTCGCAATCACAGCTGACACTCCGAGAATACTGGGCGGGCTTGCATTGCGGGAGGAAGAAAGGGAATTCGCTCAAGGGCAAGTTGCTTGTTTCGCTGGTAAGGGCGATCCCCCCCAAAAAAAAAGGGGGGGGGCAAACTTTGCGCTTTGCACTTGGCGGCAAGCGATTCTCGGAGGCACGCGGCGCGCCGTCGCAAGCCCCTCTCGTCCGTCACGCCGTCTGCTTTCTCGTTCGCTCCGTTGTCGGTATGACCCGTAGCCACAAAGCGAACTCATGGTTCGACAATTGACCGCAAAAGCAGGGCAACTTTTGGACGAAGCTGTCGGGCCGGACGTTAGACCTTGAGGCCCGTAGGTGAGGGTTACAAACCGAGTTGCCGGATCAGCTCCTCAACAGAGAGGCCGTGGTGCGTGGCGACGTTTTTGAGGATGCCGGAGAGTGTGCCGACTTTGATCGGATTGTGATTAGGAATTGCTTCGTGGTGTTCGCCGTCGCGCTGGGTGGTCACGCGCACGTGCGAGCCACGCTGCCGATCCACGCCATAACCAAGCGCGCGCAGCGACTTGATCAAATCCAGACCGGACACGTCGCGTGGCAGTTTCACCTCGTCAAGACTTCGTCGCGCACGAAGTGGAGGCGGATGACCTTTGGTGCCTCCATGGTTTCGTCGAAGTAGCAATCGACCGCTTCCTTCACGTTGGCTCGCAGCTCGGCGAGCGTGTCGCCCTGCGTGTGGATGCCGACGCCGAGGGCCGCCGCGTTGTAGCCGCCGTCGACTTCGTCCTCGCGGACTTCGAAGATGATTTCAGTCATGGTCAGCAGTGTGCGGAGCCGAGGCCTCGTTTCAACTCTGGCGTTCTGAGAATGAAACCAGGAATCGGACGGGGTTGCCGGGTTTTTCGTTCGCGGCGATAAATGGGTAACGCACCGCGCCTCCGCGAACTCGTCGTCGTCGTGCCGGTGGAAAGGCCGCTGGCGATTACGCAAACAGCTTCGTCACCGCTTTCGCTTTCACCAGTTCGCGGGGTTGGTTGAGGTGGTTGTAGACGATGGTTTCGGGATCGATGCCGAAGGCGTGGTAGATCGTCGCGAGCAATTCGGTCGGATGCACGGGGTCGCTCTTGGGGGCGGAGGCGGTTTTGTCGGACTCGCCGTGGACGTAGCCGCGTTTGATGCCGGCGCCGCCGATAATGCTCGTGTAACAATACGGCCAGTGGTCGCGGCCGTCGGCGCACCGAATTTCGAGTTGAAGCGGCCCCGGCTCCGGTCATCCTCTCGTCCATGCAGACCTCGGACATCAAAGATTTGATCCAGCGGAGTCCATTCCGGCCGTTTTCGATTCGGCTCACCAACGGCGCGGAGTATTCGTTTGAGAACCGCGACGACCTGGGTGCCTCGAAGGATGGCCATATGCTGTTCCATTTCGGGGAAAAACAAACGGTGCGAATCGACACCGACAGCATCGTGGAAGTCGTGGAGAAATAGTTCCGGGCTTGTTCCTGGACTGAAAGCGGAATCGCCCGCAAGGTCCCATGCCAGGGACGGGCGAAGGGTTTCAACTCTCTCGTGCGAGCGTCACGCGAAGAGCTTGGTGACGGCTTTGGCTTTCACGAGTTCGCGGGGTTGGTTGAGGTGGTTGTAGACGATGGTTTCGGGGTCGATGCCGAAGGCGTGGTAGATCGTGGCGAGCAATTCGGTCGGGTGCACGGGGTCGCTCTTCGGAGCCGAGGCGGTCTTGTCGGATTCGCCGTGGACGTAGCCGCGTTTGATGCCGGCGCCGCCGATAATGCTCGTGTAACAATACGGCCAGTGGTCGCGGCCGTCGGCGCTGTTGTTGTTGCCGCTCGTGCTCACGCCGCGCTCCGGGCTGCGGCCGAATTCGCCGAGGCAGACGACGAGGGTTTCGCTCAGGAGGCCGCGTTGGTCGAGGTCTTCGAAGAGCGCGCTCAGGCCTTGATCGAGCATCGGGCCGGATTTGCCTTTCATGCGCTCGGTGAGGCCTTGGTGGTGGTCCCAAGAGTGGTTGTCGGAGTTGGCGACTTTGGGCCAGATGACTTCGACGACGCGCGTGCCGGCTTCGACGAGGCGGCGGGCGAGGAGGAGGCTTTGGCCAAAGGTGTTGCGGCCGTAACGGTCGCGGAGTTTCTCACCCTCGGCGGCGAGGTCGAAGGCTTCGCGGGCGCGGCCGGAGACGATGAGGTTGAGGGCGCGCTGGTAATACTCGTCGAGGTTGTAGTTCGCGGTCGCTTTCTCGACGTCGGGCATCGCGGCTTCGATGGTCTCGCGGAGTTTGGCGCGGCGTTCGAGGCGCATGGCGAAGACTTCCTGGGGGAGCTTGAGGTCCTCGGTTTTCAGGCGATCCATCTTGGCCATGTCGAGGTCGTCGCCCTCGGGGTAGAGTGTGTAGGGATCGAAGGCTTTGCCGAGGAAGCCGCCGGTGCCGCCCTTGCCGACGACGTTGGATTCCTGGAGCGGGCGCGGGAGCATGACGAACGGGAGCATCGGCGTATCGACGGGTTTGAGACGCACGATGTTGGAGCCGAAGTTGGGGAAATCTTTCGCGTTGGGCGGCTCAAGCTGGCCGGACGGGCTGACCTTGTCGGTCGTGTAGCCGGTCATGATCTGGTAGATCGCGGCGGTGTGGTTGAAGAGCCCGTTGGGGGTGTAGCTCATCGACCGGATCATGGTGAACTTGTCGTTCACCTTCGCCATTTGCGGGATGATCTCGGTGAAGTTCGTGCCGGGAATTTTTGTCGGGATGGGCTTGAACGCGCTGCGGATTTTATCGGGGACGTTTTCCTTCGGGTCCCAGAGGTCGAGGTGCGAGGGGCCGCCTTGCAGGTAAACCATAATGACGCTCTTGGCTTTGCCCCAGCCGGGTCCGCCGCGGGTGGCGGACGCAGTGGTGGCCGTGACAGCGGGCGTGGCGGCGCTGGCTTGGAGACGGAGGAGCTGGCCGAGGGAGAGGCCGAGGATGCTGGAGCCGCCGAGCCGCAGGAGGTCGCGGCGCGTGAGTTTGGCGTGGGTGTCGCAGAGGTCGGAATTGAAACCACCGGGGAGTCGGATCATGGCGGGGAGGGAGTTGGGGGAGGGAGTGGGGTTGCGGAAGAGGGGGAGGCGGACGGGAAGAGGGAGAGAAGGAGAGAGGGGGAGAAACGGGACGGCGGAAAATAGATGGGGGAGGGCGCGAAGCGCGCGGTGTGGAGTTAGATGGATTGCTTCGTCGCTGCGCTTCTCGCAATGACAAGAAAGCGCGAGGGTTGGTGTGATTCAGCTGGATTGCTTCGTCGCTGCGCTTCTCGCAATGACAAGAAAGGGCGAGGGTTGGTGGGATTCAGCTGGATTGCTTCGTCGCTGCGCTTCTCGCAATGACAAGCGGGGTGGGCGGATTTATTAGCGGAGATTAGCGAGGATTAGCGGTTCAACTCCGGTTTGTTTTTCCTCAGCGGTTAAAGAGGAAGGAGGGGTTGTTGATGATGGCCCAGGCGAGGTCTTGGGCGCCGGTGAGGCGGGGGTTGGCGAGCTGGGTCGTGCTGAGCGCGGCGTCGGTGCGGAGTTGGGCGAGTTTGGGATCGAGGGCGACGGGTTGCTCGGCGGCGGTGAGGGCGGCTTTGAGTTCCTTAAGTTTGGGATCTTCGGGGACGGGGAGTTGGGCGGTGTAGAGGGCTTGCTGGTGCTTGAGGAGGCCGGCGTCGGTCGTGCGGTGGTAGGCGACGAGCGTGGCGGTGTGGTCGGCGGTGCGTTCGGCGGCGGGGATTTTCAGGGCGGCGATCACGTCGGCGGGGAGACCGAGTTCGAGAGGACTCGTCGAGGTCGTGGCCCAGAGGCGGAAGCGGCCGATGGAAAAACTTTCGCGGAATTGTTGTTGGAAAAGGAAATTGAGTGTGGCGCCGTCGGCACTGCCGATGGGTTCGCCGAGGGAGAAGCGGGCGTAGTGCGGCTCGCCAAATTTCTTCGAGACGCCCCAGCCGTCGCGGGCGCCGTCAGCCTTGCCGTCGATGGCGGTCTTCACGTCGAATTTGGTTTGGGAAAAATCGGCGCGGGCGTCTTTGAAGGGGGCTTCGACGCCGTTTCGTTTGCCGGCTTTCTCGGACCACTTGAGCGAGAATTCGGTGAGTACGAAATTTCCGGCGGCACGACCGGGGCCAAAGGCGGGGAGGCTTTCGTGGGGGAGGACTTCGAGTAAGATACCGGTGATGCCGGCGAGCTTGGTTTCCGCGGCGACATCATAGCTGACGAAATTGGCGGCGGGACCGGAGGCGAGGTAGGAGCCGTCGGGGAGCTTCGTGAGTTTGTTGAGATTGTTGGCGGTGGCTTTGGTGACTTCGAGCGGGGCCCACGCGGTGCCGAGGCGGGCGGCTTCGAGGGTGGATTCCCACGCGGGGAGTTTCGCGGCAAGCGTGGATTCGTAGCCGGCGAGGGCGGCGGTTTCGGCCGCGATTTTTTCGTCCCGTTTCTGCGCGGCGGCGGCGGCTTGGGGGGCGACTTCGACGGTGCGGGCGGCGACGGCGGCGGTCGCGGCGGTGATCGCCAGGTCGCGCTCCTGCTGCTTTTTCGCGTAAAGCGGGGTCCACCACACTTCGCGTTCGGTGAGGGCGGCGGCGAGTTGGGTGTCCTGACTGCGGATGGTTTTCCACGAGGCGAGGGTGGAGTCGATTTCCTTCGGCGTGGCGTGGCGGTTGAGGGTGCGGAGGAAAATTTCGTCGATGAGGGCGCGGTTGTCGGTGGTGGCGATGGCGAGGCGGGCGAGTTCGTTTTTCGGATCGTTGATGGCGGTGGAAACGGCGGGGCCGGCGAGGAGGGCCATGATGGAGCCGAGGCCGAGGTCGCCGCTGCGTTCGCATTCGCAGGCGGATTCGCGGACGGGGCGGCCGAGGCTGGCGAGGAAACCGCTGGGGACGTCGATCGCGGAGTCGGGGAGCTGCGCGGCGCGCGTGCCGGCTTTCACGCCGGGGAAATTGGGGACGGAGCCGGTGACGCGCAGCACGGCGTCGAAGAGGACCTCGGCGGGGAGGCGGCGGGCCATGGCGTGGGACTAGTTGGTGCGGTCGTCGGCGTTCCACTTGTGGGTGGCGAGGGAGAGTTGATAAGTGCGCGACTGCACGATGGTGCGCTGGAGGTGGCGGACATTAAAGCCGCTCTGGACGAACTCTTGGGTGAGCCACGCGAGGAGTTCGGGATTGGAAGGCGGATTGCCGGCGCGGATATCATCGAGGGGATCGATGAGGCCGACGCCGAGGAGGTAGCCCCACATGCGGTTGACGTAGCTGAGGGCGAAGTAGCGGTTGTCGGGGGAGGTCATCCAGCCGGCGAGGGCTTCGCGGCGGGTGGGGGCGGCAGCGGCGGGATTTTCGATTGCCGGAGTGGACGGAAGGGAGGAATTGGGCCGTGAAGCCCCTCCTACAATTGACGCGACGACTTTGGCGGCGTACGGAAAATCGGGAGGCGTCACCTGGCCGGTGCGGTCGTGGGTGACTTCGCCTTCGTCTTTGTCGTAGGCAATTTCGTAGAGGGGTTTGGCGCCTTCGACGGCAGTGCCGGCGATGGTTTTGTTGCCGGCGGCGGGATCTTTTTTGAGGTCAACGCGCGCGAAGAAGGCGGACATCTGGTAATACTGATCCTGTGTCCAGCGTTCGAAGGGGTGGTCGTGGCATTTGTTGCAGTTGAAACGCGTGGCGAGGAAGAGGTGGGTGGTGTTCTCCATCGTTTCGGTGGGCGTGCGGAGAACTTTGTAGTAACTCGCGGCGGGGTTCTCGCGGTTGGAGCCGGTGGCGGTGAGAATTTTTTTGGCGAACTGATCGTAGGGTGTGTTGGTGTCGATTTCGTGCCGGATCCAATCGCGAAAACCTTTCGCGCCTTCTTCGCCGAGGAACTTGCGATTCACTTGGAGGAGGTCAGCCCATTTGTTAGACCAGTGGTCGACGTAGTCGGGGGAGCCGATGAGGCGTTCGATGACGGCGTCGCGTTTCACGCGGGTCGCGCGCGCGTCGCCGAGGAATTCGCGGACTTCGGTGGCGGTGGGCGGGAGGCCGGTGAGGTCGAGATACACACGGCGGAGAAACTCATCGTCGGTGCAGAGACCGGACGGGAGGATCTTCATGCGCTGCCATTTCGCGGCGGTGAAGCCGTCGACCTTGTTCCATTTCTCCGGCTCGCTCCACGCGAAGCCGGAGCGGTCGCCCATCACAGTGATGGTGGTGGCGGCGTAGGCGCCTTCGTAACGGGCGAGGACGGGTGCTTCGCCGCGGCGGAGCGTGGAGACGAGGCCGCCGCGCTCGGTGAGGGCGACGTCCTGGTTGCCGGATTCAATGAAGCCCTCGGCGGTGACGTCGCGTTGGCGGCCGTCGGCGTAGGTGGCGATAATGCGCATCTGTTGTTTTGCGCCGATGGCCTGAAGCACGGGGTTTTGCGGAGTGACTTCAATGCGGGCCACACGCGGGGTGGCGAGGTCGAGCTTGGCACCGTCGGCGATCCACGCGCGCATGATGCGGTAGTATTTATCGTCGAATTTCGTGCGCTGGCCGCCCTCGTGGGGGACGGCACCGGTGGCTTTGAGCAACATGAGTGAATCGTCGGGCGAGGCGAAATTCATGCGGCGGCCGGCGTGGTCGTCGACGAGGGAACGGACGTCGAAGAGGGGATCGTAGCCACGGAGTGAAAGTTTGAAACCGGCCTTGCCGTCCTTGGCGCCGTGGCACGCGCCGGCGCTGCAACCGAGTTGGGCGAGCACGGGATTGACGTCGCGGATGAAGTCGACCTTGGCGTGGGGATCGTAGCCGACGACCTCGAGGGCGGCTTGGGTGGATTTTCCGGCGATCGTCGCAGTGAGGGAGGTTTTGCCGTTGGCGAGCGGAGCGATCTGGCCGGCGGGCGTGATGGCGGCGGGCGTGATGGGAGTGCCGACGAGTGGGGCAACGGAGAAGGTGGCGAGTCTCGTGACGTCGACGGTGTCGCCGTTGGCGAGTTTCGCGGTGACGAGGAGTTGGACGGCGTCGAAGCAGCCGTGGAGTTTGACGGCGGCGGGGGCGATTTCGAGGGAGAGGATTTTTGCGCCGGGTGGGAGGGCTTCTTTGGGGGTGACGGACGACGTGGCGGGGGCCATCGCGGGTGCGGCGGCGAACGAGGACTCGGCGAGGGCGGCGCAGAGGGCGAAGGCGCGGAGGAAGGTGGAGAATACGTTCATGCGGTGGTGGCAGGGGTCACTCGCTCACGCTCGCAGCTACGGGAGAATGGGGAGGGGGTCATTCGCGTTGGGAGAGTTTTTTTGCGCTGGCGAGCGGCACGGGGATAAAGTCTTTCACGACGGTGCCGTCGGCGGTCGTGATGAGGCGCACGTGGCCGTCTTCGCCGGCGGCGGCGAGGTGGCGGCCGTCGGGGCTGAAGGCGAGGGCGTAGATGCCGCCGGTGAGTTTGGTCGCGGCGAGGAGTTTTACTTCGGCCGTGGTGAAGCGTTCGATCTCGGCTTTTTCTGCGGCGTTGTAGGCGGTGGCGACTTTGTCAGCGTAGGCTTTGAGGAGCAGGTCAGGAATCTTGGAGTCAAATTCGCCGGTGTAGAGATGCACGGCACCGCGGCCGTTGAAACTGCTGGCGGCGGCGATGAGTTTGCCGTCGCGGCTGTAGTCGACGGCGAAGATGCGGCCTTCCATCGCGGGGAATTTGCGGAGGAGGTTGGCGTTGTCGCCGATGCGGCGCTTGGTCTGGCGGAAGATTTGGTAGAGCTGGGGCACGCCGTCGGCGCCGCCGATCAGCACCTCGTCGCGGCCGGGGCGGCGAGCGATGGCGTGCAGGCCGCCGCGCAGGGCACCGGGCGTGATGGAACTGATGTTGTCCACGAAACGCTGCGTCTCGACCTCGGTGAGTTTGGTGCTCATGTCGCGGCCGACCGAGATAAGATGGGAGCCGTCGTGGCTGAAGAGGGTGCCGAGCACCCAGTCGCTGTGAGAGCCTTGTTGGAGGACGGCTTCACCGGTGGCGGCGTCGATGGCGCGGAGATTATTATCGGGGCAACCGAAGGCCACGAGTTTGCCGTCGGGCGACCAACTCACGCCGTAAACCGTGTCGAAGCCGATGGGCACGGAGACGACGAGGGCGCGTTTTGCGAGGTGCCAAATTTGCACTTCGCCCATGCGCGCGGGCAGGCCGCCGGCGACAGCGAGGCGGGTGCCATCGGGCGAGAAACGCACGGATTCGATCCGTTCCGAGAGACCGACGAGCCGTGCGACGAGACCGGAGCCGTCAGCGTGGTGGAGCAACACCTCGTGAAAGCCGGCGACGGCGAGCAGTTTTCCGTCGGGCGAAAAATCGAGCGAGGTGATGGCGGGTGAGCGCTGGTAAACGGGCGGGTGGGCGGCGTCGATGTGTTGGACGGCGTTTTTTGGGGTGTCGTCGGAGGCACCCTCGGCGATCCATTTCGCAATGAGGGCGACCTCGGGTTCGGTGAGAGGCGGTTTACCTTTGGGCATGTCGGCCTCGCCCTCAAACAAGGTGATGGCGGTGACGAGGGCGCTCTGGGTGGGCTGGTGGGGGACGACGGCTTTATCACCGCTGTCGCCGCCAGCGAGGAGGCGGGCGAAATCGGTCATCACGTAGCCGCCCTTGTTTTTGGCGGGTTGGTGGCAACCCTGGCAGTTGGCCTGAAAGAGCGGGCGGATTTGTTTCCAGTAGCTGACGGGGGCGTTGAGATCGACGATCTCGGTTTTCGGCGGCGCGGCGGCGAACGCGGGCGACGCGGCTACGGTGACCGCGAGCAAGGCCGCGGAGAGAGCGGGCAACGAAAAGAGAAATGGGTGCGGGGAGGGCATCACGAAAGGGAGGGGGCCAGCGCGGAGGGGACCGCGGGAAAGCGTGCCCATGAACCATACTGCGGGGCTCGGCACAAGGCGGGAGTGGGCGATGTGGCCGGTGAATGAAAGGATCAGGAAACCGCGCTGCGATACTTCGGTCCGCTGATGATGGCGGGGGATTGCAGGCCGAGGCTCGCTTTCGGACCAGGCGGCGCGCAGTGTTTTGGAAGCACCCCCCCTTAGTCACCCATGGCGCTCAAACAACTGTCCGACGAACAAATCCACACCTGGACCCGCACGCAAAAAGACCGTTGGTGGTTTGAGAATGTCTATCGTGGCGATCTGCCGCAGCTCACGATCCGCTCGGCGGTGACGGGCTTTTTGCTCGGTGGCGTCCTCTCGGCGACGGCGCTCTACATCGGCGGCAAGACGGGCATCAGTATCGGCGTTGGCCTGACGTCGGTGATTCTGGCGTTCGCGCTTTTCCGCGGGCTGGCGAGCATCGGCATCGCGAAGGATTTCACAATTTTGGAAAACAACTGCACGCAGTCGATCGCGACGGCGGCGGGCTACATGATCACGCCGCTCGTCTCGAGCATGGGCGCCTACATGTTGGTGACGGGACGGATCGTGCCGTGGTGGCAGTTGATCGTGTGGAACGTGGTGATCTCGATCCTCGGTGTGTTGGTGGCGTTTCCGTTGAAGCGGCGGTTCATCAACGAGGACCAGTTGCCGTTTCCCGAGGGCCGCGCGTGTGGTGTCGTGCTTGATACGCTCTATACGGGCCAGGGCGACAGCGGGATGTTCAAAGCAAAGCTGCTCGGGGTGACGGGGGTATTTACCGGGCTGTATCAATTTATCACCAGCGACGGCTGGATGACGCTCGTGCAGTTCAAACTTCTGCGGATGGACCAGTGGGCGGGCCTGAAGGCACCGTGGTATCTCTTCGAGCGGCTCGACACCTACTACTACGACCTCGCGGCGAAGTATGCGCTATGGACGCCGAAGATTCTCGGCACGGATGTGCGGCAACTCGGCCTGCGTCTGACGCTCGATGCGGCGATGCTGGGGGTGGGCGGTCTGATGGGCATCCGTGTGGCGACGAGCTGCGTCCTCGGGGCGTTTATCAACTTCGCGGTGCTGGCGCCGATCATGATCGAGCGCGGCGACATCAAGGCTTACACGAATCCGGCGGGCAAACTGGTGCAGATCTCGCGGGGGGAAATCGTCAACCAGTGGTCGTTGTGGTGGGGCGTGACGATGATGGTGGTGGGCTCGCTTGTGAGTCTCATGGCGAAGCCGGAGTTGTTCACGAATGCGTTCAAGTCGCTGCGCAAACGGCCCAGCACCGCGCCCGCCGCGGTGGCGGCGGACGATCCGCTCGCGCACATCGAGTTGCCGCTGTGGATGTCGTTTGTGGGCGTGCCGATCTTCAGTGTGCTCGGCGCGTGGGTGACGCATGAATTTTTCGGCGTGCCGTGGCTGTTGGCGTTCGTTTCGCTGCCGCTGATTTTTGTGCTGACGGTGATCTGCACGAACTCGATGGCGCTCACCTCGTGGACGCCGACGGGTTCGCTGTCGAAGATCACGCAGTTTACGATGGGCGCGATCGACCGCACGAATCCGGCGAGCAATCTGATCCCGGCGGGCATGACGGCGGAAATTGCGTCGAACGCGGCGAATCTCCTCTCGGATATCAAACCCGGCTACATGCTCGGCGCGAAGCCGCGACAGCAGGCGATCGGGCACGTGATTGGGATTTTCGCGGGAGCGATCGCGTCGACGCCGCTGTTCTTTCTGCTGTTTTTGCCGCCAGATTCAGCGGGTGTGCGTTCGGTGAAGACGATCGTGTCGGATCAGTTTGCGATGCCCGGGGCGCTCCAGTGGAAAGGCGTGGCGGATCTCATCGCGAAAGGGGTGAGCAATCTGCCGCCCTCGGCGATTATTTCGATGTTCGTGGCGGCGCTGGCGGCGGTGACGTTTGAGGTCTTGCGGATCAAGACCAAGGGACGTTTCCCGATTTCCGCGGTGTCGGTGGGGCTGGGCGTGGTGTTGCCGCCGGAGTCGTGTTTCGCGATGTGGGTCGGCGCGTTGATTTTCTGGTGGCAGGCGCGGAAGAAATTTGAGCCGGGTTCACGGTCCCACGAAATATGGGTCGAAGGCTGCGAACCGATTTGCGCGGGGTTGATCTCGGGCGCGGCGCTCGTGGGGATCGGCAACGCGATCGTGAATGTGTTGATGTAGTCGTCGAGTGACGGGTCGGGCGATATCGACTGAGTCCGAGGTGTCATGGGGCGCGGCGAAGATCGAAGGTTTCGGTGAAAGGCTGACCCTTTTGATGACTGGTGAGGGTGATGCGCAGGTGGTCGGGGGCGACGAGTTCGT
>CAMBVX010000155.1 GCA_945871085.1 Opitutus sp. GAS368 | reverse complement strand
TTGAGGAGCTCGTTGGCGTAGCCTTCGACGGGGCGCACGCCGGAGCTGGCGAAAAGATTGGGGAACGCGCGGCGCATGGCGGCGCGATTTTCGATCATGTAGCTCGCGCCGGAGGGGCAGCGGAGGTTGTCCTCGAGGACGAGGTAGTTGCCGGCGCCGTCGCGGATGAGATCGGTGCCGCAGATGTGGACGTAGATGCCTTGGGGCACCGTGCAGTTCATGAACTCGCGGCGAAAATGTTTGGCACCGAGGACGAGGGCGGGCGGGACGATTTTATCCTTCAGGCATTTTTGGCCGTGATAGATGTCGTCGAGGAAGAGGTTGAGCGCCGTGATGCGCTGGATGAGCCCGGCTTCGATGCGCGTCCACTCGGAGTTGGGAATGACGCGCGGGATGAGGTCGAAGGGGAAAATGCGCTCGGTGCCGGCGTCATCGTGGTAGACCGTAAAGGTCACGCCGCGGCGGAGGAAGGCGAGGTCGACGGCGGCACGGCGCTGGTCGAACTCGGCGACGGGAAGCGTGCCGAGGCGGCCGGCGAGACGTTGATAGTGGGGGCGGACTTCAGTCGGAGACACGAACATCTCGTCGAAGAAGTTGCCCGATTCGTAGTGGGAGCTGAGGATCGACACGGCGGGATTTTTGGAATCTGACGCGGTAGGTTAGCAGGTCTCTTGCCAAAGAGCGTCGCGCTGCGCGGAGGAGGCGTCAACGGCGCAGAGCGTCGGTGAGATTGATAGCGGCGGCGGAGACGAAGGAGGAGCGAAGGAGGTGTGACGGCTTTCGTCCGCCCGGGAGCGGCGACAAACGTGTCGCTGGTCGGACGGAGGTGTGAGCGTTGGGGAGACTGACCGCTGGAAGTTGTGCCCGGGGCGTCCGGTGGCCCGAGATCCCCGTAATCGAGCGTTGGGCCCGGTGAAAAATTCGGGACAAGAGTTGTCGTGCGCAGGTTAACTTTTTCGTGCTGGTCGGAAAATGTCACAATTCGGCAAATACCTCTTGCTTGGTTTCGACCGAACGCGTCCGGATGCGGGCGTCGAATCCTGGGCAAGGTTTCCCCACCTTCTCCGGCGGTTTTCCGCGGTCTCGTGGTCTCGCGGTCTCGCGGTCTGAGATTTCGCGCCGAGACGCGCGCTGGGAATGCAAGGTTGTTTCCGGTCGACGCTGCTGCCCGGACGAAACAGCCAACCAGTCAGGCTTTGAAACAGCCAAACGGGGTCAAAACAGCCGAACCGAAATAGTCGAACGGGGTCAGGGGTTGGCGCTGGTCGCCCTGCGGGATTTTCCGTTGCGCAACGGTACGTCGGCAAGCGACGGTCCTACCCTCCATTGAATTGGTCCGACGGAGGTGGGCGCCCTGTCGCGATGATCCTGCGGGAGCCGGGCGCGCCGGTGAGATTGACACCGACGACGGAGGCGAAAACAACCGCGCGTGCCGATCACGCTCTCACCGCAGGGACATTTACACCTCGATGAAACGGGGGTTGCCGGACTGGAGCCGCGGCTTGCGCGCGGGTTGCGCGAGGCGGTGGGGCAATCGTCGGCGCACGTGTTGTTGGTGTTGGCGACGCAGGGGCTGGGCGCGGCGTTGCCGCCAGCGGGGGCGTTTTGGCGGGAGTTGGGCCGGCGGTATATTACGCGGTTGTGCCACGCGCCGGATTTGGCGGCGGTGACGGTGATCGCCGTGCCGCCGGACGAAGAGTTGCAGGGGCTGGCGGACGGGGCACCACCGATGGTGGGGGCGGAGTATTTGCGGGTGGAGACGCTCGCGCGGTTGTGGGGCGAACTGGATACGGTGGCGCTCAGCGCGATGCGGGTCGAGGCGGGCGGGGCGGCGGCGTGGCTCGCGGCGCAGAATCCACTCTGGCGGCAGGTGGGACGGGTGACGTTTCATTTGGCGGAAAACAAACGCGATGCGGAACGGCCGTTTGCATTTCTGGCGACCTACACGCACCGGCTGTCCGAGCAGGCGAAACCGCAATACCTGCCGCTGGGCCGCGCGCTCCAAGAGTATGCGGGGGCGGGGAATCGGGCGGCGTTGTTATCCCTGCTGGCGCCGGTGCAGCGGGCGGCGGAGCAGAGTGCATTGGCGCGGGAGTTGGTGGAATCGCAACGGGTGTTTCAGCCGCAGACGTGGACGGCGCGGGAGGCGCATCGTTTTCTGGGTGACGTGGCGCGGTTCGAGGAGGCGGGGCTGCTGGTGCGTATCCCGGATTGGTGGAAGGCCGGCAAGTCCGCGCGCGTGATGGTGAACGTGACGGTGGGCGGAAAACTGCAGGGCGGGCTGGGGTTGGACGCGTTGATGGATTTCCACGCAGGGCTCTCGCTGGACGGCGAGCCGATCACGGATGAGGAGTGGGCGCGGATCATGGCGGCGGACGCCGGACTCGTACTCATCCGCGGCAAGTGGGCCGAGGTGGACCGGGAAAAATTGGCGGGTGTGTTGGAGCATTGGAACACGCTCGAAGCGGCGCGGAAGCAAGGCGGAGTGTCGTTTGCCGAGGGGCTCCGGATGCTCGCGGGGGCCGCGCCGCAGGGAGCGGGCGCGCCGGAGGCGGAGAGTGAGGAGGTGCGCGCGTGGTCGCTGGTGCGGGCGGGCGACTGGCTCGAGCGCACGCTCGCGGAGCTGCGGCAACCGGTGGGCGGGGCGGAGGCGGTGCCGGGCTTGCGCACGACGCTCCGGCCGTATCAGGCGGCGGGCGTCCACTGGCTGCGTTTTGTGACGAAGCTCGGGCTCGGCGCGTGCCTCGCCGACGACATGGGGCTCGGGAAAACGGTGCAGGTGCTCGCGGCGCTGCTGCACGCGCGGGCGGAGCGGGCGGGCGCGGCGGCGGCCCCGGCGCTGCTGGTGTTACCGGCGTCGCTGTTGGGGAATTGGCAGAACGAGGCGGAGCGTTTTGCGCCGGCGCTGAAGCTCTTCGTGGTGCATCCGGCGGTGACGGATGCGGCGGAGCTGGCCCGCGCGGCGCGCGACCCAGCGAAAGCGCTCGTGGGCGTCGACCTCGTGCTGACCACGTATGGGATGCTGTTAAAACAAGAGTGGCTGCGGGAGCGCGAGTGGAGCCGCGTAATCCTCGACGAGGCCCAGGCGATCAAGAACCCCGGGGCGCGGCAGACCCGCGCGGTGAAGGCGCTGCGAGCGCCGGTGCGGATCGCGCTCACGGGCACGCCGGTGGAAAACAGCCTCGGCGACCTGTGGTCGCTCTTCGATTTTCTCAACCCGGGGTTGCTTGGCACGGCGGCGGAGTTTACCCGCACGACGAAGCGGCTCGGGCAGAGCGCGGTGCCGGGGGCCTTTGCGCCGCTGCGCCAGCTCGTGCGGCCGTATATTTTGCGGCGGCTGAAATCGGACCGCAGTGTGATCGCGGACCTGCCGGACAAGACGGTGATGCGCGCGCTGTGCGGGCTCACGAAACGGCAGGCCGTGCTCTACGAGCAGGCCGTGGCGGAGCTGGCGGAGAAACTCGAGGAGAGCGAGGGGATCGAGCGGCGCGGGGCGGTGCTTGCGACGCTCCTGCGGCTGAAACAGATCTGCAACCACCCGGCGCAGTGGCTCGGCACGGGGGCGTATGCGCCGGAGGAGAGCGGGAAATTTGCGCGGCTCGCGGAACTGGCGGGCGAGATCGCGGCGCGGCAGGAAAAGGTGCTCGTGTTTACGCAATTCCGGGAGATGACGGAACCGCTCGCGCATTTTCTCGCGAGTGTTTTTGGCCGGCCGGGGCTGGTGCTCCACGGCGGCACAGGCGTGCCGGAGCGGCGCGGGCTCGTGGAACGGTTTCAACGCGAGGACGGGCCGCCGTTTTTTATCCTCTCGCTCAAGGCGGGCGGCACCGGGCTTACGCTGACGGAGGCGGGGCACGTGATCCACTTCGACCGTTGGTGGAACCCGGCGGTGGAAAACCAGGCGACCGACCGCGCGTATCGCATCGGGCAAAAGAAAAACGTGCTCGTGCACACCTTCACGTGCCGCGGCACGGTGGAGGAGAAAATCGACGCCATGATCACCGCCAAGCAGGCGCTCGCGGGCGAGGTTTTGAGCGACGGCGGCGAGGCGGCGCTCACGGAGATGAAGGACGACGAGCTGCTGAAATTTGTGTCGCTGGACCTGAAAGCGGCGACGGAGGAATAGTTCGCGTGGGGAGCGGGCGAGCGGAGTGGCACGCGTCGTTGGTGAAATTTGAGTTGGTAGCGGAGGCGGAAAATCCCGGCAAATCGGACCGTCCATGTATTTTCTCAAAAAAATGGCGGTGACGAGTCAGCGGTATTTGACCGCGGAAAAAGTCTCCGCCGACGGGCCGGGGACCATCGTCGCCGACGTCGAGGCGATGATCGTGTTGATCGGCGGGGCCGGGTTGAGCGGCGGAAGTCGGAACGGCAATCTACCGGCGGAAGTGCTCCCGGAGTTGAGCGACCGGCTCGCCGATCCGATCACGCTGGGGCTGAAGCGGCCCCTGTTGCGGGACTATCCAAATCTCGCCGGAGTTTTTGTGCTGTTGCGCGTGATGGATTTGGTGCGGGCCGAGGGCCAGCGGCTGGAGATCAACCCGCCGGCGCCGGTGGCTTGGTGTGGGCTGAATGTGACGGAAAAATATTTTGCGCTGCTGGAGGCGTGGCTTTGGCGGGTGGATGCGGAGGTGCTCGGTGGCGAGAGGAGACGTGGGCGGGGGGAGTTTAGCGCAAATCTGGGGTTTTTGGTGGGACTGCGGACGGGGACGTGGCAGGAGTTTCCCGAGTATTGTCACGTGAGCGATATTGCCTGGGCGGTATCGGCCTGGAACACGCAATGGCACCTGCGCTTTGGGTTGGTGGAGGTGCGGGCGCTCGCCACGCCCAACGGCCGGGAAAAACAGCCCGGGCGCGGTTGGACGATGGAGCAGGCGCGGCGCACGCGCTGGGGGCAGGCGGTCGCATGGACGGTCCTGCTGGCGGTGGCCAAGGCGGCGCACGAGAAAGATGGAGGCGAAGGGGACGCGGATGACGAGTGGGAGGAGATGCTGTGCGAGCCGGAGGGGGCGGACTTCGGGTTTTTGCAGGTGGCGTTTCAGCCGTGTTTTCCGGAGTGGCGAAAGTTGTTTCGGACGGGCTCGGTGGAGGAGCGGCCGGGATCGTATGTGTTCAAGGTCACGATGACCGACCGACGCGCGGCGGGTGTGGTGTGGCGGCGGCTGGAGGTCCCGAGTGGCGTCACGCTGGCGGAGGTCGCCGATGCGGTGCTGCAGGCCTTCGATTTCGATGGTACGATGCATCTCTACGAATTTCGTTTCCGCGACCGGCTCGGCCAAGGGCGGGTGTATTATCACGATGAAGCGGAGGCCGGGCCCTATGCGGAGGAGGTCAAATTGGTCGAACTGTATCTGCCGGACGGGGCCGAGCTCGCGTTTCGTTTCGACTATGGTGCCAGCTGGCGGTTCGAGCTGCGGCTGGAGCGGCTGGAGCTGCAGGGGCAGGAGTCGACGCAGATTCCGCTGCTCGAATCCGTGGGTAAGGCGCCGTCACAATAGGGGGAGTAGTCATGCGGGTGCGAAAAAATCTTGGACTTCGGAGCAGGTGCCTGCGAGTGATTCACCCATGGCTTGGAATCGATACAACGACTACGGCGGTTTTCGTCCTTATGTGAACGTCGCGACGCGGCGGGCGAATGCCGCAAAACACGCGCAGAAACTCGCGAAGGGCGGCACGAAGCTCTCGCCGGTCACGATCGCGGGCACGAAAATCGCGACGAGCTTTTGGGGCAAGGCGTGGTGCACGCACTTGGAGTCGTTCAGCGACTATGAAAACCGGCTGCCGCGCGGGCGCAGCTATGTGCGCAACGGCTCGGTGATCGATCTGCAAATCACCCCGGGAAAAATCGCGGCGCAGGTGATGGGTTCGTCGCTTTACAAGGAGACGATCACGATCGCGCCGCTCGACGCGGAGCGTTGGGCAGCGATCAAGGCGGAGTGCGCGGGCAAGATTGATTCGCTCGTAGGGCTACTCCAAGGACGACTGTCGGACGCGGTGATGCGCGTCATCACCAACCGGGAGCGCGGGCTGTTTCCCGCGCCGTCCGAGATCACGCTGGATTGCAGCTGCCCGGACTGGGCGGACATGTGCAAACACATCGCGGCCGTGCTCTATGGCGTGGGGGCGCGGCTGGATACGCAGCCGGAACTGCTCTTCGTGCTGCGGGGCGTGGACTATCTGGAGTTGATCAGTGCCGCGGCCCAGGCACCGGGCTTGGCCGCGGGCGCAGGTGCGGATGCGGGGGCGATGGGCGCGGCGGAATTGGCGGACGTGTTTGGCATCGAGATCGAAAGCGCGGCTCCCGTGGTCGCTCCGGTCGCGACGCCGCAGGTGACGAAACCGGCCCGCGTCGTTGGGAAGAAAACGGTCAGGCGGAAGCCGGTGGCGAAAGTAGTTCAGCCGGTCGCAACGCCCGCAGCGAAAGCCAAAGCGAAGATACCGCCGAAAAACGGGCCGGGAAAGCCGGTGGTGGCCACGGGCAAATTGGCGCGGCCAAAAAAAGCGGTAAAGCGGACGAAGGGCGGCGTCACCGGCGCAGCGCGGTGAAGGCGGTGCCGCCGAGGATGAGGGCGGCACCGGCGAGTTCGTAGAGGGCGAAGTGTTCGGAGAAGAACACGACGCCACCGATGGCGGTGCCCAGAGGTACCAGCATTTGCAGGAGCGAACCCTCGGCGACGGGCAGGTCGCGGAAAGAGCGGGTCATGGCGATCTGGCCGATCCCCGCGAAGAGGCCCGCGCCCAGCGTGAGGGTCCACGCGAGGAGCGAGAGGGGGTCCGGATGGAGAGCCGCCGGCACCCCGCAGATGAGCAGACCGTAGACACACTGGGCGGCAAAGATGGTCGCGGTGTGCTCGGTGGCGTGGAGTTGGCGAATGGTGATGACGACGTAGGCGGAAGCGAGGGCGACGAAAACGGCGAGAAGATCGTAGCGATCGGCGTGGGCACCGGGGCCAAAGGCGTTGGTGATGAGAGCGAGGCCGGCGAGGGCGGCGACGCCACCGAGGGCGAGGGCGGGCCGGAAGCGTTCACCCAAAATGATGACCGCCAGGATCGCGCCGAAGATCACATAGGTATTATTGATGAACGTGGCGCGGCCAGCACCGAGGTGCACGACGGTGAGATAGTAGCCGTAGACGCTCAGGCCGCCGACGAGGCCGCGCAGGACGAGCGTGGGATGGCGGACGAGGTGCCGGGGCTTAAATTCGCGGCAGTAGAGCGCGTAGATCAGCGCGAGGCCGACGACAAACCGCGTGCACGAAATCAGCCAGACGTTGACCGCCTGCACCTGACCGAGCGCGCGGATCAGGAGGACGTTGGTGGTGAACGCCGCGGCCGACAGCACCATGAGCGCGACACTGCGGGCATGGGGGGAAGGTGCGGAGGAAGGCGAAGGGCCGGACATCGGTGGCCCGCATGGTTCCGGCCGCCGGTGGCGGCTGCAACGGTAGACGCTGAGCGTCTCGGCGCAGTCGCTCGACGATGCCGCGGGTCACGATTGGTGAGGAAATCGCCGTGCGGTAGGCTTAGAATTTGACGTCGATTGATCCGGCTTTTTCAGTCGTGGCCTCGAAGGAGGGCAGGGTGATGACGCGATTCCCCTCGGTATCGAGAACCTTGATGAGGTAGCGACCGGGAGCGAAGACGTGAGGCCGAAACGTCTGGCCGTTGAGGCGGAGCGCGTAGACGAGCTCGCCGGAGCTGACCTCGAAAATCTGCACGACCGGATGGTGCGAGCCGGTGATGTTGAGGGTCGGCAGGTGGCCGGTGGGTTGGCGGGCGTAGTTGTCGAGTTGATTCACCGTGACCGGCCACGTGGGCATTTGGGTGCCGGGCTTGGTCACGTCGGCCGAATACGCCCAGCACTCGAAGGTGATGGTGCGTTTCGTTTTGTTGAAGCGCACGACCGCGAGCCCGCTGGTCTTCGCGTTGACCTGCTCAAGGACGGTTTTGGGTGGATCGTAGGGGCCGTTTTTTACGGCGAGCACGGTGAGTGGATTGCCGAAGTGATCGAGAAAATCGCCGGTAAGTTCGGTGTGGCCGGACGCCCGGTTGCGACCCGTCTTGGCGGGCTCCCACCAACGCGGGTAACCGACGTTCACGGCGGGACCGGCGAAAGCGACCGGGCCGTCGCGATGGGTGTCGATTCCGTATTGGATGACGGCGGGCAGGTGCTGATCGCCGGCGAGATGGACGGCGAAGGCTTTGCGGAGCTCGCGCAGGGCGTTGCGCCGGGCGGCTTGTGGCCAACCGCTCGCATCGTAGTCGGCCATGAGGATCTGGTGATTGCCGCCGTGCGTCGTCGCCATCGCGGTGAAGACGGTTTGGGAGATCGCGGCCTTCATGTCCGCGCCGCGCCAGTCGAGCACCCACTCGCGGAGGAACTGCTCCTGTTTGGCGCCGAGCAGCGTGAGGCCGGGAAGGTCGGCGGTTTTTGGATCGTAGTTCGGGTTGACGACGTGATCGCCGCGGGTGCCTGTCGGCGGGACTTTGCCCTCCGGGGCGGACTTGAATTGGCGGTCGGCGAGGATGGCGAAACTCACCCGACCGTAGAGCATCGGTCCGTAGTAGTTGAGCGTGCCGCGCTTGGCCGGAGCGGGATCGAAGGGATCGGGGTGGTGCGAGGTCTGCGTGCGGTGGACGACGTTGACCCACTCGGCGGGCAGATCGTAGCCGCCCGCTTCCTGGGTGGTCTGGCGGCCTTCGCCACCCTCGCCCCAGAGGTTGCCTTGGTAAACATCGTGGTCGTCAGGCAAGGAAATACTCGGGCGGTCACGCAGCAGGTCACGCCACGTCCAGCCGTGGAAATACCATTTACGGAGGTAGTCGAGGATGGCCTTGTCGAGGGGAGCGCGTTGGACGCCGTAGCCGCCGGTGCTCTCGTAAAACTGATCGCCGACGAAGGCGAGGACGTCGGGGCGGAGCTTCGCCATGCTGTGCACGAGCGGGACGTTGGGGAAGATCGTGTGGATGTTGCACGAGACGTCGGCGACGGTGAGCGTCTCCTGCTCGACAGGATCGCGGCGCACGGTGCCCGTCCAGTAGTGGTCGGTCGCGCCGCCGGCGCTGGCGCCCAAGGCGTAGACGAGGCGATACGCGACGTCCTTGGTGTCGTCCCAGGGGGCGAAACGAAAGGTCGCGATGCGGGCCTCGGGGTGGATCTTTTCCTCAGCGACCGTTTTCCAACCGGACGAATCCTGAAACTGGAGACGCACCTGCGCGGTGTCCTTCAGCCCGAGTGGCGGCATTTGGGCGGAGAGTTTGAGCACGCGATCGCTGAGGGTGTATTGCGACCACAGGATCGGGCCGAAGACTTGATCGTCGGTGCCGGTCAATTTAGTGCCGCCCACGCGCCAGTCGGAAAACCAAAAGCGACCGAGGCCGAAATCGAGGCCAGCGGTCGGTGCGTTTTTCTTGGCTTTGCCTTTGGCCTTGGCGGCTTGGGCGGCGGCGGAAAAATTATTTACCAGGGCGATGTTGCCAATGAGGACATCGCCGCTGAGCCCGGATTGCGTGATCTCGGCAAGGGGTCGAGCGTTGGTGGGGTCGAGGGCGGTGAGGGTGGCTTGGAAAGCGCCGGCTTCCGGTGTGATGGTCAGACGGAGATCGAGGGAATCACGGGCGAGGTCGAGCCCGGTGGTAGCGGGACCATCGGGGCGGCCGAGGAAGAGGGTGCCGGCGGCGGTGAAGCCGGCGTTGAAACCAGCGTTGGGGGCGGGCCAGAGATTGTTGCGGTAATCGTGAAGTGCGGGGTAATCCTTGAGTGTCCCCAAAATTCCGATGCGGAAGCCGGCCGAGCCCTGGCCGGCGAGGGTCCGTCCGTCGGCGCGCCCGATGCGCACGTGGAGCTCAAGCGTGCCGGGGCGGCTGGAGAGCTGGCGGGTGAGCAGGTGGACAGTGCGGTCGGCGGCGGCGGTGACGCACTCGATCCGGCGGTTGGCAACGTGCCAGTCTTGGAGGGGATTCGCCCAGTATTCGGGGCCGAGCCAGATGCGATCGAGCGCGCGGTCCCACGAGCTGCGGAATGCGCCAGCCGGTTCGCCGGCGTGCAAATCGGGCGAGAGGCGGGAGGCGAGAAGCGACGTGGCGGCGAGAGCGGCCGACCGTTGCAGGAAAGCGCGGCGATTGAGGTGCGGAGCGGGGGGCATGGAGAAAACGGTGGAGGATTTTTGTCGGTCCGCGAGAGCGATTTGTGACGCGACCGTGGCGCGTCGGCGATGACGGCGTGGCAGGGTGAAGGTGGCGGGCGCAGATGCCGGGCGACAGTCAGATAACTGGGGGACGATCTGTTGCAGGCACGGGGATGATTGCGCCCGAGGAGGCGTTTTTTTGAGGAAAAGTTTCGGTCGGAACTGCGGGAGTGCCGCGCATGGCCAAACCCCAAGCGCTTTCATGTGCGCTACGGTGAGCAGTTTATTAACTGTTTGCCCGCACAGCGTCGCTGTCACCCGCCGACACCGGTGAACAAGGTGCATTTTCACATTCTGCCCGAAGCGCACTATTGCGATCCTCGCGAGCCGGCTACGCACGCAAATGCTCGCGCATTTTCGGCGGACTGGCGGGCGCGCCGGGGGCACCCGGTCGTGTTGGTCGGGACCTTCGTCGATCCGGTTTTCTTCCGCGACACCACTGGCAAAGTTAACGGCTGGATCGGACTGAGCCCGGCCTCGGGGCGCGGCCGCAGCGCAGGAAAATTCTACGCGCTGCACGAACGGCGGAAACAACGCTGGGTGAAGGAACTCGTCAAAGGTGCCCGGGCGAGAAGGCGTTTTACCGCGAGCTGGGCGGCCGGCCGGAAGATCCGGTCGAAGCGGTACGGCTGCGCGGGCAGGGGAAATTCCCGAGCTCCGTTGATAATACGCTCATGGCGATCGTCGGCAAAACCCTGCGCGATTCGCTCGACCAAGAACTGATGCCGCGCGAGCGGCGGACAGAGTGATCGCTGGCTCGGCATTGCCCGTGTGTCCGACCCCATGGGATGAGATCCCCGCGGAGCAAACGCTCATTGAGGTTCATCGCGGTTTTCAGTGGAGAAATCCGGCGACAGACATTCCCGGGTTCCCCCTGCAATCCCGGGAGGCCATGGTATTCGTTGGGTCGCTGTGGCGGCAGGCGTCCCTGCCTGCCGGTCTGGCCGGCGAGTCGCCGAACCCCACAGGCACGGAGGCCTGTGGCTACCGCTGGTCCAACTGCCAGCCGACTGAAAACAGAATGGAACCCTCCTTGATCGACTCGATCGCGACGGCCATCTTGTCGATCGCGACGCGCGGGGTCTGCCCGGCGCGCAACGCGGCTACGGGGCGATCAAATCCGCGTTGCACGACGGTCTGTCAGCCGCGGATTTGGCCGGAGCCTTCGATTTGGTATTTGTAGGAGCAGAGTTCGGGGAGGCCCATCGGGCCGCGGGCGTGGAGGCGGTCGGTGCTGATGCCAATTTCGGCACCGAATCCGAATTCGAAGCCGTCGTTGAAGCGGGTGGACGCGTTCCAAAAAACCGTGGCGCTGTCGACTTCGGCGAGGAAGCGGCGGGCGGTGGATTCGTCGGCGGTGACGATCGCGTCGCTGTGGGCGGAGCTGTCGCGGTTGATGAGCGCGATGGCTTGATCGACGGAATCGACGACGCGGATGGCGATGACGTAGTCGAGGAACTCGGTGCTGAAATCGGCCTCCGTCGCAGGCGCGACGGAGGTTGAGAGTTGAGCGCGGAGAGTTGAGCGGGCGGAGTTCGGAGGCGCGGAATCGAAGACGGGCGATGTGGAATGGGAGAACGGAGCGGAGTCGACGGAAGTGAGGATCGCCAGGCTGGCGGGATCGCAGCGGAGCTGGACGTTTTTCGCGATGAGGGCGCGGGCGACGGTGGGGAGGAATTTTTCGGCGATGCTGCGGTGCACGAGGAGTTGCTCGGCGGAATTGCAGGCGCTGGGGCGGGTGACCTTGGCGTTGAGCGTGATGCTCTCGGCCATCGCGAGATCGGCGGCGGCATCGGCGTAGACGAAGCAGACTCCTTTATAATGTTTGATGACGGGGATAGTGGAGTTCTGCGCGACGAAGCGGATGAGGCCTTCGCCGCCGCGCGGGATCAGGCAGTGGATGAGCGTATCCAGTTTCAGGAGTGCGGTGAGCGCGGCGCGGTCGGTGGTGGGGACGAGTTGCACGGCGTCGGCGGGGAGGCCGGCGCTGGCGAGCGCTTGCTGGATGAGGGCGGCGAGGGCGGTGTTGGTGTGGAAACACTCTTTGCCGCCGCGGAGGATCGAGGCGTTGCCGCTCTTGAGGCAGAGGATGGCGCAGTCGACGGTGACGTTGGGGCGCGACTCGTAGATGATGCCGATGACGCCGATGGGGACGCGAACTTTCCGGATACGAAGGCCGTTGGGGCGCGTCGTGTCGTCCAGAATAGTGCCGACGGGATCGGGGAGGGCGACGACCTCGCGCACGGATTGGGCGAGGTGAGTGAGGCGGGCGGGGTCGAGGGTGAGGCGGTCGCGGGAGGCCGGAGAGAGGAGACTGGCTTCAGGAGACAGGAGATCCTGCTGGTTGGCCGCGAGGAGGGCTTCGTGCGAGACATCGATGAGAGCGGCGAGTTGTGCGAGAGCGGCGTTCTTCGTGGGCGTCGGCGTGGTCGCGAGGACGAGTGATGCGGCGCGGGCGCGTTGGGCGAGGGATGTAACGAGGGCGACGAGTTCGGCGGACATGGGGGGCGAAGTGTTCGCGAGGAGGGGCGGGAGACAATCGCGATTTGCGGACGGGGATTGGCCCAACAGCGGTGGAACGAGCGCCGGTGGAACGTGCCATGATGCAGCGGTCGGGGCGAAGCGGTGAATTAACCAGAGGCCACCGAGGAAGAGACCGACGCCGGTGAGGTCGAACCACCACGGGTGAAAAATTGCCGTTTGAGAGGCGAGGTCAGCCTCGGCGTTAAAGCCCTGGATTTCGAAGGGGAAGAAGCTGAGGGGATAGCTGGCCGAGTTGTTGACCGCGTGGCCGAGTATACAGAGACCGAGCGAACGGGTGCGCACATAGATCCAGCCAAGCACGAGTCCGAGTCCGAGCGCGACGGGCGTCTGCGCGGGATTGAAGTGCATCAGTGCAAAGAGGGTGGCGGAGGCGATGATGGCGGTCCGTGGTTGCCAGCGACCGAGAAAACCCCGGAGGATAAGGCCGCGGAAAACGACTTCCTCGGTGATGGGGGCGATGATGACGGCGAGGGCGGGTCCGAGCCATGGGGCGGACATAAGACGGTCCAATTCGGGCGCGAAATCCCAGCCATCAAAGAGGTTGGTGGGCAGGTAGGCGCGGAGGAGATTGTCGATTTCCGACAAAAAAATCGTCGTGCCGGCGATGATGGGGAGAAACGCGATGGCAAGGATGACCGGAGAAAACCCGAGGTGCCCCAACCCGCGCCAGGATTCATGGGAGCGGCGTAACACGAGGGTGGTGACGAGGCCGCAGGCGAGGAGCTTGGAGACGACGATGAAAGCCGCTTCGAGCATCGGATCGTCGCCCGCCCACCCATAAAAACCGGTTAAGGTGCCAAGGGAATAGGCGTGTTCGACGAGAGACGACACGCACACCTCAGCCACGACCAGGCCGAGCATGACGGCAAACGCGGTGACGAGGGAAAAACGCGGAGAGGCGTAAAGGGGAGGCGACACACCGCAACAAAGGCGCAGGTTTGGCGCGGCGCGCCAGCCGCAAATTTTCGGCACGTGGCGAGAGGTTTGCGGGGAGGTTTTCGCGGTGGAAAATCCGCCATTGGTCAGAGCGAAAGGCGCGGGCGATTACATTCCTGGGTAGCCGCCCTTGCCCTTCATGGCTTCCATCTGGCGCATCATTTTCTTCATGCCACTGCCCCCGCCCTTCATCATCTTCATCATCTGAGTAGGGTATTTTGTCCAGGTCCGGTCGGTTGCTCGCCGATGTCTTTCAGAGGTAAATCTGGATTTTTCAATCCGCCGAGGTCCGCCCGAAACGCTGGAAAAAGGCCAAAACGAGTATAAGAGAGTGAGTATAAGGACAACCCGGCGTCGACGTAATAATGGCCTACCATCTCGACGCCTGCCGCGGTCGGTAGGCCGGGGCGAATGACCGGACGTCGTCCGATTCAAACCTTTCCGGCACGGGCGAATTGCACGATGAGGATTTTGAGTTGCGCGAACGCGACGCCATCGCGACTCGGCTGAGCGTCGTCGCGTGCAAGAACGCGTGGCTATTGGAACGCGGCAACGTGGCGCAAGTCGGTTGTGAACGCAGACCTTGTCGCCAGCAGCGTCGGGCGGGAGACTTTCCCCCCGAGTCGAACACTCCGGCTGTTGACCGCCCGGTCGCCGGGCGAACCGGGGGTATCTTTTGCAACCAACCGGGCGAGGCGATTCGGCGGTGAACCGGCCGCCGTGACGACCTGAAAAGTCCCGTTGGCCCGCCGGATGATCGCGACGATTTCGTGGTCTTGGGACGGGCCAATCCGTCAAAGCGGCGCGGAATTTTTCGGATCGGCCAACAACGCCTTAAGCGCCGCGTCCTCGCGCACGTTGTCCCACGTCGGATCGACCTTCAACATCGGCACCGTGAGCCCGCTCGGCACGCGGAGGAGCTTCGCGAGCAGCTCGATGCACTGCTGGTTGCGTCCGGCCTGCGCGCACACGGCGACCAGCTCAACTTCGCACCTCCAACGGGCAAGCAAGTCGCTCTTTTCCGGGGCGGCATCAACCGCGCGCTGCGCCGTTCCCACGGCTTCGTCGAATCGATCTAACCGTACCAGTGACTCAGCCACCCGCATTTCCCTACGGTGAATCGGGTAAGTTTGATCGCTTCGAGCACCTTCCGCCAAGGTCAGGGCCATGCGCGCCGCTTC
>CAMBVX010000154.1 GCA_945871085.1 Opitutus sp. GAS368 | reverse complement strand
CGGAGCGTGAGACCCGTGGCGGACCGGGCGGTGACAAAACCGAGATGCGAGGTGCCGTCGCGTAGTTCGACCGTGTGGGCCGTGTATTCGGGTGCGATCACCTTTGAGGGTTGCAGCAGGCTCTCGAGCAATTCGGCCGGCGTGAGGCGTCGACCCACGGTAGTGAGATCAGGGCCGAATTCGCGGCCCTCTTGGTTAAGCCGATGGCAGGCGAGGCAACCGGCCTTGGTCAACACGCCGCGGCCGCGCGTTGCGTCGCCCGCGAGGGCGAGAATCGCGGCGGGCTGAATCTCTGAGCCGAGGCTGACGGCACGTTCGCGCTCGGGGAGGAAGCGCTCAAAAAGGGCGTGCACTTCGGTGGTGGGCGACGCGAGCCCCGCGGCCACGATGCGCGTGCGCTCGACCGGCGCGAGTTGACCGGAGTCGATCGCGTGCACGAGGCGCAGGGCGGCCGACGGCGTGGTGGGTGCGGCGGGGAGCGGGGCGGCCGGCGCCTCGCCCGCGATCCAATCCCACAAGACGCGGAGCGCCTGCGGGTCGGCCGTGCTCGCGCCCAGCTGCGGCATGTGGCCGGGTCCGGATTTGGCGATGCGGTAGTAAAGCGCGCTGCGTTCGGGCGCTCCGGGCACGATGAGTTGCGCGCGGTCGAGGCCGAAGTCGCCTTGCATCGGCGCGGTCTCGAGCAGCGTTTTTTCGGGCGCAGTCTCGATGTTGACGTGGAACGCGCCGGAGCCGCCGCCCTGAAAACGGTGGCACGAGGCGCAGTTGGTGTGGAGCCAGGAGCGCGCGCGACGTTCCAGCGGGGCGCGTGCATCGTCGATCGCGGCGAGCGGCGCGCGGGCGGCCGCGGCTCCGTAGTCGGCCGAGACGACCCCGGCGCTTTGCAGCGAGGCGTGATCGAGATTGCCCGGGATGAAGCCGAGGACGCGACCGGCCTCGGCGTTGTGGCAACGCAGGCACTCGGCCCGGCTTTGAAACCGCCACGGCAGCATGCGCTGACCATCGGACGCGGCGGAATCACGGAGGGTGAATCGGGTCGAGTCGCCTTTCGATGGCACGAGTTCGGCGTCGGTTTGGGCTTCGTTCCAGCGATAGGTGTAGGCCTGCCACTCGCGGCCCGCGAAGTGGAGCAGTTGGGTTTCAATCCGCCGGCGCGTGGCGGGATCGCCGGCGGTGAGATCGAGCGAAAGCGTTCGCGCGAAGACGCTGCCACTGCGCACGGTCGGGGTGAAGCGGTTCGACTGACCGCGCTTGTCGTCGCGGAGTCCCGCCGGATTATCTCCCGGCATCGCGATCCAACGCTCGCCGGTGGCGCCGTCCAACCATTGTGGAGACACGACCGTGTAGGGGGTCACCCCGGGTTGCGGGGTCTGGCGGGCGGTGTCGCGAAACAGGCCGGTCTCGCTGAGGCGACGCGGAAACTCGGCGGCGGCGGGCGGGGCGGGGTTGGGCTCGAGCCGGTGCAGGCCCTGACGTTCGCCGAAGTCGGCGAAGTAGAGTTCGCCGTCGCCGCCGACGCCGAAGGTCACGATCTTGTGCGGCGTGCGGGCGATCTCCTCGTGCCGCGTGATCGCTTTTCCGTCGTGCCAAAGCGCCCAGATGCGACCGGTCATGAAGTCGCCGTATACGTATGGTGGTCCGAATAAACTCGTGCCGCACATCTCGAGCGAAGGTGGGGTCACGCGACGGGCGGACGGCAGCCCCTTTCCCTGGTGTGCGGACTACGCCGTCACGGCCGGTGAGGTTCCGACCGAAACGTGGTGCACGCTCGCGTTCACCTACGACGGGAAATTTATCCGCGCTTACATCAATGGGGTGCTCGACGCTCTGGAGCTCGATCCTGTGGCGCACAAGCGGACGGATCGTTACTTCACCGCCGAAGGTCCGGGCGGCGGCGGTCGCGGAATGAACCCGTACTATCATGGTCGCGGCATCTTCCGTTACGACCCCGCAACGCATGCGACCACCAAGCCCGCTGGGGGCAGCGATTTTACGGTGCGCGCGCGGTACGCGGTCGGAAAAATGTTGGGCGAGGCGACGATCGGGCGCTTCGGCGGTCTGGCGGTTTTCAACCGGGCGCTGACGGATGGGGAGATGAAGAGGCTGCACGCGGCCGCGGGCATCTCGACACTGAAGTAATTTTTCATCCGCCAAAGGGACAGGTCAATTACACCGACCCGAGTCGCAAACTCTGGCATACCTTGGGGACAGGCCCACCTTGGGGACACCGTGGCGGCAAAGGCTGGCTCTACGAAGGCGGTGTGCGCGAGCCCTGGATCGTCAGATGGCCCGGCGTGACCAAGCCGGGCAGCACCTGCGACGTGCCGGTGATGAACACCGACATCCTGCCGACCGTGCTGGAAGTCTGCGGATTGCCGGCAAAACCAGACCTGCACAAAGATGGCGTCAGTTTCGCCTCGCTGCTCCGTGGTGCCACCAAGCCGGTGCGTGAGGCGCTGTTCTGGCATTTCCCGCACTATGGCAATCACGGCAGCGGGCCGTGCAGCAGCGTGCGGGTCGGCGATTGGAAACTCATCGAATGGCTGGAGGACGACAGCGCCGAGCTGTTCAACCTCGCCACCGATCTGACCGAGAAGCACGACGTCGCCGCGCAGCATCCTGAAATCGTCCGACAACTCCGCGAACGCCTCCACGCCTGGCGCAAGGAGACGGGCGTGAACATGCCCAGGCCCAAGCCATGAACTTGGGCGGTCGGGTCCGGACCTGGAAACTCCTTAGACGAACGAAGCGGACTTTCCCGTAAGGAAATTTTCGCCGACCGCTGAAACCCGCCAATCTACTCGACGGCGCCAGCGCCAGGGTGTGAATAACGGGACTCCCCGTCGCCTCAATCCCCCAAAAACATCCAGTCGTGGATCAACCCGGCAAAGATACCAGCAATTGGTTTCTCACGGAGGTGCAACCGCACCGTCCGGCCCTTCGCGCATGGTTGCTGGCGCGATTTCCCACGCTACCCGATGTCGATGATCTCGTGCAGGAGAGCTGCGCGCGTGTGCTGCAGGCACGGGAAACCGCCACGATTCGGTCGACGCGAGCCCTGCTCTTCGCCACCGCCCGCAACCTGGCGCTGGATGCGGTGCGGCGGCAGCGGGTCATCCGCTTTGAATCTTTTACGGACCAGACGGATTCGTCCGTCTTGATCGATGACAGCGATGTAGTCGCATTTGTCAGCCAACACGAGGAACTCGAAATCTTGACCCAGGCCATCCAGTCCCTGCCGGCGCGCTGCCGGCAGATCATGACCCTGCGAACTGCGTACGGATTCACGCCGGACCAGATCGCAGAGAAACTCTCGGTTTCCACGAGCACCGTGGAAAAAGAGATGGCGAAAGGCATCCGCGCCTGCGCGGCGTTCTTCGCGAGTCGCGACCGACGCTGAACTACACCTACCGATGAAGCGTCCTTCCACAACCCCTCTCGACACCGCCGCCATCGCCGACGAGGCGGCCCGCTGGCTGGCGCGGCGTGATCGCGGGCTCAGTCCGGCGGAGCAGGATGCGTATACGCAATGGCTGACCGCCGACCCGCGTCATGCGCAGATTCTGGCCCAACACGCCGCCGCCTTCGAGCGGATGATGCAGCTCTATCACTGGCAGCCCGGGCAGAGCGCCGACGCCAACCCTGACCTCTTCGCTCCCCGGCCACTCCGTCCTTGGCGCCATTGGGGCCTGAGCCTGGCCGCCGCAGCGGCCCTCGTGCTGGGCGGCGTGCTCTTGTGGCGCGAAGCCAGCCCGATCGGTTCTCCCGAGCACCCCAAGTCCTATTTGCGCATGAACGAGCGGCGGGCGCTGCCGGACGGCTCGGTGGTGGAATTGAAGGATGGCAGCCGAATCAACCTCGAGTTTTCCGCGGCGGAGCGGCGGGTGCATCTCATCGGCGAGGCGCATTTCCAGGTGGCAAAGAATCCGACTCCATTCGTCGTCGTGGCGGGTGGCATCGCCCTGCGTGCCGTCGGCACGGCCTTTAACGTACGCCTCGATGCCGACTCCGTCGATGTGCTCGTGACGGAGGGTAAGGTGAGCATGACCAAAGCGCCCTTTCCGGAGGTAGATGGCGCGTCGCCGTCAGTGCCAACCACGGTTGAGGCTGCGGCCCCGGCAAAGCTGATCGCGGCGGGCCAGCGCGCCATCGTGCCGTTGACACCAGAGACGGCGCCGCGGATTAGCCAAGTCTCCCCAGCCGAGGCGAGGGAGATTCTCGGGTGGCAGGCGCCGCGCCTGCAGTTTTTCGAAACGCCGCTCGCGGTGGCGGTCGGAGAGTTCAACCGCCACAACCGGACGCGTCTCGTGATTGCCGAACGTGAATTGAACGCGGTGCCCATTGGCGGCACGTTCCGGGCCGACAATCCCGAGGGCTTCGTGCGCATGCTCGAGCTGACGCTGGAGATCAGAGCCGTGCCGCGTGATGGCGGCGAGATCGTGCTCACGCGGTCGCGATAGTGAGACGGAATCCTTCCCATGGATTCAAAGCGGCAGGTGAGGTCACGCGACCCGACAAGACCCCTCCAACCACAAAGACACGAAGACACAGAGGAGAGCCACGAGCCACTGGTCTTCTCTGTGCCTCCGTGTCTCAGTGGTTCATTTGCCTTGAGGGTTACTGCCGGCGACCGCGACGAAGCCGCCACACCTGCCCTGGCCGATCCGGCCAAGACAATATGCCGCAGCGTTCACAGGCCGGCGGAGCCGCAAGCAACAACCCGCGGTAGCCGAAAAAAGACGAAAAGAGCCGAAAAAATATCGGGCGTTTTGCACTGGGAAACAGATCCAAGATGCGTCCACTCTTTTCGGCTCTTTTCGTGTTCTTTCGGCTGTGGCTTGGGCTCGAGGGAATATCTCGCGGCCGGCGATGATTCTACAGGAAAGCAGTGCAAAGAACCCAACGACCACACCAGCCGCTTCGCCGCTGCGCTTTCTCCCTCTTTGCGGTTACTTCACGGCTTGTGGGTCCTTCGGTCGCAGTTGCCGCGTTGGGAAAGTTCTGGGTCCAAGCGTGACCATTCGCTGAATACGCCAGTCTCCGCCGTCCGTGGATTGCGGCGAAACGTATCTGCCGGCACAGAAATCCGCAGAATTCTTTACGGCAAAGTTCCGGCCGTTCGTCTCCGTACTTGGCCGCACGTTGCGGCCGACGATGACCACCCCGCGAGTAAAGACGAACTCCCCCTCCGCCATCGCAAGCTGCAGGAAGAACTGGCGGCGTCTGATCCGGGCCGGCCACGCCACGCCGTTATGGTCGTCGAAGGCGCCGCCGGGAAAGCGAGGGAACGATGAATACTCACGCTGCCATTACCGGCCGGGTCTTTCGCTGGGTCCAGGTGTTGGCCTGCGCGGTGGCGATCACGATGGCGGCCAACGCGGCCGAGGAGCCGCGTCGGCACTACGATTTGCCCTCGGGCGACGCGGCCAGTATCCTGAGGCAGTTCGCCGAGATTTCCGGCCGAGAGATCTTGTTCGCGGCAGAGGTGGTGCGCGGGGTCAAGACCACCGCCGTACGGGGCGACTTTTCCGCGCTGGAGGCGCTGCACCGCCTGCTCGCCGGCACAAATCTACATGCGATCCCGGACGAACGCTCCGGCGCCATCGCCGTGCGCCGCATCCCCGTCTCGAAACCGGCCCGCCCATCGACGGACCCGCCGCCCGAAACAACCAAGACCGCCCAATCCAACCAGAAAGAATCTCCTCCCATGAAAAAACGCATCTCTCTCGCCCTCCTCGCCGGCTGGCTCATCGCCGGCACTCCCGCCGCCACCGCCCAAAGCACCGGCACCATCGAAGGACGCGTGTCCAACGCGATCACAACAACGGCTCTGGCCAACGCCCGCGTGACGATCGAAGGGACCGCACAGGAGACTGCTACCGATGAAACCGGAGCATTTCGCCTCGTAAACGTTCCGGCCGGAAAGGTGCAGCTCACCGCGCGCTATTTCGGCATGGAACCGAAGACCATCGTGATCGATTTACCAGCGGGAGGTGTCAACAGGAGCGCGATTGAACTCACGCGAATGAGTACGGGCGAAGGAGGCGAGCTTGTTAAGCTCGACGCCTTCAATGTAGTCGCGGAGCGCGAGTTGTCTGCGCAGGCGCTCGCCATGAACGAGCAGCGGTACGCAGCCAACGTTAAGAATGTCGTGGCCCGCGATGAATTCAGCGCTCGAGGAAACGAAAACATTGGGGATTTCTTGGTGTTTCTACCGGGGGTCGGGATTTCAAATTCCAGTTTTGAACCCAATACCCTTTCGCTGCGGGGATTGCCCTCCCACACGGCTGGAATATTCCTCGACGGCGGCGAGGTGGCTTCTTCGGAAGCAGGCAATAGCCGCAACATTATTCTCCGGGAGGTTCCGATCGTCAATATCTCGCGAGTTGAGATAACGAAGGTGCCTACGCCAGACATGCCTGCGTCCGGCCTCGGTGGCTCAGTCAATCTCATCACAAAAAGCGGATTTGAAAACCCTCGCCGATCACTCTCATATAATATATATGGAATTTTTCCAAGTACCAGCGGGCTGTCTTTCAAGGCCGAGCCCAGCGGCCACAAGGCGAACAACCGCCCGAAACACATCGAACCCTCGTTCGACATTGCGTACGCACAGCCGGTAACCAAGTCCTTCGCAGTTACGGCCGGAGTTTCACGCACGTTCCGCCATTCGCCGACCTGGGGAAAGGACCCGAAGATCAGCTACGACGAATTACCCGGGTGGGATCTTGTCCGAAACGTCCAAACTGGAAGTACCTTGGCAAATCTACCCCAATTGTTCAAATCATTTTCCACTCAAATCGGAGCCGAATGGAAGGTCTCTGCCCAAGGTCTGCTGTCGTCGAGTTTCCAATATCGCGATTATTCCCGGGCGACCTCGCGCACTAACTTCGCGGTGAACTACGGTGCCGGTGCAAACGGAGATGCGAACTTTACCCAGGGGGCCTCGACCGGGGTGGGGAGTGTCACCCAAGGGGGTGGTTGGGACACACGATACAATACGACGAGAAATGTGACGCTCAAGTATCGGCACAACGGAGACGTGTGGAAGTGGAATCTGCACGGCTCCTGGTCAGGCGCGAATACTGAACAACGAGACATTGGGGACGGGCACTTTTTTTCGACTAACGCCAGGATCCTCAACCTGGTCTTGCGCGGGGATGGCATCGGTACTGCTGGCAGCCTACTGCCCGCCCGCTACAGCGCGGTTGATCGCTTCGGGCAGCCGGTCGACGTTTACAATGGATCGCTCTATGAGATCCCGGGTGCCAACTCGTCGCAGCGCCGGGTTGAGACGGTGAAGAAAGGCGGTCGCTTTGACTTGGCCCGTGAAATCCGCGCGGTGATACCGGTAACCGTCAAGCTGGGAGCCGAGGTAAATCAGATGGAAAAGGATGTGCGGGGATTCGCTCAGTCGTGGAATTTTGTGCCTAATGGCAGGTCCGATGTGCAATCGCGCTTAGCACGTAACTTCGATGTATTTGACGAGGAGCATCTCGCAAGGTCAGCGTTAGAGATCAATGGGGTGAAATATCGTGATCTCAGCAACGCGAAGGTCTATAATCTTTACCGGCAGCATCCTGATTGGTTCGTGCTGGACCAGCCCGGCGCGCATCAGAACCGCGTGACTTCCTCCTTCCTATTGAAGGAGACAATCACCGCTGCGTTCCTGCGCTTTGATTTACGAGCTCTCGAAAACCGCCTCGCGATTGCGACAGGGGTGCGATATGAACGGACGGACGAGGATGGTCGGGGGCCTTTAAACAACGTCAATGCTCAATATCAAAAGGATGCCCAAGGCAGATATGTGACTGACGCCGCCGGGCGGAGAGTCCTGATCACGAGTGATCCCTTGGCTTTGAGAAAGCTGCAGTATCAGGAACGCGGAACGAGTGGAAATGTGAGTTATGGTGGATTGTACCCGAGCCTCAACGCTTCCTACACCCTCTCCGAGAATTTGCTGCTTCGCATCGGTTATGCGAAAACCATAGGTCGGCCGGACTTGAGCTTTATCGTACCTGGAGCGACGATTGGGGATCCGAACGTCCCCGCGCCTACAATCACCGTCAACAACCCGGAACTGAAGCCCTGGACCGCAGACAATTACGACCTGACGCTCGAAACCTACGAGATGAAGGGTGGGACGGGTTGGATTGGGGCGTTTCGAAAGGATATCAATGATTTCTTTAGCCGTACAGTCGAGACCGTTACCCCGGGTTTACTCGAAAAATATGGTGTGCCAGACGACGGAACGTTAAACAACTATTCCATCGTCACCCAGCAGAACGCCGGGAAAGCAAGGGTCAATGGACTGGAGTTCGGCTATCGCCAGTCACTCACATTTCTTCCGTCATGGGCTCGCGGAGTGCAGCTCTCTTTCAATGCCACCCGATTACAGCTTTTGGGTGACCAGACGGCTGACTTCTCTAATTTCAAGTCGAGAGTTTATGCAGGTGGAATTAATTTATTCCGGCCTCGGTATTCCGTGAAGCTGTCCTTTACACACGAGGGAGATACTCTGACGGGTGCAGTGGCGCCGTCGGCGACGGTTCCCGCGGGAACCTCTACTTGGGAACCCGCCCAGACCCGTGTTGGGCTGAGTGGCGAGTACAGCCTGAATTCACGTTTCTCGGTATATTTTTCCCTCCCCGACCTCAAAAATTTCACTTGGACCCAATCCCGGTATGCACATGGGACGCCGGACTATGCGCGGACTACTCGGCGGATTGGATACGGATATTATTCTACCGTGGGAATAAAAGGAAAATTTTGAACCATGGCCGGCAAACTCTGAGTGCGTTGAAACAATTAAGCTCCCCCTATCGCCGATGAGCCTGCATCCCGAAATCTCGCGAGTGATCGGCAGCGGGAAACTCTTGTCGGCCACGAGCAGACCATCGCCTTCTCACGCGGCCTTACCGCGCGCCGTTCGTTGTGCCCGAGGCGTGTGATCCCGCGATGCGGATTTCTGGGATGACGCGGCGCGATTTTCTCCTCGTCGCCGCCGCCGCGGTCTCGGCGCGATCCCTGGTCGCGGCGGCATCCCGGCCGCGGTTCCGTGTTGGCGTGATCGGGCACACCGGCCGGGGCAACTACGGACATGGCCTCGACACCATGTGGAAACACCTCCCCGACACGGAGGTCGTGGCCGTCGCGGATCCCGTGACAAAAGGCCGGGATGACGCCGCGCGGCGACTCGGCGTCGAAAAGGCATACTCCTCCTACGAGGAAATGCTTGCCCGGGAGAGTCTCGACATCGTCGCCGTTTGCCCGCGATTCGTCGATGAACGCCACGTCATGTTGCTGGCGGCCGCGC
Source organism: Opitutus sp. GAS368 (assembly GCA_945871085.1). Classification (GTDB taxonomy): domain Bacteria; phylum Verrucomicrobiota; class Verrucomicrobiia; order Opitutales; family Opitutaceae; genus GAS368. Next base: position 5,534 of record CAMBVX010000154.1, on the reverse strand, counting down.
GGGCCGGTGTCCGTGGAATTTACGTGGAAAAGCCCCTCGCCCGCTGTCCGCGCGAGGCGGACGAGATCGTGGCGGCCTGCGCGGCGCGCGGGGTCCGGGTGGCGGTCGCCCATCGCAATCGCTGGCATCCGGTGGTACCTGTCGTGCAGCGGCTGATCAGCCAAGGGGCCCTCGGGCGGATTCTGGAAATGCGGGCGAGGGGCAAGGAGGATGTCCGCGGCGGAGTGGAGGACATGTGGGTGCTCGGGGTCCATCTCTTCGGGCTGGCCCACGTCCTCGGGGGCTACCCGGGTGCATGCACGGCGACTGTCCTGCAGGCGGGCCGGCCGGTGGTGCGCGGCGATCTGCGCGACGGCCCCGAAGGCATCGGTCCGATTGCGGGCGACGCCGTGCATGCCCGTTATGAGATGCCCGGTGGGTTTCCACTTTTCTTCGACTCGCTGCAGGGAGCCGGTTCCCGCGATGCCGGGTTCGGCCTGCAAATCGTCGGAACCGAGGCGACGCTCGATTTCCGCGCGGATCAGGAGATCGCCGCCCGCCTCCTGGCCGGCCGCCCAGTCCCGCCGGGGCGCGAAGTTCGCAGATGGCTGCCCGTCACCAGCGCGGGGGTCGACAGACCTGAGCCGATCCCCAATCTGGGACGCCAGATGCTCGAGCACGTGTTCGCGGGCCGCGATCTCATCGCGGCGATTGGAGAGGGGCGCGAGGCGCTGTGCAGCGCGCGGGACGCGGCCATCACGATCGAGATGAGCTGCGCGGCGCTGGAATCCCACCGGCAAGACGGCCGGCGCGTGCCTTTGCCGCTCAGGGTTCGCGACAACCCTTTTATGATCCTATGAAATCGCTGAAATTTCTCCTCCTTCTTTTTGCTTTTGCCGCCGCCACTTCGCTCGCCGCCGATGGGCCGGCGAATGAGAACAGGGCCACGCCGCCGGCGCGGATCAAGGCGGCGGAAGGCTTCGCAGTTGAGCTGCTCTATTCGGTGCCGGCGGCGAAGCAGGGGTCGTGGATTTCGCTTTGCACGGATGACAAGGGGCGCATTTACGCGGGCGACCAGTACGGGGCGATCTATCGCTTTGCGCCCCCGGCGGCGGGGCAGCCGCTCGATCCGGCGACGATCGAGAAAGTGCCCGCGCTGATCGAGGGGGCACAAGGGATGCTGTGGGCGTTTGACGCGCTGTGGGTGGGGGTGACTGACTACAAGAACGCGGCGAACAGCGGGCTCTACCGGGTGACTTCGTCGAAGGGCGACGATGTGCTGGACAAGGTGGAGAGAATCCGTGGTTTGGAGGCGCGTGGGCATCACGGAGTGCATGCGGTGGTGCTCGCGCCGGATGGGAAGTCGATCTTTCTCATCTGCGGCAACGTGCACAAGCACACGCCGGTGACGACCTCGAGCGTGCCGGCGGTGTGGGGCGAGGATCATCTGCTGCCGCGGATCTCGGGTCTGCAGGTTGAAGGCTCCGACAACGCTGCGCTCGCGCCGGCCGGGACGATCTATCGCATCTCGCCGGACGGGAAGGTGTGGGATCGCTATGCGACGGGCCTCCGCAATACCTACGACGCGGCCTTCAATCGCGACGGCGAGCTTTTCACCTACGACTCGGACATGGAGTACGACTTAAACACACCGTGGTACCGACCCACGCGGGTGTGCCATGTGGTGAGCGGCGCGGAGTTCGGCTGGCGCAAAGGCTCGAGCAAGCGCCCGGAGTGGTATCCCGACAATCTGCCTCCAGTCCTCAACATCGGGCCGGGCTCGCCGACGGGCGTGACCTTCGGCTACGGCGCGAATTTTCCGGCGAAGTGGCAGGAGGCGATGTTCTGTCTCGATTGGAGCTGGGGAAAAATGTGGGCGGTCACGCTGAAGCCGCAGGGCAGCAGCTACACAGCGGTGAAGGCGGAGTTTCTCTCGGGTACGCCGCTGCCGATGACGGACGCGATCATTCATCCGAAAGACGGTGCGATGTATTTCGCCATCGGCGGGGCGAAGGTGCAGAGCGGGCTGTATCGGGTGACCTACAAGGGGGCGGAGAGCACGGAGCAGGTGCGCCCCACGGGCAAGACTGGGACAGCATCCGGCTTCTCCCTGCGCAAGGAACTCGAAGCCTTCCACGGCAAGCAAGACCTGAAGGCCATGGCGACCGCATGGCCGAATCTCGGCGACAAGGATCGCAACATCCGCTGGGCGGCGCGCACTGCGATCGAGCATCAGCCGGTTAAAGATTGGGCGGAAAAAGCGCTGGCGGAAAAGGATCCCGCCATCCAAGTCGAGGCGCTGCTGGCGCTCGCGCGGGCGGCGGGGATTGATCCGCAACATCGCCAACCGAGCGATCCGCCAGTGAACTTGGTGATGAAGGCGAAGCTGCTCGACGCGCTCGGCACGTTCGACTGGGACAAGCTCAACGAAGAGCAGCGGCGCACCCTCGTCCGCACCATCCAGATTGTGTGCGTGCGCTTCGGCGAACCCGACGCCGCGCAGACGCAGCGGCTCATCGCGCAGCTCGACCCGCACTTTCCCGCGCCCACGTACGAGCTGAACTGGCTGCTCTGCGAGACGCTCGCCTTTCTCCAGGCGCCACGCACCGCGGCGAAAGCGCTGGCGCTCATCGAGAGCGCGGCGACGCAGGAGGAGCAGATGCAATACGCGCGCGATATCCGCCTGCTCAAGGCCGGCTGGACGACGGAGCTGCGCACGCGCTACTTCGCGTGGTTTTTGAAAGCGGCGAACTACCGGGGCGGGAGGAGCTTTGACACGTTCATCGAGATCATCCGGAACGACGCGGTGGCCAGCCTGAGCACTGCGGAAAAGACCGCGCTCGCCGACTTGCTCGCGAAAAAGCCCGAGCGCAAGACCGCGCTCGAAGCCTCCGCCAGCGCGCTCGCCGGGCGCACCCCGACGGCGTGGACGCTCGAAGAACTCACCGCCGCCGCGAACACCGGCATGAAGGGACGCAGCTTCGAGACGGGCCGCAAGATGTTCGCCATCACGAGCTGCTTCACCTGCCACCGCTTCGGCAACGAAGGCGGCATGAGCGGCCCCGACCTCACCCTCGCCGGCGGGCGCTACAACGCGCACGACCTGATCGACAACATTTTGAATCCGAGCAGGGAGATCAACACCCAGTTCGTGCCCACCGTGCTGACGAAGCAGGACGGCTCGCAGATCATCGGCACCATAGTGAATCTCAGCAACTCCAACGTGAGAGTGAACACCGACCCGTCTGACCCGTCGCAGTTCATCGAGGTGGACCGCACGACGGTCACAAGCATCGAGCCGTCGAAGGTCTCGATGATGCCGCCGGGGCTGCTGGATCTACTGACCAAAGACGAGGTGCTCGACCTCGTGGCCTACGTCCTCAGCGGTGGCGACGCGAAGAACGCCATGTTTGGTACGTAGGCGCCCCGCAGCGCGGGCAGTCGTGAGCCCGTGTAGAAAAAACCGCCCGTGATGCTGGCGGCTTCGGTGTGCGGGTGCGCCACCAGCGGTGGCAAAATCGGCGTGGGACCGCGGACCGCGGAGGGCTTGACCGTCTGAGCGCCTTCCGCGACCGACCAGCCATAATTTCCGCCACGTTCGATCCGATCAATCATCTCCCAACGTTCCCAACCCACGTCGCCGGCCCAAAGTTCGGTCGTGCCGGGTTTGAACGAAAGTTTCCATGGGTTGCGCAAGCCGTAGGCCCAGATTTCGCCGCGGGCGCCCGGAGTGCCGACAAAGGGATTGTCAGGAGGAATTCGATACGCGAGGCCGGGCGTCCGGCCGTCGACATCAAGCCGGAGAATCGCCGATTCCAGGTCGTCGATGGACTGGCCCGTGTTGTTGATATCGGGCGGAGAGGCCGGGCCCGCGTCGCCGGTGGTAACATAGAGAAATCCATCCGGCCCGAAGACGATGTTGCCGCCGCAGTGGCTGCCACTGCGAAAGGTGAGCATCGTTTCGCGCGTCGCGGGATCGAGGCGGAGCGGGCTTGCGACGGGGACTTTGAACCGCAGGACTTGCGAGCCGGTGAGGGTCGACTCCGTCATCCGCGTGCGGATGAAAACCTCGCGCGTTTCGGCGAAGCGCGGATGAAAGGCGATGCTGAAGACTTCGAGTTTGGGAAACTCGGGATAGATTGGCGCGATGTCGGCAAAGAGGACCGGCGCCGCCTCGGGCGTGCGCGGATCGAAGGACCAGATCTTGCCCCAGCGGCCCACCACGAACAGGCGCTGACCGTCGGGACCGAGCACAAGGTCGACGGGCGTGTCGAACGTGAGGCCGGGAAAAATCGACGCAGCGACATACGGCGGCGGGGCGTCCGGGGTGCCGACGAGGCGTGAGGTGGTCCACGCGGGGCGCGGCGCCGGAGCAGCCGCGGCGGCGGCCGTGAGGCCTGCGAGGACCGGGATGCAGCGACGGCAGGACCGCGCAAGGGCTCGGATCAGCGGTTCCAAGGCTGCTTCTCCTTGGTCTCGATGAATCGTTTTGCCACCTCGGTGTGCGGGTTGGGGCCGGGGATGGTGGCAGGGATCGATTTCAGCCACGCGTGCAATTGTGCACTCATCCGCGCGGCGCGGGCGGGATCGGCGGCGGCGCGGTTGTCGGTTTCACTGAGGTCTGTGCGGAGGTTGAAGAGCTCCAGTTTTCGACCCAGGCGGTAGTTCAATTGTTCGTCGAAGGAATCGCCGAAGTGCTCGACGAGCTTCCAGTCGCCTTCGCGGACTACGGCCGACGGCGTCGCGGCCCAGCGGAGATCGTAGAGCGGCAGATACCAGTAAAGCGGACGGGTCGGCAGCGCCCGTGCGGCCAAGGCGGGACGCAGGTCAACGCCGTCGAGGACATAGCCGGCGGGAGCGGTGACACCGGCGGCGGCGAGCAGTGTGGGCAACCAATCGACGATGTGGATCGGCTCGGCGCTGACGTGGCCGGCGCGGGCGACGCCGGGCCAGCGCACGAGACAGGGCACGCGAATGCCGCCCTCATAGGGGGAGCCCTTGCCGGAGCGGAGCGGGGCGTTGTCGAACTGTTCGTCGCGGACCTTGAGCGGCACGCTGCCATCGGGGGGATCGTTGCTCCATGCAGGGAGCGCCCACGAAGTGTCGAAGCCGCCGTTGTCGGAAAGAAAAACGATCATCGTGTTTTCGCGGAGCTTGAGTTCGTCGAGGCGGGCAAGTAGGCGGCCGATGGAGTTGTCGAGGTGTTCGATGCAAGCGAGGTAGACGGCGCTGTGCAGGCCTTTCTCGGGAGCGCCGCGGGCGCGGTATTTGGCGACGAGCGCGGGTGGGGCGGAGAGGAGGCTGTGGATGGTATGGTGGGCGAGGTAGAAGAACCACGGCCGGTCGCGCTGCTGCTCGATGAAGCCGATGGCTTGGTCGGTGAGGTGATCGACCCATTTGTCGCCTTCGTTCTGCGTGCCGGGTCCGCGCGGGGCCACAAAGTCGAACCCATAGGCGCCGCTGGCTTCGGGCTTCAGTGAAGCATAGTCGCCGTCGGCGCCGCTCGTGAGGTGCCACTTGCCCGCCATGCCGGTGGTGTAGCCGGCGGCGCGGAG
>CAMBVX010000153.1 GCA_945871085.1 Opitutus sp. GAS368 | reverse complement strand
GCGGTGCTGCTCAGGCCGTTGCCGGTGACGGCGACTGAGGTCGCATTGGCGCTCGACCAAGAGATCGTGGTCGAACCCGGCGCGGATGCCGTCGTGGGCGACGCAGTGATCGTCGCGCTCACCGATGCTGCGGCGGCGACTGTGAACGTGGCGGTTTGAGTCGCGGGACCATTGGGTCCCTGCGCTGTGATGACGTAGTCGTATGATCCAGACACGAGGCCGGTGATGGTTTGGCTCCCGCTTGCAGTCGTGCTGCTCAGGCCTTTGCCGGTGACGGCGACTGAGGTCGCATTACCGCTCGACCAGGAGATGGTGGTCGAACCCGGCGCGGATGCCGTCGTGGGCGACGCGGTGATCGCCGCGCTCACCGATGCTGCGGCGGCGACTGTGAACGTGGCGGTTTGAGTCGCGGGACCATTGGGCCCCTGCGCGGTAATGACGTAGTCGTATGATCCGGCCACGAGCCCGGTGATGGTTTGGCTCCCGCTTGTCGTTGTGCTGCTCAGGCCGTTGCCGGTGACGACGACTGAGGTCGCGTTCGCGCTCGACCAGGAGATCGTGGTCGAACCCGGTGCGGATGCCGTCGTGGGCGACGCGGTGATCGTCGCGCTCACCGATGCTGCGGCGGCGACACTGACGGTGGCGGATTGTGTGACGGGACCGCCGTTGCCTTGGGCGGTGATCGTGTAGGTGTAGGTCCCGGCAGCGAGACCGGTGACGGTTTGACTGCCACTTGCGGCGGTGCTGCTCAGTCCGCTGCCGCTCACGGCGGAGGAGGTGGCGTTGGCGCTCGACCATGTGATGGTCGTCGAACCGGGAGCGGTGACGCTCGTGGGACTCGCGCTGATCGACGCGGAAACGGCGGGCGGTGCCGCGACGCTGACGGTTTGGCTGATCGTGGCTGACGCGGTGCCGTTGGAATCGACCGCATTCGCGGTGAACGTGATCGTGGTTGGCCCGGTGTCCGAGGTCGCATTGCCGGAGTCGGCATCGGTGCCATTGCCTCCGTTCCCGAAGGCGAACCCGACGCCGGCTTTCCACACGTTTACTTGCGTGAGATTGCCGTCGGTATCGTGGCCGTGCGCCGAGATCGTGTAGCTCTGGCCGCTCGCGACGGTGCCGGGCGTGGTGTTCCACGCGATGGTCGGCGCCGCGTTGGCAGCGGAGACGGTCACGGTCTGCGTAATCGTGGCGGCTGTCGCGCCGCTGGCATCGACGGCATTCGCGGAGAATGTGATCGTGGTTGGCCCCGTGTCGGAGGTCGCATTGCCGGAGTCGGCATCGGTGCCGTTGCCTCCATTCCCGTAGGCAAATCCGACGCCGGCTTTCCACACGTTCACTTGCGTGAGATTGCCGTCGGCGTCGTGGCCGTGCGCCGAGATTGTGTAGCTCTGGCCGCTCGCGACGGTGCCAGGCGTGGTGTTCCACGCGATGGTCGGCGCCGCGTTGGCAGCGGAGACGGTCACGGTCTGCGTAATCGTGGCGGCCGTCGCGCCGCTGGCGTCGACGGCATCCGCGGTGAACGTGATCGTCGTTGGCCCGGTGTCGGAGGTCGCATTGCCGGAGTCGGCATCGGTGCCATCGCCTCCGTTCCCGAAGGCGAACCCGACGCCGGCTTTCCACACGTTCACTTGCGTGAGATTGCCGTCGGCATCGTGGCCGTGCGCCGAGATCGTGTAGTTCTGGCCGCTGGCGACCGTGCCGGGGGTGGTCTTCCACGTGATGGTGGGCGTGCGATTTGCAGCTGCAATCGTGACCGTGTGCGAAATCGTCGCGGACATGGCTCCCGCACCGTCAACGGCCTGCGCCGTGAAGGTGATCGTCGTCGGACCGGTGTCCGCGGTCGAATTACTCGCGTCGTTGTCGGTGCCGTTGCCGCCGCCGGCGAACGCGAAGGCCACTCCGTTCTTCCACAGATTGACGAGCGTCAGATTACCGTCGGCGTCGTGCCCGTGCGCGATCATGGTGTAACTCTGGCCGCTCGCGGCGCTGCTTGGTGCGGAAGTCCACGCCACGGTGGGCGGATTGTTGATCGGGGCGAAAACGGCGGTGACACTTTTGTCCGCATCCATCGTGACGGACGCCGGATTGGTGGAACCCGACAGTGCTCCCTGCCAGCCAGCGAACGAATAGCCGCTGCTGGGACTGGCGGTCACCGTTGCCGTGCTGCCCTCGCTGTAGCTGCCGCCACCGCTCACGGAGCCACTGCCGGTTACGCTCGTGGTCAGCAAATAAGTCGTGGCCGGTTGGACATCGATGTAGGAACCGAGCTGAGTGCCCGCGCCGCCGTAGCCGACGCCATTCGGCGGGTTGTGCGGAAACATATACCACGAGCTGGGGCTGTCACCGAAGTTGAAACTGTCGATCGCGCCGCCATCGGACAGCCAATAGGACCAACGGCCGACCTCGTTGAGCGTTACGGTAGTCGTCGAGCTTCCCTCGGCACCGTTGAGGCCGTAGTTGTTCGTATTGGCATAGGTCTGCCCCGTGGGACTGACGATCCACGTCCGGTTCCAAAGCTCGATGCGCTCGTTGACGCCGGCATCGATCCGCTCGCGCACGGTGGTGTGAGCGGACCAGACCATGACCGTCGAGCCGAAGGCGGCGTTGTTCGCCGGTTGCGCGCGAAGTTCGACCGCTGCGCACACGCACGCTGCGGACAGTAGAAGAGAATAACAGGGAAATTTCATTGGACGGTGACGGTGGCGTTTTCGCGGAGGTGGAAGCGCAACGCCTCCACGCCGGGCCACGCCGTGCCGCGGTTGATGGTGATGAGCCGGCCACCGAGAATCTCCGGTGTGCTCGTGGCTCCTGAATTTGCCGGCGCAGTGAACGCGTTCGGCGTGTTATTGAACGACACGAACGCCTGTTCGGTCGGGTGATTGCTGTTCACCGTCAGCCGGAATTTTGGGAGGACGATGCGACGGACGACACAGCGGTGAACCTGGGTGAGCCCGCCCGAGCCCTGGTGCCACGCGGCGATTTGCGCGGCGGTGAGCCGGCTTTGCCACGGCGCGGGTAAGGTCGCGGTGCGACTCTCCCAATCCTGATTCCAAATCGCATCGAACCACGCGGCGGTGTTTTCGTAGGCCGGCAGCGCGAGCTGTTCGCTGCGCGCGGCGAGACTCACGAGCAGGAACCGTTGGCGGCCGGCTTCGTCGGGACCGGCGAAAAGCAGCCGCGAATTCCCCAGCAAATTGAACGCGATGCGCGCAAGTTCCGACTGCGCGGCTGGTGCGGTTCCCACCTGCGGGCTCAGGCCGCGCGACCGCGCAACTTTCGCGAACCACGCGGCAGTGTCGGTCGCCGTGTAGAGTGCCGTGGTGGAAGCGGAGAAAATCGTGGCCGCATCCGTTGCGGCAATCGTGCCGGGCAGCGCGGCGATATTGAGGTTCGTGAGGTCGGTGCTTTCAAACGAGGCGGTGATCGTGTTGGCGAGTTCGTCGAGCGAACGGGCTTCGGCTTCGCGGCGACTTTTCTCGATGATGTCGCGGACCGACGGCGTGAGGACCGCCGCCAGCACACCGAGCACAAATAGCACGAGGACGATTTCGAGCAGCGAAAACCCACGGGCGGCACGATGACGCATGGCGATTGGAAGTTGCACGAGTCAGCGGGCGTTGACGCCGCCCAGCAGCGCGAAGAGGGGCAGAAAAAATGACAACGCGATGGCGCCGACCATGGCCGTGAGTGCGGTGAGCAACACGGGCTCAAGGAGTGCGAGTGCGGTGGCGATCTGCTCGCGCGCGCGGCTCGCCGCGTAGTCCTCGATGTGGCGCAGAGCGGCGCCGAGTTGGCCGGTGGTCTCGCCGGCCCGCAGCGCGGGCACGACGAATCCGGGCAGCGCGTGCTTGGCAGGCAGCGCGTCGCAAAGGGCTTTGCCGGCCGCGACCCCTTTGCGCGCAGCGAGGAGGTTTCGCGCCAGCACGGCGTTGCCGGTCAGCTCGGCGCCGGTGGCAAGTGCGGCCAGCAACGGAATGCCCGCGTGGTGCATGAGGCGGGCGTGAGCGGCGAAGCGCGCCGTCGCGAGACACCGCAGCGTCTCGCCGAGGACCGGCAGGCGGAGCAGCGCCCAATCGCGAGCGTAGCGCAGGCGCGGAGTGCGTGCGGCGACGACAAATAGAGCGGCAACCGTCGCGCCGAGAATCGCCAAGACCGGCCAGTGGTGCCGCAACGCCACGCTGGCGCGAATCAGCACGACCGTCAGCCACGGGAGCGTGATGTGGAGGGACGCGAAAATTTCCGCAAAGCGCGGCACGACTCCGCCCAGCAGAAATCCGATGAGCCCGGTCGTCGCCACCAGCACGATGGCGGGATAGATCAGGGCGCGCCTCGCGGTGCGTTTCAGTTCGTCGGTGCTGGCAAGATGCGCGGCGAGTGAGCGCAGCGCTTCCGGCAATTGGGCCGACGATTCGCCCGCGGCGATGACGGCCGCGAGTTCCGGCGGAAATACTTTTCCGAAAGCGCGGCACGCGACGTGAATCGGCGAACCCTGGGCGACCTCGCGATGGATTTGTGTGAGCATCGTGCGGGCGGAGCCGGCGGGGAGATCGGCGGCGAGTTGGGCGAGAGCCGCGTCGGCCGTCACGCCGGCGCGCATCTGCAATTCCAGTTGATGCAGCAGTGCAATGAGGTCGCGGGAGCGCAGCGTGAGGCGAGCGAGCCGCCTGTCCGGTTGGGCCGGCGCAATGCGCACGGGCCAGAGCGACGCCGCGCGCAGCTGGGCGCGAAGTTCGGTGGAGTCCGCGGCATCCCAAACGCGGGTGCGCCGGCGACCGAGCGCGTCAATGGTGGTAGCGGCAAACGCGGGCATGGTCAGAGCGCGAGGCGGATGCGGATGGCCGAAGCGGCGACCGGAAGGCGCAGCAGGCGGTCGCCGTTGCGAAAAACCGCGGCATCCGTTTCGACACGTTCCAGCGTCAACGACTCGACGCGGTCGCCGACCTCGATGGGTCGCTGGTTGACCAAGGCGCTGGGTCTGTCGCCACCGACCACGCCGCTGACGAGCAGCGTGAGTTCGCGCGTTGCGCTGCCGCTGGATGTGCGCACGGCAAAGGGGTTGAGGTCGTCGCTGGTTTTGGCCGCATCGAGGGCGGTGAGATCGATCAATCCGTCGGCGTTGGGTAAGATGACCGGCGTAGGATCGACGATTAGTGCTGGTGCCGGTGGAGGCTGCGGGGGAGCTGCAGGGGCTGTCACCGTCGGTAGGGCGGTGGAAAGAGCCGCTACCGCGAGAGCCGGTGCGCTGATGACTTCCAGCGTGACGACCGGTGGGGTCAGTGGCGGGGGTGGAACCGAGGGGACGCGGTCGGGCGCAAGAGGGGGTTCTGCGATGACGGGTGCGAGATTCCACGTGGTGGCGCCTTCGATACGGTGAATCACATGCGCAGCGTGTCGCACAGTTGGGTCTTCCGGGTCGGCGTAGGCGCCGAGCGTGTAGGTCTTGATGACTTCGGGAATTCGCACGCCCGTGGGCGTCGGTGCGGGCGGGCTCACCACCGGCAATGGGACGTGGGCCACGGGCCTCGGTCGTCGGGCGGTCTGGCAACCGACCAGGAAAAGTGCGGCGGCGGAGAAAAACGTTTCAGCGAGTTTCATGGTGTGGTGTGGCCAGCTGATGAGTGCGGCCGAGGTCAATGGATTCGGTCACGTAAAGGTAGAACGCCTTGCCCGCCGGCACGCGGAGGTAGAAGCCGTCGCGGGCAATCGATTCGCGGATTTGCTGCGCATACTCGCGCAGGATGGCGCTGGTGCCCGCGAGCGAGGCGTTGCGCGCGGTCGCGGCCGGGACCAGGCTTTCGCCCAATATTCCGGAGGCAGCGCGCGTTTCCTGCAGTGCGGTCGTGGCGGTTGCGAGAAACGTGGCGGCAAACAGCTTGGTTTCGCGCCCATCGTCAGTGCGGATAAGTTCGCCGCGCAGGCCGGCGGAACCGTCGTGGTCGCCCCACGTGCCGGTGACGGTAGCGCGCTCGCGGTCCAGCGCGATGCCTTGCACCCGCAGTTCGCGGCTGCCGTGCGAACCCGGAGATTTCCAAACGACCACCCATGGACCGCTGGCGGCGAGACGTTCGCGGGCACGGTCAACCGTGACGCGTCCGTGCACCTCGGCTCCGGCCGGGATCACGCAGTGACCGTCGCGAAAAACACTCTCTGTCACCAAGCCGATGATGGGTGTGTCGAGGCGGTTGGATTCGAGCGTCACCACGGTTTCGCAGGGAATGAGCCGGCCGTAGGGTGCGACGGCGGCGCGAGGATCGCGTTCGGCAGCCGTGGCACTGATGAACACGGTCAGCGGTAGATCCGTCGGCACGGCGGGCTTCGGTGCCGCGGTCGCGGTGGTCGTTGCGGCCGGAGATTGCGCCGGAGGCGGAGGATCGAACCGGACGCCTGCGCGTTGAAACACTTTCGGCAACGAGGGCGAAGGTCGCGCACTCGGCCCCGAGACTGCGGCGGACACGGGCGGACGATGCGCGCGCTGCCAGGCGACGACACCCACGGCGACGGCCGCGAGTGCGACGACGACGATGAGCTGCCCGGTGGGCGTCGTGAAGAACTGGACGTTCAGTTTCATTCCGGTAGCGGCAAGGCGACGGTGAACGCGTTCTGGGCCGAAAGATGCGCCCGGCTGCCGTCGGAATTTCCAACAATGGCGAGGTGAACGATCACTGCGCGGGCCGGTGGCAACTCTCCCGGTGCATCGTTGATCGCCGACGGGAAATGCGATTCGGCCACGCGCATGGTGAGCAAGGCGGGCGCGAAGCGCACGGGCGCCGGTCCGCGGTTCTCGAAACGCAGCCGAAAAACGACCGCGTCTTCGTCGATGAAACCGATCACTTCTTCGACGGTGCAGGTGATCACGCCGCACGTAGCGACGGTTCCCGGAGAAAAACGCTCGGTCGCTTGGACCAGGGCCGGGTATTGCTCCGCCAAGGCGGGAAAATTCTTGGCGCGGTCGAGGAGTGAAAGCAGGCGAGCCGGACCGGGCCGCTTCGGTGCGGACGCGGTTTCTCCCGCAGGCCCATCGTAGAACGTGATCGTGCGGTCGGGGTTTTCGCCACCGGTAAAAGCAAACGCGAATACCCGGTCGCGAAAGATCACGTTCGTCGCAGCCGTCGCACCCGGACGCAACGCCCGCACGGAGAAGAACCGTGCGCCGGGCTGGTGGGCGATCAGCACCGGTGGTTGGTCGTCGGCTTTCCCGGACACGCCGGCGCCTTCAACCGCCGTGATCGGGCCGGGAAACATTACGGTGGTGGGGGAATCCGGGCCGATGCGCACGGCATAGACTGTCCGGTCCTCCAGCGGATAACGCTGGACCGGGGAGGCGGTGATGGTCGCGACGCCGAGCGCCGCGCCCGAAATCAAAACGAGAGTTCGTAGCTCCATACGGCGAGGGGATAGCGGCCGGTGGCCGAGAGGTTGGGATTGCGCGCGAAGGTGAATCGCACGGTGAACGTGGGTGACTCGGTGAACGTTTGCTGGCCGACGACGCCGGTGCGGATGAGCTGCCCCTCGGCTTGGACGAGCACGACCTGCTCGCGGGTTTCGAGGACGGTGAGTTTCAGCACCTCGACTTTTTGGTGCAGGTTCTTCCGCGAGAATTCCTCGGTGGAGCGCGCGGCGTCGGCGCGGGCCTGTTGCAACGCTTCGGGGAGAAACAGTTTTTCCAACAGCTCGGGCTGGTCGAAACCCGTCGGGTTGCGCTGCAACAGTGCGAGGCACGCGAGCAGGGCGTGTTGCTCGTGCAGTTTCGACGCGTCCTCGAATGCGAGCAGCGGACTCACGTGAAACGATCCGCTGCCGTCGAGGACGACGACGCGTTCGCGGGTGCGATAGGCCCGGATCAACAGATACGGCTGTAATGCGCAGAGTGCGACAGCTCCCACCGCCACGAGAAACCAGAGCCGTGCGGCGACGGCGGGGTTGACGAACAGCGTGAGCGGATTCCACGGTGGGCGCGGAGCTTTTTGCGGCTCGAGCCGGCCGGGAGGCGCGAGGGTTTCGCGCAGGGACTGAGCGGGAGGATTCATGGTTCGCAGAAAAAATCAGAGGGTCGTTTGCGGTGCGGGCAGTTGGGCGGACGCGAGGGACGCGCTCGCGCGGATGTCGCCGGTGGGATCGGGTGGCGGCGGTGGTGGCGGCATGACCGGGGCCGGGGGCGGTGGTGGCGGAGTCGAGGGACCGCCTCCCGTCGAGTTGGCCTGGGCGCCGGTCTTGACGACGGCGGCTGGCACGGTGGCCCCGCCCGTCTTCACCGCCTTGATCATCCACGCGAGTTGCTGGATGGCGTAGAGTTGTTGAAGGCCGGAGGCGCCTCCGGCTGAGAGCGGCGAACCGGAGCAAATCAGCGCCTGCATTAAAAACGGCGTGCCCAAGGTGCCGAGGATCAGCCACAGCGCGGCGAGCAGTCCGCCGAGCAGGCTGGCAAACGAGGCCGCATCGATTTCGCCCGGCGCGAGCCCATAGGCAGTCGCGAGGTTTTGTTGATACGCGGTGAGGAGGTGATACGCGACCAGCTCGGTCACCGCGAAACCGACGGGCCATGCGAGCACCGCGAGCGTTTGCTGCACGTAGCGCACGCCCAGCGAGGTGAGCGAAGGCACGAGCATGAGCCCCAGCGCGATCGGCAGAAACAGATAGCACAGCAGCTTGAGCACGTAGTGCAGCAGGAGGAACGGGAGCTGCAGCAGACTCGCGACGAGCACGACGAGTTTGGCGGCGGCCCACAGCGTCGCGCGGTAGAGCGATTCGCCGACGCGCCGCAGACTGAATTCGCCGGGTTTTTCCGCGACGCTGTCCCGCAGCAGCGTGGCCGCCTGCATCGGATGCTCCGTGTAGCGCTCGTTGACCGCGTTCGCGACGTTCAGGAAAAGTTTCTCCGTGAAGCCGAACCAGTGCGGCAGCGTGGCGATGATTCCGACCACCAGCACGCAGCGCACGACGGGTCGGACCAGACTCTCCATCTCGGCGCGCGCCCGCTGCACTTGCAGCATGAGACCGACGACTCCACTGAAGAACACGATGAAGCGCAGCGAATCGGTCAGACCGAAAATGGCGTCGCGCAGACCTGGAGCGAAATTTTCCATTAGTTACGCCCCTCCTGCGGTCGCTGGCGAATTTCCTCGGCGCGGAGTTTTTCCATTAGCTGGCGATGGGTGGCCGCGTCGGTCGTGTAGTCGGTTCGCGTGGCGGGTTTCACCCCGGCTTGCCACGCATTCATCGGCTGAGGCCGATGGTTGTCGCCGGGTGGCCTGAGCGGGGAGCGCTTTACCTCGCGGTTAAAGAGGTAGGTGCCCGCGAGCAGCCCGATGAAAGCGATGACAACGACGACGGTCATTTTTTTCATGGCCGGGTGTAGGTGCCGGGCGTGAGCTGCACCGCGCGTTGCCACGCGTTCACGACGTCGAGGGTCTGCCGCTCCTCGGCGACCTGCTTTTCCAGCATATCCTGCCGCTCCTTGGCGGCCTGATTTTCATTTTGAATCTGCTGGGCGGAGAGTTTGTCGGTTTCGTCACGACGCTGCGCGGCGACCAAGGCGAGCTGACCGTTGAGGGCCGCGACTTTTACGTTGAGCTTGTCCACTTCGGCCTGCGTCGGGGCGGTTTTCAAGGACGCCACGGTCGTCGCGAGATCGGCTTGAAGCACGGTTTGACGAGCGGCGGTGTCGTCGTAAACCCGGCCCAGATTGTCCGCCTGTTGATCGACGGCGGCGTAGCGTCGATACGCGGCCGGCTGGCGCGTGAATGCGCGGCCGAGCGCCGTGCGATTTTCGAGTTCGCCATAGATGCCGTCGGCGGTGTGACGCAGCGAGGCCGTCGCGTCGGCGAGCCGGCGCACGGCACGGAGCGTCTCGCCGGAGGTGCGCGCCATTTCTGCCGGCGCGAGCTTGTCCATGACCATTTGTGAGCCGGCCGCGGTGGGATTGCCCAAGACCTCGCGAATGCGCCGCTGTTCGGCGAGCTGGTCCTCGAGCTGGCGAATCTGCCGGTTCAGATTTTCCAGTTGAGCGGCCCACTGCCGGAGGACTTCGACGTGGTTCGCGATCTGCGCGGACTGGATGCCGGTATTGATGGCGGTGTTGATCGGATCGTTGACGATCCATTGGGCGAACGCCGACGGAACGAGGAAACCGAGGAAAAGAAAACGGGAAGATTTCATGGGAGACGGGGGATTCGGATGAAGTCCGTGGAAGGTGTGCGGAGGATGCCGTTCTCGGTGCGCTCGGGCCGCGCGAGTGGCAGAAGCTCGAAGTCAGACGAGACGGGCGTGGGTTTTTGCGCGGCTTGCAGCGCCCAGTAACGGGCCTTGGCCGCAGCGGCGGCGGTGCGTGCAGCCTCGTTGGCCGCAGACGGTTTGCGGATGGTGGCGCACCCGGAAAACGTGAGGAGCGTGAGGGTGTTAAACAGAAGTAGCAGAGAGGGCGTGCGCATGACGGGAAGGGGAGGCGGGCTTGGCAGGTTCGATGTGGCGGAGCGTGCCGCACTGCGGCGGCTGCGTGGTGGGGGCGAAGTAGCACAGGGCCGAATACCGGCCGTTCTCGGGCAACTGCTCGGGCAGCGGGTAGCGCTGGATCACGTCGAGGGCGCTTTCCGGCATGCCCAGATCGGTCGCGAGGTCGGCGAGGTCGCTGCGGTCCGACTGGCGCATGAGAAAAAATTGTTTCGCGTTGCCGATCACAGCGGGCCGCACGCGCGAGGTTTTGAAACGCGCGTATTGCTGCACGATACTCACGGCCCAGCAGTTGAACTTGCGGAGCTGCGCGTAGCTCTCCGCGACGATTTTTTCGCCGCCGGGCACATCGAGAAAACGTGCGACCTCCTCAAAGATGATGCGCTTCCGCCGGGTGCGCGGCAGCGCGAGGATGTGCTGACGCGCGAAACCGGAAATGAGCAGGCCCGTGGCCGCCTTGAGTTCCACCGCCTGTTCCGGCACGAAGCCGAGTTCGAAATGCGCGACGGATCGGTTGAGCGAGACGTTGGTCACGCCATCGAACATCTGTCCGTAGGTGCCGTCGGCGCTCCATGCGCGCAGCAACGTTGCGAGCCGGTCGATCTCTTCCTTCGGATGTTCCGGGAGCCGGGCGTAGGCGAGCAAGTCAACCAGCGCGCCGTGCGTCGGGTGGTCGGTCGCGGAAAACATCGCGCATGCTGTCTGCGCCACGAGACGCTCCGTCGTCGGGTCGTGGGCGAAGGCGGTGAGGTCCGCATCGCCGAGTGTTTCGACAAAACTCACGGCTTCGTCGTCGTTGGCTGCGCGTCGGTCACGCAGTTCGGCAAACGCATCGATCGGCGTCGTGCCCACGGGCATCCGCAGGCGCCAGCGGTGAACCGCGCACGCGAGGCGACTGGCTTCGGCGGCGCGCTGCGGGTCGCGCCGCGCCCAATCGGCATGCGCGTCGCGGTAGAGCTGGTGCAGGTATTGGGTGAGTTGCGCCGACCGCAGCGCGAGGTGCTCCTCGCTGTCGGGCACGCCGATCATCCGCGAGAGGAGCGCGACCGCGCTCGCGAGATGAAGTTGCGTCAGGGGCAGGCCCTGCGTGTCGAGGTAGTTGATCGTGAGCGCGGCATCGGGATGGACGATGATCGGCGTCTCGCCCAGGGCCGTAGTGAATGGTTTGTAGGACAGCCCTTCTTCGATGATGACCGTGTAGTCGAAAAATGCGGCGGTCTGCATGAGCAGGTCGTGCATCGCCGCCGATTTGCCCGCGCCGGTCATGCCGAGCAGCACCGCGTGCTGGGGCGAGCCACGCACCTCGGTCGTGACGCCGACGAGGTTGTGGTGGCTGCCGTCGTAGATCGCTTCCGCCTGGTCGAGCGCGCCCGTGAAGGTCGCCGAGAACGGCAGCAAGTCGGCGAGGTAGTTGTCCTCCGCGTAGCAATGCCGGTGCCGGTAAGACGAATGCGTCCAGCCCGGCCACGTCGCGAAAAAGAGTTTTTTGGCGGTCGTGGGCACCGCACACTCGAAATACTGCGCGCCGTCCATCGCATGGATGGCGGCTTGCAGGGCCGAGACCTTCTCGCGCAGTGCTTCGGACGTGCGCGCCCAAACTCGAATCACGTAACAGACCTCGAAGGGTCGGACGAAACCGCCGGCGAGGTTTTCGACCTTCCGCTCTTTTTTGCGGAGCGCCACGACCAGCGAGTGGCGGCGTTTGTCGGCGTATTCGCCGGCGAGCCGTTCGATGGCCTGCTCTTCGCGGCGGATTTCGCCGCGCGCGGCGGCCGGCGTGACGTTGACCGTGATGCGGTAGTCGAGAAACGGCAGGCCGGTCAGGTGGGTCACGATGCCCGGCCGCGTGTGTTGCGGCCAGCGGTCGAGCGTCAGGACCGCATGATAGTGACCGTCGAGGTAAAAGCCGCCGTCCGGCTGGCCGACCCCTTCGCCCAGCCAACATTGTTCCTGCACCGTCAGTTCGGGGTCGAAACGCGGCACCGTGGCTTCGGAATTCTCCGCGAGCGAGGGGTTGAGGAAGCTACGGACAAAGGTGCAGTGCTCCTCGTCGCCCATCGGGCGCACAGCGGCTTCGCCGTGAAAGATCGTGCGGAGCGTCTGGGAAAATTCTTCGAACTGGGCCGAGAGTTCGCCGAGCACGGCGGCGTAGTGCGCTCTCAGCCCGCCGGCCGTTTGCAGAATGCCGGAGTAACGGGAGATCTCGACCGACAGGAAGAGCGCCAGCCGCTCTCGGCGCAGCGTGCGCGCCTGCATCCGATCCCAATAGCGCGTGAAGCGCTCGTTCCGAACCCGCCGAACGGCCGGTTGCACCACTTTCTGCGTGGCTTCATGGTAGGCGAGCAATTCGCGGCGGTAGTCGGCATCGCACGACCATTGCAGTTGGAGCCGCCGCCCCGGTGTCGCCAACGCCAACAGCGCCCTCACTTGGTCCTGAAAGGCGTTGAGCCGGGCGAAGCTGGCGCCCCGCACGTCTGGCGGTTCCAACCAGAATCCTTTGGCGGCAATCGCGCCGCGCTCGGGAAACCCATAAAGAATCATCCCGTCGCAGAAAACCCCGTTGGGAGCTTTATCATGCGGTTTCATTCCAGCAGCCTCCCTTGATCAGCCGGCACCCGCGTGAAATTTCCGCCGCCCAGCCAGTGTTCGATGAGATCCCGGTCATAGCCCGCCGGCTGGCCCTGTTTCAAGAGTAGCACCCAGCTCAGCACGGCCGCCAACGGCAATGCGACCAGGCCGCCCGCCACGATAGTGTTGATCCGCAAGAGCACCCCGAGAATCGCAAACAGCGTCCCGGCTCCGAGCACGGCCAACAGCACGGGCAGATACAGGTTGCCGTCGAGGCCGAACGCCCGGCCCGCCGAGTCATCGGCCGAGTTGGTCTCGGTATGGCGCAGTGCGGTCATGGTGTTCCTCAAAACCGGGGAGTGATGACGGCGTCCTGCAGGCCGAAGATCGTGAACAGCGTCGACATGATGGTGGCCGCCGCCGCGATGATGATGCCGGCGACGATGCCAGCCTTGCCGTCCGGGTCGCCCTTGCTGATGGCGTTGGCCCCCGACCAAATTTTTATGATACCCCAGAAAAACCCGAACATGAACAGAACGGCGAGGGCCAGACCGAAGCCGTCCTTGAGCTGCTGGATTTGGGCGAGCACTGCGGGAGGCGCCAGCGGCGCATCGAGGGAGAAAGAAAACAAAGTCCGGTTCATCTGCCCATAAACCCATAGGAAAACGAACGCTTGTCAATACTTATCCTATGGGTTTATGGGTATCACATGAGTTCCGAAGCCTTGGTCCCTGTGAAAGTGAGCTTTTCGTTCTACCCGGCGGACATGGCCGCCCTGAACAAACAGACCGTCGATTTACGCCGGTTGGGCGCGGCCGTGCGACGCGGCACGGTCCTGCGTGCCCTGATCGAACTTACCTCTGAAACCGAAATGTTTGCCGCGACCGTGCTCCTGCATCGGGACTACTCAGCCAAGGCCGGTCCGCGCGAAGCCGACAACGTGGCCGGCATCCCCACGGTGGACCTTCCTCCTCGGCTCGTCACAAAACTCGACCGGGTGGTCACCGAACTGGCGGCGAAAGACATCGCCGCCAATCGCGCTTACGTCGTGCGAGCGATGCTGCGCTCCGCGCCGAAACCCGAGGCGTGGGCTTCGGCCGTGCAGAAATTTCTCAAGGATTTTCCCCGTCGGCCGCGCACCGTCCGTGCAAAAACCATAAAGAATGCGAAGCGTTGACCAGCTCACCCATCTGCGCGGACTCGCAGCGCACCTGCGCGCTCGTCTGCGCGGACAAGACCACGTGCTCGCGCGCGCGGCGGCAGTGTTCACGCGCGGTGAATTGGGACTGGCCCGGTCCGACCGTCCACGCGGAGTATTTTTGGCGGTGGGTCCCACTGGCACGGGGAAGACCGAACTCGTGCTCTTGGCGGCGCGCTATCTTTTTGGCGAGGGGAGGGTGCGACGATTCGATCTTTCCGAATATCAGCGGGCGGATGCGGTGGAGCGATTGCTCGGCGCCGATGCCTCTGACGCCGGTGCCATCGGGCGCGCGGTCGGCGGCGCGACGCCACGGGTCTGGCTCTTCGACGAATTGGAGAAAGCCCACCCGAAGGTGTTCGATCTGTTCATCCAGATGCTTGATCCCGGTCACGTGACGCTGGCGACGGGCGAAGCGATTTCGCTGCGAGACGACTACGTCGCATTCACGTCCAACCTCGGTGCGGCGGAGGCCATGCGCATGTCGCGTTCCAGTTTGGCGAGTGTCGAGCAGGCGGTGCTGCGCCGCGTGGCCGAGGCATTGCGTCCGGAGATTCTCGCGCGCATTCCCGACAAGTTGGTGTTCGCGCGACTCACGCCTGACGTGCAGCGGGAAATCGCCGAGCTTCATCTGGCCAACGAGGTCGCCCGGCTGAAATCCGTCGGTTTCGA
>CAMBVX010000152.1 GCA_945871085.1 Opitutus sp. GAS368 | reverse complement strand
TTTTCGGGGACGGCACCGGTGACATCGAGGAAGTCGCCGAAGTAGTGGATGAGTTTCCAATCGTCACGGAGGATCGTGGAGCACGGCGTGCGGGCGAACGGCGTGGTGTAGGTGGGCGTGTGCCACCAGAGCGTGTCGCGCGCGGGGCGGCCCGTGCCATCGAGGAGAGGAAGAATATTTTCGCCGTCGAGTTTTTGCGCGGCGGGGAGCTTCGCTTCGGCGAGTGCGGCGAACGTGGGATACCAGTCGACGAAGTGGACGGGCACGGCGTTCGAGGAGGCGGGCTTGATGCGCGCGGGCCAGCGCGCGAGGAGTGGCACACGCACCCCACCCTCGTAAGTCATGCCTTTCGCGCCACGCAGAGGGGCCATGTCGGCCATGCGGTTGAGACCACCGTTATCGGAAGAGAAAATCACGAGCGTGTTTTGCGTGAGACCGAGTTCGTCGAGCTTGGCCAGCACGCGACCAATCTGGGTGTCGAGGTGCTCGAGTGTGGCGTAGTAATCGGCGGTGGGGCGCTCGCGATACGCCGTGAGCGGCGTGGAGCTTTTGCGGTGGCCGCGCGCGACGTATTTCGCGACGAGCGCCGCGGGTGGCTCGAGCGTGGCGTGCGGCGCGTGGTGCGCGAGATAGGCAAAAAAAGGCCGCGAGCGGTTGGCCGCGATGAAACCGAGCATGTCGTCGGTGATGCCGGCGGTAGACTTGTCCTTGGCGGGTGAACCGTTCGCGCCGACACCGACGTAGTCGAAGCCGTAGCGGTCGAAATATTTTCCGCCATCGCGGGCCCGCAGCGCGGCAGCGTTGTAGTTGTCGGCAATGTGCCACTTGCCGCTGAGTCCGGTCGCGTAGCCGGCGGCGCGGAGCATGAGCGCGAGCGAAGCGGTGGCGGGCGGGAGGCCCATCGAATGCGGCGGCGGGGTGAGCGGGGCGGCGACGGGATCCATCTCATGCGTGACGGCGAACATTCCGGTGCGCGCCGGCCACTGGCCGCTGAAAAACGCGCCGCGCGTGGGCGAGCACTGCGGCTCGGCGTAGGCGCGGTGAAACGTCATGCCCTCGCGCGCGAGGCGGTCGAGGTGAGGCGTGGAAACATCCTTGTTACCGTAGGGCCCGATGCCGTTCCACCCGAGATCGTCGGCGAGGATGAAGACGATGTTGGGCGGCGGGGCGGCAACACCCACGGAGGAGGGAAGAATCAACGCCGCGGCCAGGAGCAACAGGGGAGCGAAACGGAGCATGAAGTATTCTTCCGGCAGGAAATGGACGGGGCAACCCAGAAGCCGGAGGCTGCAGAGCGCGGCTCTTCGCCTGACTCGCTTTTGGACAAAACGTCGTTTGAGTCGCGGGCCATGTCCACTTCGGCGAAATCTACTCCGCCCGTACCTCTCTTTAACTGGCTCGACCATCGCGCCACGGGCGTCCTCTGCCACCCCACGTCTTTTCCGAGCGCCCAGGGCATCGGCGTCTTCGACGATGGCGCCGGGCGGTTTCTCGATTTTCTCCACGATGCGGGCTTCAAATACTGGCAGGTCTGCCCGCTCGGGCCCACCGGCTACGGCGATTCGCCCTACCAGTGTTTCTCGTCCTTCGCAGGCAACCCCTACCTGATCGATCCGACCGCATTTGTTTCAGCAGGACTGTTGCCCTCCGCTGCACTCGACGGCTTGCGGCTGCTCGATGCGCAGACGGTCGATTTTGGCGCGCTCTACCAACGCAAACTTCCGCTCCTTTTTTCGGCCCATACCGCTTGGCGAAACCAAGGAAAACCGCCGCTCGCCTACGGTGACTTCTCGCGTTTTCAGACCGAGAACGCGCACTGGCTCCCAGGCTACACGTTGTTTTCCGCGCTCAAGGATCACTACCAAGGCCGCCCGTGGTGGGAATGGCCGGCGGACACGCGTTCTCTCGCGAGCGCACAGAAGTCTGTGGTCGCCCCGCAAGTCGCCGACCGCGCCGAAGCCTACGCGTTCATTCAGTATTTTTTCTTCGGCCAGTGGCAGGCACTCCGCACTCGCGCCGCACAACTCGGAATTTCCATCATCGGTGACACTCCGATTTTCACCGCGCTCGACAGTGCGGACGTGTGGGCGAGTCCGCACCTGTTTCAACTCGACAAGAAAACGCTGCGCCCCACCGCCGTCGCAGGCGTGCCACCGGACTATTTTTCGGCCGACGGCCAGCTCTGGGGCAATCCACTCTACGCTTGGGCGGCCCACGCCGCCGACGGTTACAGGTGGTGGCTTGACCGCTTGCGCGCGAGCTTCGCGCTGTGCGATGTCGTGCGCATCGATCACTTCCGCGGCTTCGACGCCTACTGGGCCATTCCGGCCAGCGCTCCGACCGCGCGCACGGGCAGCTGGCAGCCGGGCCCGGGCATCGATTTTTTCGAAAAAGTCCTTCGCGCGATGCCCGGCGTAAAACTCATCGCCGAAGACCTCGGTGACCTCTCGCCATCCGTCGTCAGCCTGCGCGAGGCGACCGGACTTCCCGGCATGGCCATTCTCCAATTCGCTTTCGGCGGCGACGCGAAAAATCTCTACCTGCCGCACAACCAGCGCGCCAACAGCGTCGTGTATCCCGGCACACATGACAACGACACGACCCTCGGCTGGTATGCGACGACTGACGAGAAGGCGCGCGATCACGTCCGTCGTTATTTCCGCGTGAGCGGTCAGGATGTCGGCTGGGATTTCGTGCGCTCGGCCTATGCCTCCGTCGCCAACCTCGCGGTCATTCCCCTGCAGGATCTGCTCAGCCTGGGTTCCTCCGCCCGCATTAACACTCCGGGGAAGAGCCAGGGAAATTGGACGTGGCGTTACCGGGCCGAACAATTGCGTGCCCTCCACGAGGGTTCCGCGTCCTACCTGCGGGAACTCGCAGCGCTCTACGGCCGGGACGCCGGCGCGATTGTGACGCCGGTCGGTTAAGCCCGCTTCGCCCGCTCCCACGCTCCCGCCGTCCACAGCCGCACGCGATCCAGCCACAGGTAGACGACCGGCACCGTATAAAGCGTGAGCAACTGGCTCACGGCCAATCCGCCCACGATCGCGAGTCCCAGCGGGCGGCGCATTTCCACGCCTTCACCACTCGCGAGCACGAGCGGGAGTGCGCCCAGCAACGCCGCGAAATTCGTCATCAATATCGGTCGCAAGCGCAGCAGCGCCGCTTCGTAAATCGCCTCGCGCGGCGCGATGGACCGGCTCCGCTCCGTCGCAATCGCGAAATCGATCATCAGAATCGCGTTCTTCATCACGATGCCGATGAGCAAAAACAACCCGAGCAGCGCGATCAGAGAAAACTCGGTGTTCGTCAGCCGCAGCGCCAGCAACGCCCCGAGGCCCGCCGAGGGGAGCGTCGACAGAATCGTGAGCGGATGGACCAAACTCTCGTAGAGAATTCCCAACACTAGATACACCGCCACCAACACGCCGAGGATCAGGAACGGCTGGTTCTGCAGCGTTTTTTGAAAACTTTGCGCACTGCCCGACAGCCGCGTCTGAATTTCCGTCGGCAACATGATGCCCGCGAGGGCGCGGTCGATCGCGGCGAGCCCCTCCTCGAGCGAGACGTCCTTCGCCAACGCAAAGCCCACGTTCTCCGCGGCGAATTGGTTGCGATGCCTCACGCGGTCATCGACGATGGAATAGTCGTAACGTGTAAAGGCCGAGAGCGGCACATTCGCGCCGTCGGCTCCGATCACCTGCACCTGATCCAGCACCGCCGGATCGGACGTAAACTGCGGCTCCAGTTCCATGATCACGCGATACTGGTTGAGGCGGTCGTAGAGCGTGGCCACCTGCCGTTGGCTGAACGAGCTGTTCAGCACTTGGGTCACCATCTGCATATCCACGCCGAGGCGACGCGCGGCTTCGCGGTCGATGTGCAAACTGACCTGCTGGGTGCCGCTGTCGGAATAGTTCTCCACGTCGGTCAGCTCCGGCAACTCTTGCAGGGCGGCGGCGACTTTCGGCAGCCACTTCCGCAGGAGGCTCAGTTCCGGCCCCAGCAGGGCGAGATCGTAGGAGCCCGCTTCGGACGTGCGCGGCGCATCCATGTCTTGCGAAACGCCCATCCACAACATGCCACCGGCCACCGGCGGAGCTGCGATTCGGAGGCGGTTGACCACCTCGTTGGCCGACACGCCGCGCTCGGCCAGCGGCTTCAACCGGATCATCATGCGCGCGTTGTTCAAACCAGTGGAACCGCCCGAAGTGCCGATCAGATCCTGCACGGCGGGATCCGCCATGATCAACTTCCGATAGGCGTCGACCTTTGGCTGCATCACGCGGTAGGAAAACGCCTCATCGCCCCGCACAAACCCCGTCAATTGGCCGGTGTCTTGCGACGGCAGAAAGCCTTTGGGTATCTTGATGTAGAGCGAAACGTTGAGCGCAATCGTCCCGGCCAAAACGATCAGCGTCAGCGTCGCATGGCGTAACACCCAGCTGAGCGATGTCGCGTAAATCGCGCGCACTTTCTCAAACGCGGCTTCGGTCGTGCGCCGGAACGGTCCCGGCGGCCGCGCGTCTTTGCGCACCAACCAGCGTGCACACAAACTCGGCGTGAGCGTGAGCGACACGGCCAGCGAGAGCAAAATCGCCGCCGCGAGCGTGATCGAGAACTCGCGGAACAAACGCTCGACCAGACCACCCATGAACAGGATCGAAATAAACACCGCGACGAGCGAGAGGTTCATCGCCAGCAGCGTGAAACCCACCTCCGCCGAACCCTTCATCGCCGCCCGAAACGGCGAGAGCCCGCGCTCAATGTGGCGGGAGATATTTTCCAAGACCACGATCGCATCGTCGACCACCAGGCCCGCAGCGACGATCAGCGCCATGAGCGACAGATTGTTGAGCGAAAACCCGTAAAGATGCATGACGCCAAACGTCCCGATCAACGACACCGGAATCGCGAGGCTCGGAATCAGCGCCGCGCGCGCGCTACCCAGAAACAGAAACACCACGAGCATTACCAGCCCGGCAGAGATGAGCAGCGTGCGCTCGGACTCCCGGAGCGTTGCGCGGATCCCCGGCGAGCGATCCATCACCACGGCGAGGTCGGCATCGGCCGGCAGCAGCGCCCGTAAGCCCGGCAGCTGGGCGTTGATGGCATCGATCGTCGCAATGATATTCGCGCCCGGCTGACGGCTGATCATGAGCAGCACAGCGGGCCGGTCGTTGTGAAATCCGTTGCTGTAGCGATCCTCGACGGAGTCGGTGACTTTCGCCACATCGCCGAGCCGCACCGGAGCACCGTCACGATAACGGATGATCATGGGCAAATATTCCTCGGCTCGCCGGAGCTGATCGCTGATCTGCACCTGCCACTGGCGCCCGCCTTCCTCCACGCTTCCACGCGGACGGATCGAATTGGCATTGGCGATTGCCCGCCGCACTTCGTCGAGGGCAATCCCGTGATGCGACAGGGCGTGCGGATTCAACTGCACGCGCACCGCCGGCAACGAACTCCCTCCGACCGACACTTCGCCGACTCCCTGGATTTGGGAAACTTTCTGCGCCAGCACCGTGGCCGCGATATCGTAGAGCGCACCGGGTGCCAGATTCGGCGAACTCAGCGCGAGGGCCATGATCGGGGCCTGCGAGGGATTGGATTTCCGATACGTCGGGTTGCCCGGCATGCCGGCCGGCAGTTGGCCGCGAGCGGCGTTAATCGCCGCTTGTACGTCGCGGGCGGCGGCGTCGATGTCCCGGTTAAAGTTGAATTCCAGGGTGATGCTGATCGAGCCCTGCCGGCAATCGGCCGAAATGTTTGTGATGCCCGCGATCGCGCCCAGCGCCCGCTCCAGCGGGGCCGCAACGCTCGACGCCATCGTTTCGGGGCTCGCGCCGGGCAGTGACGCACTCACGCGGATCGTCGGAAAATCGACCTGCGGCAGCGGTGCGACCGGCAACAACCCGTAGGCGAGCGCCCCCACCAGCACGATTGCGACGGCGATCAAAGCACTCGCAATCGGGCGGCGAACAAATGGACGCGAGAGATTCATCGCGGAATACTCGCGACGGGCTCTCCGACGACGGCTGGCGTTGGCACCCGCCGCGACTTGGCGCGTTGCGCGAGGCGATCAAAAAACAGATAGACCACCGGGGTCGTAAAGAGAGTCAGGACTTGGCTCACGAGCAGACCGCCGACCATGACGAGGCCGAGGGGTTGACGCAGTTCGGCACCGGACCCCGACGACAACATCAGCGGCAACGCGCCAAAAAGCGCGGCCAACGTCGTCATGAGGATCGGACGAAACCGGAGCAGCGCCGCCTGCCGGATCGCCTCGACCGGCCCCAGTCCCTGTCGTCGCGTCGCATCTAGGGCAAAGTCCACCATCATGATGCCGTTTTTCTTCACCAATCCGATGAGGAGAATCACACCAATGATCGCGATCATGTCGAGCGGCCGACCGGTGAGCCAAAGCGCCAGCAACGCCCCAACCGTGGCCGACGGCAGCGTGGAGAGAATCGTGATCGGGTGGATCAGACTCTCATACAAAATGCCCAGCACGATATACATCGTCACGACCGCCGCCAACACGAGCAGGAGCGTGCTCGAGAGCGATGAACGGAATGCGTTCGCGGCACCCTGAAAACGCAGCTCGATCGCCGGCGGCACACCGAGGTCAAGGCTGGTTCGCTCAATCGCCGACACCGCGTCGCCCAGAGAGGCTCCCTGCCCGAGGTTGAACGAAACCGTGACCGCCGGGAACTGGCCGACATGGCTGATGAGCAGCGTGGTGGGCCGCTCGGAGACGCGCGCGATGCTGGATAGCGGCACCGGCCGACCGGCGCGCGTGCGCACAAAAATACTCGTCAGCGCTTGCGGTCCGGAAGCCAGCCGCGGGTCAACTTCGAGCACCACGCGATACTGGCTGGCCTGCGTGAAGAGCGTCGAAATTTGCCGCTGCCCGAACGCGCTGTAGAGCGCATCGTCAATGTCCGCCACGCTCACGCCGAGCCGGCTGGCGGCATCACGGTCAATCTCCAGGAAAGCCTGGAGCCCCTCGTCCTGCAGGTCACTCGCCACATCCGACAACACCGGAAGCTCCTGCAATCGTTCGATGAGCTTGGGCACCCAACCATGGAGCAATTTCTCGTCGGGACTCGTGAGCGTAAACTGAAACTGCGTGCGGCTCACGCGATCCTCGATCGTCAGCTCTTGCACCGGTTGTAGATACAGGGTGATGCCCGGAACCGCGAGCGCCTGGGTGCGGAGCCGCTCGATGATCTGCAGCGCAGAATCGCGGCGCTGCTCGTGGGGCTTCAAGTTGATGAGCATTCGACCGCTGTTGAGCGTGGCGTTAGTGCCGTCGACGCCGATGAAGGACGATAGACTCGACACCGCAGGGTCCTCGAGAATTTTCGCCGCGAGCGCTTGTTGGCGCTCCGCCATCGCGGAAAACGAAATCGATTGCGGCGCCTCCGTCACCGCCTGGAGCGCGGCATTGTCCTGCACCGGAAAAAATCCTTTGGGCACTACCAGGTAGAGCACCACGGTGAGCGCGAGGGTGCCGACGGTCACCAGCAACGTCGCCGTTTGCCGCAGTAAGACCCAGTCGAGCCAAATGCCGTAGCGCGCAATCACCGCGTCGAGGAAGCCACGCTTGCCGTGCTCGGGCGCGACGTGCGCCGGCAACATGCGCGCACACATCATCGGCGTCAGGGTAAGCGACACCACGAGCGAGATCAGGATGGACACTGCCAGCGTGATCGCAAACTCGTGAAACAACCGTCCCACGACGTCGCCCATGAACAGCAACGGGATCAGCACCGCGATCAACGACAGCGTGAGCGAAACGAGCGTGAAGCCGATTTGCGAAGCACCCTTGAGCGCCGCCTCCATCGGCGGAACGCCCTCTTCCCGGTAGCGTGCGATATTCTCGAGCATCACGATGGCATCATCGACCACAAAACCGGTCGCGACTGTCAGCGCCATGAGCGTCAGGATGTTCAGCGAATAGCCTGCCAGATACATGACGCCGAAAGTCCCGATCAGGGACAGCGGCACCGCGATACTCGGGATGATGGTAGCGGCGATATTACGCAAAAACAGAAACGTCACGAGCACCACGAGGAGCACGGCGAAGATGAGTTCATGCTGCACTGAACGAACCGACGAACGGATGCTCTGCGTGCGGTCGGTCAGCACCGCGACGTCCACGGCAGCGGGCAAACTCGCCGAAAGTTGCGGGAGCAGGGCCTGCACGCGGTCGACCACCTCGATGACGTTCGCACCCGGCTGACGCTGCACGTTGATCAGCACCGCCGGCAGCTTGTCCGCCCACGCCGCGAGTCGGCGGTCCTCGGCGGCGTTATCAATTCGGGCGACGTCGCCGAGGCGCAGCGGTCGGCCGTCGCGCCACGCGATGATGAGGTTGCGGTATTCCTCCACAGACCGGAGCTGGTCGTTGGCGTCCATCAGGATTGCGCGCATCGGACCATCAAAACTCCCCTTGGGCCCGTTGACGCTCGCGGCACCAATGGCGGTCCGCACGTCCGCGAGGCTGAGGCCACGCGACGCGAGTTCGCCGGGATTGATCTGCACGCGCACCGCCGGGCGCTGGCCACCGGCGAGACTCACCATGCCCACGCCGGGAATCTGCGCGAGTTTCTGGGCGATCCGCGTATCCACCAGATCGTGCACTTGCGGGAGCGGCAGGCTACCGGACGTCACTGCAAGGGTCAGGATCGGTGTGTCGGCGGGATTCACCTTTCGGTAAACGGGAGGCGTCGGCAGATCGTTCGGCAGCAGATTGCTCGCGGCGTTGATGGCCGCTTGCACCTCCTGCTCCGCCACGCCCATGGATACTTTGAGCGAGAACTGCAGCGTGATCACGGACGAGCCGCCGGAACTCATCGACGACAACTGATTGACGCCCGGGATCTGACCGAAACGCCGCTCGAGCGGTGCCGTGATGGAACTCGCCGTTACGGCCGGACTGGCACCCGGGTAGAACGTGAAAATCTGAATCGTGGGAAACTCCACCTGCGGAAGCGCCGCGACCGGGAGGAGTCGATAGGCGAGCGCACCAGAAAGCAGCAGCGCAACCATCAAGAGGCTCGTCGCCACCGGACGGAGGATGAACGGGCGCGAAGGGCTCATGGTTCCTTCTTCTTTTTCTTCGCCGAGGCATCGCCCTTGCCCTTGCCGTCGCCGCCTTCGGTCCGCCTCGTCGGCGGGGCTTTCGCGGGATCGTCGCTCACAACCGAAACCAAGCGGCCTTCGCGCAGCCGGTCGAGGCCTTCGAGCACGACGAGTTCGCCGGCCTGAAGTCCTTTCGTCACCGACTGGTGCGCGCCGTCGGACGGCCCAAGGACAAGGTCCCGCACCGTGACCTTATTCTCCGCGCCCACGACGTAAACGTAGGTGCCCCGCGAGCCGTATTGCACCGCGACACCCGGAATGACGAGCGCAGCCTTGAGCGTGCGCACTCGCAGCCGGACATTCACAAACTGATTGGGGAAAAGTTTCTCGTCCGCGTTGGCGAACTCCGCTTTGAGCCGAAGCGTGCCAGTCGCGAGGTCAATCTGGTTGTCCACGGTCTTCAAACTGCCCGTGGCGAGCACCGCACCTTCACCGCGGTCCCAAGCCTCGACGACGAGTTGTTCGCCGGCGCGGAGGGGCTCGACAACTTTCTGCAATTCCATCTCCGGAATCGTGAACATCACCGAAATGGGACGCGTCTGCGTGATGACAACCATGCCGCCCGCATCACCGGCCCGCACAATATTGCCAGCATCGACTTGCCGGAGCCCCAGACGCCCGGCGATCGGGGCCTCGACCCTGGTGTAGGCCAGTTGCCGCCGCGCATCTTCGACCTGAGCCTGCGCCGTCGCCAGTGCACCCTCGCGCTCTGCCACGAGGGCTTGCTGGGCCTCCAATTGCTGCGGCGAAATGAGCGTTTGCGCATTGAGCACTTTGTATCGCTCCAAGTCGCTGCGCACGGTCCGCAGCTGCGATTCACTCAACCGCAGCTGGCCTTCCATTTGCGTCAACCGCAACTGGTAGGGCAGCGGATCGATTTCGGCGAGCAGTTGTCCGGCGGTCACCTCCTGCCCTTCAGAAAACGCGACACGCAACAATTGCCCATCGACGCGGCTGCGCACGGTCACGGTGTTGAGCGGCACCACCGTACCGATGGCCCGGAGATGCACGGCCAAATCATGGAGCATCGCCGCTTCCGCCCGCACGGGCACCGGCTGGGCATTGCCCTTACTGCTGCGAAAATAGCTTCCGCCGCTGGGTTTCGGTGCCTCGGCGCGAAAGCCGAAATACCAGACGCCTCCCACGAAAACCAAGGCAACAGCACTGTAAAGAAACCAGCGGCGAGAGGAGGGAGGGTTCGGCATATCGGAAATAGAAAAGAAGTGAGCGAAATTGAAAATCTCTTGGCCGCCAGACGACCATGCGGGGGGCCCGTTGCTACATTTTTTTCGTTCACCAAGTTTTGTCTCCGGTGGACGGGTCGACAATATCACCCACTGCTGAAGAACGCTGCGATCCGCGGCACCACTTCGTCCCGGGCGTCTTCGAGGACGTAATGACCGGCGTCGGCGAGCCGATGCACTTCAGCTTGAGGCAGAACCTCGCGCCACCTCGCTAGAAACGAGTCATTGAAACAAAAATCGCGTCCGCCCCACACGATCATCGCCGGTCGGTCGCGAAAGTGCCGCAGCCCCCGCTCGACCTCGGCCAGCGCCGCCCAGCTCGCGTGCGAGGCGTCCAACGGAATGTCGCGCACGAACGCGCTCACCGCGACGCGATTAGCCCAAGAGTCGTAAGGGAAAAGAAAGCCTTTTTTCTCAATCGTCGTCAGCGAGCGCCGATGCATCGACATCCACGTCGCGGGCCACGCAAAACCATTCAGCCCCCGCACCATGAGGGGCCCGATCACCGGAGCCTTGCACAACGCAATGCGCGCGGGAATGCGCGTGGACGCAAATGCGGCGGTGTTCAGCACCGTGACGCGCCCGATCAGTCCCGGATGACGCGCCGCAAAACCAAACCCGATCGCCCCGCCCCAATCATGCACCACGAGATGCACACGTTTCAGATCCAGCGATGCGACCAGCGCGGCGATGTCGCCGATGCGGGTCGCGAGCGTGTAGTCGTAGTTTTCCGGCTTCGCGGAAAGCCCCATCCCGATGTGATCAGGCGCGACGCAGCGCATGGTCGGCGCGAGCGCCCGGATCAAATTCCGATAGTAAAAGGACCACGTCGGATTGCCGTGCAACATCAGCACCGCCTCGTCCCGCTGCGGCCCCTCGTCGAGGTAGCTCAGCCGGGCACCGCTCGCGGTCACGAAGGATTTCGGCACGAAGGGGTATTCGCCGACGAGCCATGCGGGGATCTGCAGCGGGGTCACCATTCGAGTGCGAGCATCAGGCAATTCAAACCGCTCCCGATACCGAGCAGACCGACCCGCTGCCCTTCACGCACCACCCCCGCATCCACGGCCGCGCACAAAGTCGCAGGTAGCGCGACCGAACCCGTGTTGCCCAAGGTTTCAAAGGTCGAAAAATCCTTCGCCAAATCGAGGCCCAGCGTCTCGTAGAGCTTGCGCCGATGCGTGCTGCCGACCTGGTGACAAATAAACCGGTCGAAGGACTCACCCTGCTCAGCGATGAAATCCCGCCACGTTTCTTGCGCGAGGCCCACGCCCGCGATCAACAGCTGTTCCGAATCCGTCTGCATCGCGAGCGCGTCGGCCCCGTGCGTATCACCCTGGCAAAGCTCGCTGTGTTGCGTCGCCGCGCGGGCGACACCACCCAGCAAACGGTGGGCGCGACCCGGCACGAGCGAGCGGTGGCACACCATCGCGGCCACCGCGCCCGAGCCGATCGTGAGGTTCGCGAAATACGGTTTGATGTCGTTTCGCGAGAGCGCCTTTTCCAGCAACGTCTGCAAGGTTTGCTCGACCAACGGACGACCATTCTCACCCGAAACCACTAGCGCGCAGCGAATCTGGCCGGACTCGATCAAACCTGCGGCGACCGTCAGCGCATTGAGAAAACCGAGACATGCATTCGAGAGATCGAAAATCTGGGCGGTGGCCGGCAGGCCGATTTTCCGATGCGCGAACGACGCCGTCGCCGGTTCCAACATGTCGCGACTCACGGCGGCGTGGATAAACAGCTCGACGCGCTCGGCACCGAGGCCGGACTTCGCCAGTACGGCCCGACCCGCTTGCGCACTGGCATCCGATGGGCGCGTGCCAACCGGCCACATGCGGCGCTCGCGGATGCCCGACATGAGCTCGAGCCGCCCCACGGGTAACTTCAGTCGTTCATAGAGCGGGCCCAGGCGCTCCTCGATCGCGGCGGAACTCCACACTTCTTCAGGCAGCGCTACCGCCAACGACTCGATGCAGACGTTTTCGAATTTCATTCGGCGCGATTCATTTCTCCATCCGCATCGCGAGCCGGATAATTTCCTTGTCGAAGTAGTTCGCGCCGAGTCCCGCGTCCACCACGAGCGTCGTGCCATTGATGCCGCTACTGCGCTCGCTCAGGAGGAAAACCACGGAGTTGGCGACCTCCTGGGTCTCAAGGTTTTTTTTGCGAAAGGTGAGTTTCTCCGCGTAGAGATAACTTTCCAGATAACCAGGAATGCCCGCCGACGCGCTGGTCTTGAGGGGACCTGAGCCCACGGAGTTGAACCGCACCGCCGAATCGGCGCTGAATGACTTCGCGAGAAACCGCACACTCGACTCCAGCGCGGCCTTGATCGGCCCCATGTAGCCGTAGTTGTCGGGCGTCACGAGCAGCGACGAAATGCCGATGGTCACGACCGACGCAGTCGGCGCAAGGTGCGGCTTGAAGGCCCGCGCCACCTCGACCAGCGAGAACGCGGATACGGCGGTCGCCTGCAAAAAATCGGCCCGCTTCGTCTCGTGGAAGGGTTTGAATCCCTCCGAATAGTTCGCGAACGCGATCGAGTGCACGATCCCGTGCAGCGGCGCATGACCCGCCGCGGCAACCTCCGCCGCGAGGCGCTCAGTCGCTCCGGCTTGTTCGACGTCGCAGACGAACACGGGGTTTCCGGCCAGCAACGTTTCCAACGACTTCTTCCGCGCTTCCGAACGCACGCTGTAGACGACGCGCGCGCCCTGCTCCTCGAGGGTCTTCGCGACCGACCACGCGACGCTTTTGCGATTCGCGACGCCGAAGACGAGGAAGGTTTTCCCGGAGACTCGGAGAAAATCGCTCATGCGGAGGGCGCCCCGTCGGGTGTTTTCCATGCGACCGTGAAGTCCACGCTCAGCACGCGCTTGTCACCGCACTTCACGTTGCCGCTCATCATTGTGAAACCGCCGAGGGACTCTTTGCGTTTCACTTCGATGGTAATCGTGTCGCCGGGATAGACCGAATTCCGAAAACGCACGTCGCTGATTTTCGCCAGCAACGGCACGCCGTCCTTCGTCCCCTGCCCCGCCATCAACCGGGCCATTAAGAGCGCGCCCGTTTGAAACACCGCTTCGCACAAAAGCACGCCGGGCGTGATCGGTGCGCCAGGATAGTGCCCCTGGTAGAAATCTTCCTCCGCGCGAAACGTTCGGCGCGCGACCAGCCCATCGGCGGACTCGCTGACGATTTCGTCGACGAACAAGAACGGCGGCCGATGTGGAATAAGGTCGGTGACTTGGGACATGCTCAGGTGGTGGCGGCGACGGCGGCCGATTGCTTCATTTGGAAAATAGCTTTGTCGATCTTGTTGGCCGTGATGACGCCATAGTTAATCGTACCGAGCCAGCCCGACATAATAATGCCGACCGACCCCGCGTGGTAGAGGCCCGGAAGTTTTTCCGAGAGCTCCATCGAGACCTTCAGCCCCTCGAACTTGGTGCCAAACGATGTGCCGGAAAAATGCTGGGTGTAGCGCTCGATCGTCCGTGGCGTCGCGGCCTCCATCCAGTCGATCTTCGCTCGCACGCCGGGGATGTATTTCTCTAGCGCCACCAACGACTCGTCGATCAGTCGCTGCTTCTCGCGCTCATAGTCGTCGTCAGAGAGCTTTTTCCAATCGGCATACTGACCATTGAGCGAGACGACGACGGTGTAGCGGTCGGAGCCGGGCCGGGTGTCTGGGTAGTAGACCGAAAACGTCCGGCTCGTCGTGTGAAAGTCAGTCAATTCCTCACTGCTGAACTTCGGATTCTCCGAGGTGAAAACCAAGTCACCGATGTGCGGAATCGTTTCGCCCTTGCGGATGCCGAGATAGACTTGGCACGAGCTGGAGTTGATCCGCACGGTTTTGGCTGCGGCCACGTAGTCGGCGGGAAAATTCTCCTCTCCGCCCAGACGGAAAATCGTGTTCTTGATGTTCGCGTTGGAGAGAACGGCCTTTGCCCGAATCACCCGCCCGCTGGTCGCGACGATGCCGCACGCCACCTTTTGCCCATCGCGTTCTTCCACCAAAATGCGCTCGACGAGCACCTTCTTGCGCACCTCGACGCCATTCTTTTTCAGCTCGGCCACCATCTTCTCGATCAAGAGATCCGATCCGCCGCGGAACGTGTAGACGCCCGAGCCCATAAAATTGGAGAAAACGATGCCGTAGGTGATGGCGGGATCGTCGAGCGTGGACCCGTTGGCATAGGCGATGGGCTCCATCAGGAGGCGTTTCACATCGTCGCGTCCCGGGAAAAACCGCTCGAGCATTTCGCCGGTGGTCTCGGGGTTGTTGTCGTAAAAATTCATCGCCCGCAGGTAGTCGTAGAACTGCTCCACGTGAGCACGTTCCAGACCGAATTTCTCGACCAGCACCCGCGTGTAGTCGTCGCGCGTGAAGGTCGTCCACACGTCCATCTGCGGATTGACGAACCGGATGTCCTTCAGCGGCACGATCGAATCGGAGATCTCTTTCGTCCAATATTTCCGACACGA
>CAMBVX010000151.1 GCA_945871085.1 Opitutus sp. GAS368 | reverse complement strand
TCCGCGCTGGAGACGATGGCGGCGCCCTTTGCGCATCTCGGCCTGCGCTTCATTCCGCTCGGCGGCATCAACCTCGCGTCGCTCCCGCAGTGGCTCGCCTCGCCCTCCGTCCTTTGTGTGGGAGGTTCCTGGTTGGCCCCGCGTGATGTTATCCAACGCAAAGACTGGACCGCGCTCCAGCGCAACGCCGAGCAGGCCGCGAAGGTCGCCCGCGCGAGGTCGTGACGCCGCTCACGTCTCACACCAAGACACCTTCTGTTCGCCATGAAAACAATACCCTCACTCGTCCTCGCCCTGCTACTCACCTCGATCGCCGCTCTGCGCGCCGCTGATTCCAAGCCGACCGAGCCATCGCGCGACGATGCCAGCTGGCTGCGCGAGAAAGGTAAGCTGATCTTTCACGACGCCTTCGAGCGGGAGGAGGATGGCAATCTCGCCAAGGCCATCGGCAACGGCTGGAACAGCGCCACCGCCGACCGCGTGCCGCAGATCAAGATGGCCGATCTCGACGGCGGCATTCTCAAGATCGCCAGCGCCTCGAAGGAGGCCGGCCACTCCGCCCACATTCATCACGAAGCCGGTTTCAGCGACGGCGGCGCCGTCGTGCGATTCAAGTTCCCCGGCCTCACGAAAAGCGAGTCGCTCCAACTCGGCTTTGTGGACCGCGAGACGCCGGGCATCCACGCCGGCCACCTCTGCTACGCCAACCTCGCTCCGGGCGGCATCACGCTCATGGATTGGAAAACCGGCGTCATGAACCTCGAAATCCGCCAGCGCCGGCAACCTTACCTCGATCGCAAGGAGAAGCTGCCTGCCGATCTCGATGCGTTGCTCAAGACGAAGCAGATCACCGTTCCGTGGAAAGCCGACACGGACTGGCATGAACTCGTCCTCGTGACCGAGGGCGAAGAGATGCGCCTCAGCCTCGACGGCAAGGTCTTCGCCCGCCACCGCTCCGCCGGCTTCGCTCACCCGATGAAGCGCTGGTTCAGCTTTCTTGTGCCGAGCACCGTCTGGATCGACGATGTGAAAGTTTGGAAAGTGAAATGAACCGCCAGCGACGCCCATGCCCACTCGCGTGACCCTTCGCCTCATCTACGTTAGCCTGCTCCTCTTTGCCGCCGGCGTCCCGGCTGCGCGCGCGGCGGAAACGCCCGCGGGCGCGATGACGGAACGGCACCGCGTCTTTCTAGAGACCAACTGTCTGGGCTGCCACGGGCCCGAGAAACAGAAGGGAAAGTTCCGCGTTGATGAATTGCCGCTCGCGATGGCCGATCTGCCGACCGCGGAACGCTGGCAGAAGATCCTCAATGCACTGAATTCCGGCGAAATGCCGCCCGAGGACGAGACGCAGCCCGCGCCCGAAGCGAAGGCTAACTTCCTCGACGACCTGTCCCACGCGATGGTCGCGGCGCGCCAGCGGCTCGGAGATCAGAAGGGTGTGATCGCCCTCCGCCGGCTCAACCGGCGCGAGTATGCCAACACGCTCCGCGATCTCCTCGGCGTGCACGTGGACGTGAGCGCTCTGCCCGCCGACACCGGCGGCCCCAACTTCGACACCGTGGGCGCCAACCTTTTTGTGAACGGCAACCAGTTCGAAATCTACGAAGCGCTGGCGCACGAAGCGCTCGAGGAGGCTTTCAACGCCGCCACCGCCGCACCGACGGCGAAGAAATTCCGCCACGAAACGGAAAAGACCCACCCGACCTTTCTGAAACGAAACCGCGATTCGCTCGACGCGGTGGACCGGGCCAACCGCTGGATCAAAGCCGTGGATGACGCCGCCGCTCTCCCGGAAAACGCCGCGCTCGTGGCGAAGCTGCGCGAAATCGCCGCGACGGACGACGCTCTGCGCTACCACTGGCAAAAAATTCCCGGTGCCCCGAGCGCCAAGACCTTCGGCTTCAACGCGGAAGCGGAGGCAAACCCCGCGATCATCTACCGCACCCGGGACCGCACGGAATTCGTGCGCTACGACGAGTATTACCTGCAGCTGCCCGCTCTCGACCGGGGCACCTACCTGACCATGCCCGGAGGCTACGGCGGCACCGGCTTCACCGCGGACCAGGGGCTCGCAATTCCAAAAGACTTTGCTCCGGGCGACTACGTGGTCCGGATTTGCGCCGGCGCGGCGCCGGGCGCACCGGCGGAGCGCCGCTATCTGGAATTCGGGCTGAAAGGGTTCGCCGGCGCCGGCCCCGGCACGCCCGCGCTCAGCACCCACCACCTCACCGGCACAATCGAGGCCCCGGACGTCATCAAAATCCCGTTCACCTTCACGCGGCAGAGCGCCGAAAGAAATCACCGCAATCTCTTCATCCGCGAGCGCGGCGTCCTCGATGGCGACCGGATCCAGCAACAGATCCGGGCGGCCATCGCCCGCAACGGCCACGGCCCGGACGTCGCTATCTGGATCGACTGGATCGAGATCGAGCGCGTGCCGGTCTCACCCGAAACCATGGCGCCCGGACTCCGCGCGCTGGACCTCCCGCTGGTCGCCCAGGCCGAGGACATTCCGCCGGCCAAACTCCGCGGCGCCTTCGCCCAATTCGCGCAGGAAGCGTTCCGGGGAGTTCCGGCGACGGACGCCTCGCTGGATCGTCTGGTGCGGCTCTACGACTCGCGCCGCGCGAGCGGTGGCACGCATCGCGACGCCCTCAAGCAGGCGCTCGCGGCGGTGCTTTCCTCGCCTCGTTTTCTTTACCGCGCCGAACCCGAGGCCGGTACCGCGCGTCGCTCGCTCGACGGGCTCGAGCTCGCAACCCGTCTTTCCTATTTCCTCTGGGGCTCTCCGCCTGATCACACCCTGCGCGACCTCGCGGCCGCCGGAAAACTCCGGCAACCCGAGATACTCGCGACTGAGGCAGACCGGCTGCTCGACCACCCGCGCTCTGTGCACTTCGTCCGCCCCTTTCTGGGCCAATGGCTGACGCTGGACCGCCTCGATCTGTTTCAATTCAACCGGAAGCTGTATCCCAAGTTCGACGACTCCGTGAAGTCGGCTGCGCGGCAGGAGGTCTACGAAACCTTCGCCGCCCTGCTGCGGGACAACGGCCGCCTCGGCGAATTGCTCGGCGCAGATCACGTCGTGATCAATGCGCTGCTGGCCGACTACTACGGGATACCTGGCGTGACGGGCGACGCGTTTCGCAAGGTGCCTCTCCCCGCCGGCTCCCCGCGCGGGGGCCTGCTCGGCATGGCGGCCGTCATGGCGATGGGCAGCAACGGCCAGCACACGAACCCGGTGGAGCGCGGCGCGTGGGTGCTGCGCAAGCTGCTTCACGAACCGCCGCCGCCGGCCCCCGCCAATGTCCCGGAACTCGCGCGCCTCGGCGCCCAATTGCTCACCGCGCGCGAACGGCTCCACCTGCACCAGCAGGAACCGCAGTGCGCCAACTGCCACCGCAAGATCGACCCCATCGGTTTCGGTCTGGAGAACTTCGATGCGGTCGGCCAATGGCGCACCACCGACACCTATCAGGCCCGGGACGAAGCGGGCAAACCGCTCCCGAACGCGCAGAAGACTTGGACCATCGACGCCGGCGGCGCGCTGCACAAGGGGCCCGCGTTCCGCGACTATTTCGAACTGCGGTCGATCATCGCCGCCAGGCAGGAAAACTTCGCGCGGGGCTTTGCGTCCGCGCTGATCGAATACGCCCTCGGCCGCCCATGCGGGTTTAGCGACGAGCCCCTGATCGCGAGCATCGTCGCGCAGGCCGGAACGAAATCGTTCGCGACCCGCGATTTCATCCATGCTTTGATCCGCAGCAAAGAATTCTCCTCAAAATAATCCCACCACCCACATGAATGCCCACCGCTCCCGACGTCACTTTCTGCGCACCGGCACCGCCCTGATCGCCCTGCCCATGTTCGAGTCGCTCGGCTTCCGCCGCTTCGCGTCGGCCGCACCGGCGCCGGTCGCCGCCGCGCGCCCGAAACGCATGGTCTTTCTGGGATTTGGCTGGGGCGTGACCGAACAATCGTGGTTTCCCGACGTCGCCCAAAAAGGTGCCGACTACACTTTGCCCTCCGGGCTCGCCCCGCTGGCCCGGCACAAATCCGACTTCACGATCGTCCAAGGCCTCGTGAACAAGGACGTCTCCGGCGGCCATTCCGGGAGCACGTTTTGGCTGACCGGCGCCAACGAGTTCGGCGAGCCAGGCCAGAGTTTTCACAACACGATCTCGGTCGATCAAGTGGCCGCCGATACGCTGGGGAAGGAGACCCGGTTTGATTCCCTCATCCTCGATTGCGGTGCGGCGGCAAATGCCTCGGGCCACGGTCAGGGGCTCTCGCTTTCGTGGGACGCCCGGGGCAAGCCGATGTCCGGACCCAAGACGCCGGTCGAGGCGTTCCACCGGCTCTTCGCCCAGGACAGCACCCCAATCGAGGCGCAGAAGACGATGCTCCGGCAAAGGCGCAGCGTCCTCGACAACGCGAGGGAGAGCGCCAGGGAATTGCAGCGCCAGCTCGGCAAGACCGACAACGCGAAACTGGACGAATATTTCCAGGGTATCCGCGACATCGAGACACGCCTGAGCCGCGACGAACGTTGGCTGGGCGCGCCCCGGCCCGCGCCGGGCCTTGCGGAACCGCAGTCCAGCTTGGCGGGCTACGAGGAGATCGAGCTCATGTACGATATCATGATCGCCGCTCTGCGCACCGACAGCACGCGCGTGCTGAGTTATCGGCAACCCGTATCGACACTGCTCACCAGTCTCGATGTCCGCATCGACGCCCACACCATGAGCCACTACCTCGGCAAGGGCCCGGAATATTTGGAGGCCTCCGAGAAACGCGACCGGGCACAAAGCGAGCTCCTCGCCGGTTTCCTCGACAAACTGAAGGCGACCGCGGAGCCGGATGGCAGCTCGCTGTTCGATCACACGACGGTCGTCTACGGGAGCAACATTCGGACCGGCCACAACCTGGACAGCTGCCCCACGCTCCTCGCCGGCCGCGGCGCCGGCCTCCGCCTCGGACACAATCTGGTTGTTTCCAAAGACACGCCGCTCTGCAACGCGTGGCTGACGCTGCTGCGGGGTTCGGGTGTCGCGGTCGAGCGCCACGGGGACAGCTCGGGAACGATCCCTCTACTCCTCGCCTAGTCGTCCAACGGGTTTTGGCATCGGCCCGCCCATTCCCGCGATCCGCGGAACGCAACGCATGAACTCACGCCTCCTCTTACTCCTCATTGCCTTCACTTCGTTGGGCAACGCCGCGCCCCTCGTGTATCATGGCACGCACGGCCCGGGCGTGGGTCGGCACATCGTCTTCCTCGCGGGCGATCACGACTATCGCTCCGAGGAGACCTTGATCGTTCCGTGCCGGCTTAACCTGACCCATCCCGGCGAACAATAACGTCAGGAAACCCGCACCAAAAAAGACGACGGCCAAAGAGTGACGAGGATGCAAACCGGCCCCGACCCGGTCCTCTGCCTGCCATCAATGAAAATTTGTCTCGCACTCCTCGCCGCCCTTCAGGCCGTTTGCTTCGCAGCCGACGGCGACTACCAAACCATCCCGGCCGCCCGCACCGACGAACTGACTCCGGCCAACGGCTGGCCCACGCTCGACCACTATCGCGATTGGAGCCGCTCGCTCGGTGGGCCGACGTCCAATCGATTTTCGACCCTCGACCAGATCACCCCGGAAAATGTCACCCGGCTTGAGGTCGCGTGGACCTATCGTTCCAAGGATGGCGCCGGAAATCTGCAGGCAAATCCCATCGTGGTGGACGGGGTGATGTTCGCACCGACGGCCGGCCACGCCCTTGTCGCGCTCGACGCGGCGACCGGAATCGAGCGTTGGCGCTACCAGCCCGAGAAGCGGGGCAATCGGCTGGAAGACCTGCCGGCGCGCCGTGGGCTGATTTACTGGCGGGGCACCGCAGTCGCCGGACCGCGGCTTATCTTCACCGCCGGCA
Source organism: Opitutus sp. GAS368 (assembly GCA_945871085.1). Classification (GTDB taxonomy): domain Bacteria; phylum Verrucomicrobiota; class Verrucomicrobiia; order Opitutales; family Opitutaceae; genus GAS368. Next base: position 9,120 of record CAMBVX010000151.1, on the reverse strand, counting down.
ATTGGGTTTATTCACTCGATCCCAAAACGGGGCGGCCGATCGAAAGCTTCGGCCGGGAAGGCCGCGCGGAGTTGCCGACGGGCGCAGGCGTCACCGGTGCGGTTTACCAGGACACGCTGGTCGTCCCGGGTTTCGGTGGCGACGTGTTCGGCTACGATGTGGTCACCGGCGCGCTGCGGTGGCGTTTCCGTACAATCCCACAGCCGGGGGAATTCGGCGCGGACACCTGGCGGGGATCGGAAGGTTCGGGCGCGAATTGCTGGGGCGGGATGGCGTTGGACGAGTCGCGCGGGATTGCATTTGTGGCGACAGGCTCGCCCAAGCCGAACTTCGATGGCACAGGCCATCGCGGGGACAATCTGTTTGCGAATTGCGTGATCGCGATCGACGTCGCAACGGGCCGGCGACTCTGGCACTTTCAGGAAATCCGGCACGACATCTGGGACCTGGACATCCCGGCGCCGCCGAATCTCGTGACGATTACGCGCGACGGGAAAAAATACGACGCCGTTGCTCAGGTGACCAAGATGGGCAACACGCTGCTGCTGGATCGCACCACCGGAAAGCCCCTCTTCCCCTTTCGTCTCCGGCGGGCACCGGCCTCATCGCTCCCGGGCGAAGAGACCTCGCCCTACCAACCTGACATCGCATTGCCCGAGCCATTTGCGAAACAGGAATTCCGGCGGGAAGACATCACCGATCGGACGCCCGAAGCGCGGACCCACGTCGAGGCTTTGCTGGCGCGGGCGAACCTCGGCTGGTTCACGGCATTTGAGATCGGGAAGCCGACCGTGTTCCAGGGTATCCACGGCGGTGCAGAGTGGACGGGCGCCGCCGTCGACCCACGATCCGCCCGGCTCTACGTGACCGCGAACCACGTGCCCTGGGCGATCACCGTCTTCCGCGATGACGATCCTCCGCCGCTCGTGCCGGCGACGACAGGCGAACAAGCCTACCAGATGTTTTGTGCCAGTTGCCACGGACCGGATCGCAAAGGCGTGGGGGTGGCCCCGCCGCTCCGGGGCGTCCGCCACCGGATGGATGTTCCGACCGTGCTCGAACTCCTCAAGACCGGACGTAACCTGATGCCGCCCCTCGGAGCGGCGATACCCGAGGCTCAGCAGCGCGCCATCGTGGACTTCCTGCTGGCGCGCGATCGCCCGATCGGGACGGTCCGGGCGGGCCGCCCCAAGTATTCGTTTTCCGGCTACCAAAAACTGCTCGACCACGAGGGTTATCCCGGCGGCAAACCGCCGTGGGGCACACTCAACTGTATCGACCTCAATACCGGCAAACTCGAGTGGCGCGTGCCGCTTGGCAGCTATGCGGCGCTCACCACCGCCGGCCGGCCCGGAACCGGCACAGAGAATTTCGGCGGTGCGATCGTGACGGCGGGCGGGCTGGTCTTCTGTTCCGGCACCCGCGACAAAAAGATCCGGGCGTTTTCCGCTGACTCCGGGGAGGAGCTTTGGGCGGCTGAACTTCCCCTGCACGGCACCGCGCCACCGACAACCTACGAGGTTGACGGTCGCCAGTTCGTCGTGATCGCGGCCACCGGCGGCGGTAAACTGGGCGGCCGCACTGGCGATGCGTGGGTGGCCTTCGCGCTACCCAAACCAAAATGAACTCGGCCACACTTTCCTTAAAAACTCCCCACATGAAAAAACATCCCCTCGTTCAACTTTGCCTCCTCGCAGTAATTTTCATCGCGCCAGCAAGCACGCCGCGCGCCGCGGCTGAACCCCGGTCGCTGTTTGACCGCCAGAACATCGCCGCGTTGTGGATCGTGCCTTACGATGCAAAAAAGCGCGGCCCCGAGGAACGGGCGCAGATGTTGCGGGAGCTTGGCTTGACCAAGCTCGCCTACGATTGGCGCGCCGAACACGTCCCCACCTTCAATGCCGAAATCGAAGCGATGCAGCAGCACGGCATCGAAATCACCGCGTGGTGGTATCCCAGCCATAAGCCGGAAATCCTCGATGCCATCAAGCGCCACGGCATCCATCCGCAGCTCTGGGTGTGCGGATCCCGCGCCATCACGGTGACGAACTATGCCGAGCGAATCGAAGCCGAGGCGGCGCGCATCCGGCCCATCGCGGAGGACGCGGCGGCGCTCGGTTGCAAAGTGGGACTCTACAATCATCGCGAGCCGTGGTTTGAGGAGCAGGATCATCAAATCGCCATCATTGAGCGGTTGCGCCGAGACGGGATGACGAACGTGGGCATCGTATTCAATTTTCACCACTGGCGCGGTTCGCTGGCGGAGTTTCCCGCGCTGTTCAAACGCATCCAGCCCTATCTGCTCGCGGTGAATCTCAACGGTATGAAGGCCGACACCACGCAGTATCCCGGCGTGCGCTTCATCGGCTCCGATGAGTCGGAACTGGCAATGATACGAGTCGTCGAAGCCAGCGGCTGGCGCGGCCCGGTCGGCGTCATCCACGAACGCGGCCACCTCGACGCCGCCGAGGGAATCAAGGGTAACCTGCAAGGCCTCGAGTGGGTTCAAAAAGAATTGCGTCAGCCCGGATCAGGCGGACCGAAGCCGCAGGAGCCTGCGCCCGCCGCCAAAGTGCCGCCCAAGTCCACCGTCCCATCGCCAAAGTCCGGTCCAAAAACGTCGAAATGAAGCCTCTCCACACAGCTCTCATCGCGCTGCTGCTCGCGCCGTTTGCCGCGCTCGTCGCCGCCGACCGCGCGGCCTACGACCCGCACGTGCTGCCCAAGGGCCATGAGTATTTCGAACTGCGCGACGGCCTGGCGAACAGCCGGCGCACGTTCGAGCGCACGCACGCTGGGCGCGTGGTCTTCCTCGGCGGTTCGATCACGGCGGGTGGGGCTTGGCGGCAACACACCTCCGATTATCTCACGCAGACGTTTCCCGGGACGAAGTTCGAGTTCATCAACGCGGGCATTGGCTCGCTCGGCTCCGTGCCCCACGCGTTTCGCTTGGAACGCGACGTGTTGTCGCACGGGCCGGTCGATCTCCTGTTCCTCGAAGCGGCGGTGAACGACACCTCGAACACCGCCGACCCCGCGCACATGCTCCGCGGCATCGAAGGCGTGGTGCGCCACGTGCGCGCGTTGAATCCGCTTACGGACATCGTCCAACTTCACTTTGTCATGCCCGAGCACATGACCGACTACAACGGCGGCAAGGTGCCCGCGGCGATCGCGCAGCACGAGAGAGTCGCGGTCGCCTATGGCAATCCTTCGCTGAATCTCTCGCGCGAAGTCACCGACCGCATCAACGCGGGCCAGTTCACCTGGGACCAAGATTTCAAAAACCTCCATCCGTCGCCCTTTGGCCATCAACTGTACGCCCACAGCGTCGCGCGCCTGCTCAACGCCGCATTCGCCCCGCCACTGGCCGCGGCCGAAAAACCTCACCCGCTGCCGCCGCCGATTGATCCCACCAGTTATTTTCGCGGACGTTTCGGCGAGCTCCGCGACGCGCGAAATATCCGGGGCTTCACGCTGGAAAAGACCTGGAGACCGGCGGACAAAAAGGGCACGCGCGCGGGATTTGTGGATGTGCCGGCGCTCGTCGGCACCGAGCCGGGCGCGGAATTTGAATTCAGTTTCGAGGGCACGGGCTGCGGCCTCTTCATCACCGCCGGGCCGGATGCGGGGCGTCTGGAATTCAGCGTCGACGGCGCGCCGTATCGGTCGATCGAAACCTACACCCGTTGGAGCCACTCGCTGCACCTGCCATGGGCTGTGATCCTCGACGAAAACTTGAAGCCCGGCCGCCACGTCGCGAAAGTGCGGATTGCCCGCGACCACGATGCCAAGGCCAATGGCACCGCACTGCGCGTGTTCCATCTCCTCCTCAACTAATCGATGAAATTCCTGTCCCTCCTCCTTTGCCTCGTCTTGTGGCCGGCCGCGGCTTTTTCCGCCGCGGGCGAATCTCTACGCACGGGCGACGGAGTTCTCTTCTACGGTAACGCGATGATCGAGCGCCTGCTCGAGTCGGGTGACCTCGAAGCCCGCCTGCAACTCGCTCACCCCGACAAAAAACTCCGCATCCGCAGCCTCGCGTGGACGGGTGACGAAGTCGGCTACCGGCTCCGCCCCGAGGGCTACGTCGAACACTTCAAAACCTTGCTCGCCGCGTGGCCCGCGCAGGTCGTCGTGCTTGGCTACGGGATGAACGAGTCCTTCGCCGGAGCCGCCGGCCTCCCCGCGTTTCGCGCCCAATACCAAGTCTACCTCCGCGAGATCGCTCGGCTCCACCCGGGCGCGAAACTGGTCCTCCTCTCACCGCTCGCCGTCGAGGAGCGCAGCACGACCGCCGCCGCCGAACGAAACCGCGAAGTCTCCCTCTACACCCACGCCATCGCGGACCTCGCGCGCGCGCATGGCGCCACCTTCATCGATCTCTTTGCCGCCAGTCGCGAGGCCTACGCTCGCAGCGCCGAACCGCTCACGACGCAGGGTATCCATCTCAACGCCGCCGGCACCCGCGCGATCGCCGACGCCCTCGCACGCTCACTCCTCGGCGACGCCGCGCCCGCCGCAACCGATTCCCCCCGGCTCACTGACGTCGCGCGCGCCGCCGCTCAAAAACACCGTTACGTCGCCGAACTCGTGCGGCCAAAGAATGCCGCGCTCTACTACGGGGTCCGCAAACGTCCGGAGGAAAATTCCACCGAACTCCCGCGCTATCACCAACTCGTCGCGCAGGCCGACGCCATTGTCCACGACCTCGCCGCCCACCCGGCGAAGCGTTTCGCCGACTATCCCGCGCCGTCCCTTCCGGCGATGCCCGAGGGCAAGACGACGACGTATCGGTTTCCCGGTGGCACGGTCCGCTCGCCTGCCGACATGCAGCAAGAGTTGGTCGTGGCCGACGGCTACGCCGTGAATCTCTTCGCCTCCGAGGAACAATTTCCCGAGCTCCGCAATCCGGTGCAACTGAGCTTCGACGCCCGCGGCCGCCTCTGGGTTGTCACCATGCCGTCGTTTCCGCACACCATTCCGGGCGAGCAACCGCACGATAAAATCCTTGTGCTCGAAGACACCGATCACGACGGCAAGGCGGACAAGTCCACGGTCTTCGCCGACGGTTTCGACGCACTCGACGGCGTGACCTTTCACGAGCGCGGCGTAATCGTCTCCGCCCAACCGCGGCTACTGGTGTTGAATGATACCGACGGCGACGGCCGCGCCGACACCCGCACCGAACTCCTCCGCGGCATCGACGTCACCGATTCTCACCACGGCGGCATGGTCACCAGCGACCCGCTCGGCCATCTCCTCTTTTCCGACGGCGTGTTTCACCGCTCGCAGTTTGAAACGCCCTTTGGCGTCGTGCGCGGCATCGACTCTTCGACCTATCGCCTCAATCCCGCCACCGGACGCATCACGACCGAATGGCAAAGCATGACGCCGAATCCGTGGAAGGTGTCCTTCGACCGCTACGGAAATATTTTCCAACGCTACGGCGGCGGCCACGTGCTCGAAGGTGTCCCTCTCACTTGGACCCCCCTCGGCGTCTACCATCCCTACGGCAACGCCACCGTGCTCAACTACGCGAAAGGCTCGGCGCTCAGTGTAATTTCGAGCCCCAACTTCCCCGACGAACTCCAACAGGGCATCGCCTCCGCCTCACTCCTCGGCAGCTACATCGTTTCGCTCTCGGCCGTGAACGCGGATGCCGGACCCCTCGTGGCGACGAATCGCCTCGACGTATTGTCGTCGAAGAACAGCACGTTTCGCCCCGTCGACGTCGAATTCGGTTTCGACGGCGCCCTCTACGTTTCCGATTTCTCCAGTCTGATCATCGGCCACGCCCAGCACGCCATGCGCGATCCCCAGTGGAACCACGTGCGCGGCCGCATCTGGCGCGTCGTGCACACGGGCAAACCGCTCGTAAGGGACTGGCCAAAAATCGAGGGCGCGCCGGCCGCCGCTTTACTAGCGCTGCTCACCCACCCGCAAAATATCGTCCGCCACCACGCGCGCATTGCACTCCGCAAACTCGGCGCCGCCGCCGTGCCGGCCATCGAGGCGTGGGTCGCAGCGCAGCCACGCCAGCAACCCAGTTTCGATCAAGCCCACCTCGAAGCTTCGTGGCTTCTCGCCGCCACCGGTGCGGTTCGCCCCGCGTGGATTACCAGCCTCGCCCGCTCCGTAGACCCACTCATGCGCGCGGCCGCGGCGCAGCTCGTCCGTCTGACCGTCGCGCTCGTGCCCGACGCGGTGGCGCGCCTCAAGCAAGCCGCCGCCGATCCGCATCCGCGCGTGCGCATGGCCGCCATCAACGCTGTCGCCCACCTCCGTCCAACCCGACCCGAATTTGACGCCGTCGTCGCGCATCTGCACCCCACCGAGCCCGCCGTGCAGCTGATGCTCACCGATCTCCGCGCCGGCACCAAGCCCCTCAAGGGGCGTTCGGTTCCCGTGCTCGAAGTTTCTCCGGCTACGCGCGTCGATCACTGGCTGACCCTCAGCACCACGTCCGCCAACGAACCAGCGCCCGTCACCAAGAACGCCGCGAAACAAAAAGGGAAAGCTCCGGCCACCACCGGCGGCACGTATCGAACATTCATCGACGTCACGACCCCCCAGACCGCCGTGCTCAGCGTCAAACACGGCTTCCTCGATATCTCCGCCAACGGCGTCCAACTCTCCTCCGCCGACAGCACCTACAGCACGGAGCAGCAAGTCACCTTCGACCTCACACCCGGTTTGAACCCAATCGAGATCACCTACCGCCGACTGCGCAACGCCCCGCCGCCCGTGTTCATTTACGATTCGCTCGGGCAACCCCTCACGGGCGCGCGTTTCGCGACCGACCCCACCGCGCTCGCAGCCATGGCCGCCGCCTGGGAAAAAGCCCACGCCGCCGATGCCGACGCCCTGCGCGTGCAGGCCGTGCCGAATCAAATGCAGTTCGCCCCGCGCGAACTCCGCGTCAAAGCCGGCCAGCCCGTGCGCATCGTCTTCGAAAATCCCGACTCCATGCCCCACAATCTCGTCCTCGTGGCCCTCGGCGCCGAGGAGGAGATTGGCTTACTCGCTGATCAAATGGCGAGCGATCCCACCGGCCTCGCCAAGCACTTCATCCCCGCCTCGTCGAAAGTTCTCCACGCGACGCCACTCGTAAATCCGGGCGCCCGCGCCGAGCTCGCGTTCACCGCCCCGAGCCAGCCCGGACGTTATCCGTATATCTGCACCGTCCCCGGCCATTGGCGCATCATGCGCGGAGTGTTAATCGTGGAGTGAAGACCTCGACTTTGCCCTCCAGCACAGGCCCGTCGGTATCGCCGGACGGGCCGACGCTCACACCGAATTCGGTGCCTGGCTCCACCCAACGACCGCGCGGACTATCGAGCCTACATTCTTTCTCGCCCATGGCGCCCCGCGGCCGAGCTGATGACGCTGCGGGACCATTGTCGCGAAGTCACCCGGACAACACCCCCATAAGAAAATAATTTCACCGGCAGATTATTTCTCGCCGGCGGGACAATTCCCTTGTGAATATCACGTTGGACCCCGCCAGGTCGTCGTCTTTGTTTTTACCCAGACCACCTCACTTTAATCCTACCAACCCTACCTCATGCACCACCCCAACCGCACCTCGCTGCTCCTCGCCCTCGCCACCCTGTCGCTTTCGTTCGCCCCGGCCCTGCGCGCCCAAGCGGTCGCGCCCGCTTCCACCGCTTCCCCCACCGGCGCGAAAGGTCAGGCCGCCACCGCCGAGGCCGTCCTCCTCAACGTCTTCGAGGTGAAGGGCGACGCCTCCGACACCTACGACGCGACCAACACCAACTCCGTCACCGGCACGAACACTTTGCTCAGTAAAACCCCGCTCGATGCGAAGGTCTTCAACCGCCAGCTCATGGATGAACTCAATGTCGTCGATATGACCGACATGCTCTCGAAGCTCGGTGGCCTCGGCTCCGCCGTCATCGGTGCCGGCGAAGATGTCCGCGGCGATCTTGAGGGCGATCGACAGGACCCAAAAACCATGACGATGCGCGGCCTCGCCATCAATAACCCGCGTCGCGACGGCTTCCTCCGCTCGGACACGACGCTGCTCGACTCCTTCGACATCGACCGCGTCGAGGCCATCGGCGGCTCAAACTCCCTGCTCTTCGGCTCCGGCGACGCCGGCGGCGCGATCACCAGCACGTCCAAACGTGCCTACCTCAACCGCCGCCCCACCGCGACGATCACCGGGAAAGTCGATTCCGAGGGCTCCTGGCGCTCCACGTTCGATACGCAGGCCAGCAACCGGATGTTCGGGCTGCGACTCAATGCCGTGAAGGGTGACACGTACTTCTTCCGCCCCGGCCACCGCCAGCAAAATGCCGGCGTGCACGTCGCCGCCACGTTTCAGCCGTGGAAGAATCTCCAGATTCGCGGCGAGTATCGCTACTTCACCCGCGACTCGGTCTTCGCTCAGGCCGTGACGGTGCGCGCCCCATTGAGCTGGCAATTGCCCGGGCGCGATGCGTTCGGCGCGGTGGTGGCGAACGTGCCCGGCAACGCCACCACGACGACCGCGGCAAACGTCGACAACAAGAGCTCGCGCTACCTAGTCTCATTTCCCGACGTCGCCCAATTCACCCGCAACGGCCCGTTCGATCTCACCACCGTCGATTCCGCGATCGGCCCGTTTCACCGCGACGCCTACACCAACATCATTCGCTCCATCGTCGCGGAGACCACGCTCGCGCCCGGCCTCGCCCTCCAGCTCCGCTACGGCCACGACGCCCGTATCAACGATCCGCTCCGCGCCACCAGCACCGTCGTCTTCGCCCCTGGCGCGATCGGCAATAACTACGTCGATCCCGCCACCGGCTCGACTGGCACCCAGTGGGCGCTCAACACCGCCATGAACGCCTCACCCTTCTGGACCGGTGCCCGCGGCTTCCGCGCCGCCCTCGCCTACCAGAAAGACCTCGGCAAGTGGTTTGGCCGCCACCAGGCGAGCGCATTTTATCAAGACATGGACTCGTGGGTGAACACGCAGCCGTGGCGTTTCTTCGAGACCGATGCCAACGGCGCCTTCGTCCAAAATCTCGCCAACATCACCAACTCCACCTCCGGCCGTATCGAAATGCCAGCCGTGTGGGTGCCCGCGTTTCCCTCGCAGGTCATCGGCGG
>CAMBVX010000150.1 GCA_945871085.1 Opitutus sp. GAS368 | reverse complement strand
CAACCATCACGGCCCAAGTTCACAGACCCAAGTTCAAGACGAAACAGAATTTGCTCAACCCTCTCGACCGCCGCACGTGTCCGCGCCCTTCCGCCAAAAACGCAGTTCGCGCCTCGCCAACCCTCCCCCGTGGAGATAGTCGCGAGCGGCTTGCCCCGCCGGGTTGAATTTTGTCTGGGCCGGGCGCTCCCGCGCTGTGCGACCCGCTCCCCTTTTATTTCCAAACCGGCCCAAAATCTACCGTGTCGGACCCGCCCGCCTTGCGGTCGGCAGGATCGCGGGTGCGCATGGTCGCATGAGCGAGTGGACGGATCACCACTCGCTGGCGCTCGCGGCTACCTGGCAAATCAAAGTCTGACTCTTTTGTGCGATTGATATAATACCCACGTCATTTGAGTTTTTGACTGCCGGTAGCGGCGAGCGTGAGCGAGTGGCGCCGAGGAAGACCTTATACCAACAGCCCCAAACATTCAGACTTTAACCACAGATTGCACAGATACGAACCGGATAGCCCCTGACGACAATTACACCTCCCTGAAAATGACCGGGGCTTGGGTGGACTTTGACGACCTGGCGCGGGTGGAGGTCGCGCCCGCGGTGCGGTAGGTAATTTTCTGGGACGGGACGCGCTCAGCCCCGCACGTTCATTTCCTCGAGTTTTGTCCAAAGCGTGATGGCGACCCCCAAGACGCACCACGTAATCAAAATGGCGGGACACTGGAAGGGGAAGTCCCACCACGCGTAGATGACGAGCAGTCCGGAGCCGAGGACGGTGCAGCCGCTCAGCGGGTTTTCCCAGAAGTAGCTGCGGGTGAGGCTGAGGAGCAGGTAAGCTGCCGAGGCAGCGATTAACCCCACGCCGAACAAGCCGAGCTCAATCGGGAATTGCACGATGTCATTGTGTGCGTGTTCCCAAAACATCGGGTGGGTGATGAGCCGCGGATTTTGGTGCTGGTAGATCGGAAAGAGATGGCGGAAGGCGCCGGCCCCGACGCCCGTGGTCCAGTGGTCTTGGAGCATGGCGACGGCGGACTCGGTGGCCCACTCCCGGGAGGCCAGCGAGGCATCCTCGCGGTTCAGCCCTATTTTCAGGCGGCTCCACGCTTCGCCGGTGTTGAGGGCTTCCAAGCCGGTTTTGAGGAAGAAACCGAAGACGAGCAGAAGCACGACGGCGACGATGGGTTTGCGCGTCGTGTTCTTCATCAGGAGTTGGTGGCCGATAAAGACGGCCACGCAAATGGCGAGGAAGGCCAGCATGGTGAGGGTGGCGCCGCGAGCATAGCTCGTCAAAATCGCGACAGCGATGCAGGTAGCAAAGAACGTGAAAACGCCCGAAGGATTGGATTTCTCCAGCCGGCGCAGCCCCCGGAGGTAATACCAAGCGGCCAAGCCGCAGGTGACGGCCAAGGTCAGCAGCAGGTAGGCGCTGGCGTGGTTTTTGTAGACGAAGCTGGAGAAAAACGCCGGATTGGCCGAATCGACGAACCAGAAAATTTTACCGTTGCCGAGCAGTCGCTGGGCGATGCCGAAACAGGCAAGGAGGAGGCCGTTCGTGGCGACGACGATGAACAGTGTCTGCAGCGAGCGCCGGCGGGTCAGGCCGACCCAGAGCGCGCAAACGGTGAGCCAAGCAGAACTGTAAACCAAGAGCAGGCGCCAAGGGTTCCACCGTTCGAAGGGCGTATCGACGCCCGGCGGGAGCCACGGGGTGTGCTCAATTTTTTGCATCCACCAGCCCTTGCCATTGGTCACAAAGGCCCAGGCGGGATTGAGGGCTTGGAGCGCCACGTAGCCGAGGAGGGCCGCACCCAGCCAGAAGATCGGAAACCTGACCAAGCGCGGCCACATAACCAACCGGAAGGAATTTGAGCCGGTGTGCTCCTCGGTGTAGCGGCGCGGAAGCAGGGCGAGCCCAAAGCCCATTACCGCCAAGGCAAAGCTGGTGAACTGAGCCCAACCCCACATGGTGCCGAGCGCCCACGGGAGAAAAACCAAGTGCGCGCAGACGACCCAGAGCACGAGCTTCTCAGTGGGGTGGATTTCCAATCGCTTCTTGTTGGCCCGAAAATGGTCGAGCGGGCGCTGCAGATCGGTGACGGATTTTGGCAAAGAGGAGTCCACTGGCGGCGTAGCATGAACGTCCGGCGCCCGCGTTGAAGCGAAATCTGCGGTGATCGTGTGGGGAGGCGAAGGTCGTTGCGTGATGAGTGGCGATCCGCGGCGCAGTCACCTGCGTATGCACTTTCCAGAACCGAGTGATTAATACCAACAGCCCCAAACATTCAGACTTTAACCACAGCTTGCACAGATACGAACCGGTTAGAAGGCAGCAGAGTCGAGGCGCCAGCGAGTGGACGGATCACCACTCGCTGGCGCTCGCGGCTACCCGGCAAATCAAAGTCGGAAGCTTTTGGGCGATTGCGATAATGTGATCCAGGTTCACTCACTCGAAAATCGAAAAGCCCGAGATTTGGCTTATACGGCCCGATCTCGCGCTGCGGGTATCAGGGGCAGCCCCTTTTCAGGAACCACTTAAAAACTTGGGTCAGGCGAAATCCGCACCCCCATTTCTAAAAACTTAGGTGAAATCTTAAAAACTATGTGGAAAAGTTAAAAACTTAGACCTGATTCACCACCACTGCCCGCTCCGGCTATTTTACTGCATCCAGCACGATTCTTGGCGTGAGCAGTTCAGGCAGTAGGACGGGGGTATCTTTGCCGGGGAGCCAGATGACGTTAAAAGGGACGGCGCTGCGTTGGTAGGCGGCGAGTTCGGCGGTGATGCGCGGGTCTTTGTTCGTCCAATCAGCGCGGAGCGTGGCGATTTTTTTGTCGGCGAAAAGTTTCAGGACGGCGGCAGAGCCGAAGACAAGTTTCTTGTTGGTCTGGCACGTCGCGCACCAGCGGGCGGTGAAATCGACGTAGACGATGCGGTTCTCGGCGCGGAGTTTGGCGACGGCTTCGGTGCTCCACGGTTCCCAGATGAGTTTCGATTTCGTGGGCCAGCCGAGCCACGCGCCGACGAACAGGAGCGCGATGAGACCGGCGTGACCGAAGCGCACGCGGCCGGCGGAGGCACCAGGGGCGGTCCAGCGGCCGTAAACCCAAATGCCGAGGGCGATCGCGACGAGGCCGAAGATGGCCATCAGGCTGTCGTCGCCGAGTTGGCCGGTGAGCACCCAGACGAGCGCGCCGACGGTGCCGTAGAGCGGGAAGGCCATGAACTGTTTGAACGTCTCCATCCACGCGCCGGGGCGGGGGAGAATTTTCACGGCCTGCGGGAAGATCGAGAGCAGCAGATACGGGGCCGAAAGACCGACGGCGATGGCGGTGAAGATCACGAAGGATTCGCCGGTGGGAACGGCCAGCGCGGCGCCGAGGGCGGGAGCGAGAAACGGCGCGCTGCACGGCGTGGCGACGGCGGTGGCGAGGACGCCGGTGAAAAACGAGCCGGCGTATCCGGATTTCATCTGCAGGTCGGCACCGACGGCGGTGGCGCTGAGGCCAAACTCGAACACGCCGCTCATGTTCATCGCGAAGACGAGCATCACGGCGGCGAGGATGAAAACGAAGCCGGGCTCTTGGAGTTGGAAGCCCCAGCCGAGTTCTTGTCCGCCCGCGCGCAGAATCGCGAGCACGGCGGCGAGCGACCAGAACGACAGAAGAACGCCGAGCGCGAAGACGAGGCCGTGCAGCACGACCTTTTGCTTGGCTTGGCCGGATTGATTGACGAAGCCGAGTATCTTGATTCCCAGGACGGGGAAGACGCAGGGCATGAGGTTCAGCACGAGGCCGCCGAGGAAGGCGAGGACGAGCGTGCCGAGGAGTTGAACGATCGGGGTGGAGACCGGCGCGGCGGCAGCGAGAGTCAGCGGAGTATCGATGCGGAGGCCCCGGAGCGGGGCGCCACTACCGGACGTCCAGCTCGTGGAGGTCGTGAGGACGCCGAGGATCTTTTTCGCGTCCTTGGGACCATCGGGAGAAATCGGCGCAACGAGGGTGAAGCCGCCTTGGCCGTTGGATTTGGCCGTTTGCGGGAGGTCGTAGGCGACGAGGCCGTCGTCAGAGAAGAAGTGGAGTTTGGGTGCGGCGCTGCCGCCGGTGAGTGAGGCGGCGGGGGAGGCGGGCGTGACGGTGAGCGTGAGATTTTTTGCGTCGCGCGAGGCCGTGACTTTCCAGGCACCATCGGCGCGGGGCAGGCCGGCGACGGTCGTGCGGATTTTTTCGCCATAGATCGCGTCGGGTTTCGGTGCGTCGGTGGAGACCGGGAGGGTGAGGGCGACGTTCGCGCTGCCGGGGACGCAGATTTCCGCGCACATGAGCCAGTCGGCAGCGGCTTTGAGTTCGATGGCGGTGTCGGCGGTGAGGTTGGCGGGCGGGGTGAGCGTGACGGGGAGAAACAGTTCCCCCTCGTAGCCGTTGCCAACCGTATTACCGGCATTGTCTTTGAGGATGATCGGAGCGGGCCACTGGATTTCCCCGGCGGTCCAGCCGGCAGGGAGATTCCATTTGAGCGAGGTGGCGAGGCCGGTGCCGGGGTTGAGCCAATAGGTGTGCCAGTGGGCGTCGTGGACGAGCCGGAGGGCGACGGTCAGCGGCTGACCGGGTTTGACGGACGCGTCGGCGGCGACGAGCGAGGCTTTGACGGGGGCCGGCTTCGCTGCGGCGAGGGCGGACGATGCGCACAGCAGTGAGAGAAGCGTGGAGACAATAAGAGGCAGCGCGAACAATGGGCGGCGAAGCGACGACATAAGGGAAGAAGGTGGGGAAATTGATCCGAGGCGCAAACTGGGAGAATTGTTCCCGGGGAGGCTGCGGCGATGAGAAAAGGGTAACGGAGGTGTTAGGGCGGCGGCTTGCGGTGGGCCGCTTCGCGCGGAAGGCGGTTGGTCGTCACGCGGTGCTCGACGCGGGCAGCGGAGGGAGCTAGCTGTGTCCACCATCGCCCTCCATTCTCCCATGTTCAACTGTCGATTTGCCGTCGGTTTTGTGGCCCTGTTTTTACTGGTTGCCTCGTCCCAAGGTGCGGCCTCGGGGGAAAAACCCGGGGTAGGCGTGGTGGCGCCGGATTTTGTGACGCTCGATGCGCTAGGCAAGGAGGTCCGTCTGGCCGATTACCGGGGCAAGGTGCTGATCCTCGATTTTTGGGCGACGTGGTGCTCGCCCTGTATCGCTTCGATGCCGCACACGCAGCAGATCGCCGCGAAATACGCCGACCAGGGTGTCGTGGTGCTCGCGGTGTGCACCGGGGACAAGCGGCAGAAATTTGCAGACTGGGTGAAACTCAAGGGCGGGAGTTATCCGGCGATGCGCTTCACGTTTGATCCGCACGAGCAAGGCACGCCGGAGCACGCGCAGCGCGCCTCGGCCGCACTCTACGGCGTGCCGGCGATTCCCGCCCAGTTCGTGATCGACCGCACCGGCGTCATCGTGGCGACGACGGACGGGTATTTGCCGGGTGATACGCGGCTCGAGGCGGGATTGGCGAAGGCGGGCGTGAAGGTCGGGTCGGCGATCATGGCACGATCAGCCGAGGCGCAGACCAAGGCGGCTACGATTCGCGCGAACAGTGCCACGACCAACCCCGCGGGTGCGCGGCCGACGCCACCGCCTTTCACGGAAGACGCGGTGCGACTGAAAGCGGGCGCGGTGATGCCCGATCTGGTGGTGCGTGATTCCGCGGGTGCGGAGCAGAAAATTTCCGCCTTTCGCGGCAAACCGGTGGTGCTGAGTTTCTCGCCGGCGGAGTCGATCCCGAGTGACTGGCTTAATCAGGCAGTCGAAAAACACGGCGCGCTGGGCGTCGAGGTCGTCGCACTCGTGACACGCGATACGCCGGAGAATTTTCAGGCGTGGCGGGAGCTGCATCGCGACCGGCATCGGTTTGCGACGGTGCTGGATCCGAGCGGGCCGGATGCGGTGAAGGAATCGGCGGTGTTTCTCGCGGTTGGCATGGTCGTGCCGATGCCGATGGTGCTCGTGCTGGATCGCGAGGGGAAACTGGTCGGCAAAGTCGCGCCAAAAGTCGCGACTTCCGCGCAAGGTCTCGCGGAATTGCTGCGCCGCGCCGGGGTGCCGGTGAAGGCCGAAGATCTGCCGACACCGGAGATGATGGCGCTCGTGGCGAAATTTGCCTCCGCCGCGACTGGATCCGCGCAGACGACGACATCCGCCGGCGGGATCAAAGCGACGCTCGTCGCTCCCGCGGCAGCCACGTCGGTCACGGCTCCCGCCACGGAATCGGCGGCGGATCGCGCGTATGCAGCCTTTGTGGCACTGCGGAGCGAGAAGACGCCCGGCAATCCGAAGGAAATGGGCGGCATGGAAAGCTATTTCTCTTGGGTGGATGCGCGGAACAAGCAGCTCACGGCCGATGCGCTCGCGTTTTACGCGGCTTACCCGCAGGACGCGCGGCGCTGGGATGTCGTGATGACCTTGATCGGCCGAGCGCCGATTTTCATGAAGGGGTTTGCGCCCAAGCCCGGTGCGACGAGCCAGAGCATGGCGGATGTGATTTTCGACGAGCCGGCAAAGCAGGCGTGGCAGACGCAGGCGGACGCGCTCAAGCGTTCGCTGTTGGCGGCGGCGGACAGCAAACCGGAGCAGCGCGAGGTGCTCGAGTTTCAAGATTTCGCGGCGGAGTCACGGCGGCAGCGTGCGCGCATTAAATCCGGCGAAGAGAAGGATGGGCGTGGAGTCTGGCTCGCGTTGATTGCACAATTCGACCGGCACCTTGCGCGCTATGCGGGCAACCCTCGGCTCGCGGGCGAGGCGGAAAATTTCCTCACGGCTTGGAAGGATGCGGTCCCCGGATCGTTGGAGGAAGGGTGCCGACATTTGCTCACCGCGCCCGACGAGGGCGTGAAGAAATTCGCCGCCGACAAGCTCCAGGCGCTCGACAGCCTCGAGAAGCCCTTGGAGTTGGCCTTTACGGCGGTGGACGGGCGCAAAGTGGACCTCAAGGACCTACGCGGCAAAGTCGTGCTCGTGGATTTTTGGGCCACGTGGTGCGGGCCGTGCATCGCCGAATTACCGAACATCAAAAAGGTCTACGCCGAGCTGCATGCGAAGGGCTTTGAGATCATCGGAGTGACGCTGGAGAATGCCAACCTCTCGGCCAACGACGCGCCGGAGCAGACGGCGACCAAGTTGGCGAAGGCGAAGCAGAAACTCGTCGATTTCACGACGAAGGAGCAGATGCCGTGGCCCCAGCATTTCGACGGCAAATATTGGAAAAACGAGTTCTCCACCAAGTTTGGCATCAGTTTGATCCCGTCGATGTTTCTGATCGATCAGACGGGGCGCGTGGTGAGCACCAACGCCCGCGGCGAGGCGTTGGAACGCGAGGTGAAGCGGCTGCTGAAACTTTAGTCCCACCGTCGCACCGCCGTGAATTTCCCGGAATCCCCGCAAGCGAACTGGTTTGTGACGGAGGTGCAGCCGCACCGGCCGGCGCTCCGGGCGTGGTTGCTCGCGCGGTTTCCCACGTTGCCCGATGTGGACGATGTCGTGCAGGACACGTTTGCGCGCATCTTGCGGGCTCGCGAGGCCGGGCCGATCCGCTCAACGCGCGCGCTGCTGTTTACCGCGGCCCGGAATCTCGCCCTCGATGCCGTGCGGCGCCAGCAGGTGGTGCGGTTCGAACCGATTACGGACTCGACCGACTCGTCCGTCTTAGCAGATGGCACCGATGTGGTCGCCACCGTCAGCAAGCAACAGGAACTCGAACTCTTGACCAAAGCCATCCAGTCGCTGCCCACGCGCTGTCGTGAGATTCTCACGCTGAGGACGGCGTATGGCTTCACGCAAAAAGAGATCGCCGGGAAGCTGGGGGTCTCGGAAAGCACGGTCGAAAAACAAACCGCGCTCGGCATCCGGCTGTGCGCGGATTTTTTCGCGAATGGCGGCGTGCGGTGAGCGAGGAACCCGAGCATGCGATCTGATTCACCCCAGTCCCACCGGCCGCCGCCCCAAGCTCTGGCCGAGCAGGCCTCGCTCTGGTTGGCGCGTCGCGATCGCGGACTGACTCCGGCGGAACAGGACGACTACATGCAGTGGATCGTCGCCGATCCCCGCCATACGGAAGCGATGATGCAGCACGCGGCCGCGTTTGAGCGGATGATGCACCTCTACGAGTGGCAGCCTTGGCATACGACCGAGGGCAATCCGGATTTGTTCGCGCCGCGCCGTCGAGTGCGCTGGTGGCCGTGGGCGGCGAGCGCGGTGCTGGCCGCCGCCGCAGCGGTGGCGGTGTGGTTGGGTGTGGGCACTTCGTCGCGCGCGCCCGGGGAGCTTCCGGTCAAAGCCTATCTGCAGGTCAACGAGCGGCTCGCGTTGCCCGATGGTTCGCGGGTCGAGTTGA
The DNA here is from genome assembly GCA_945871085.1 of Opitutus sp. GAS368. Lineage (GTDB taxonomy): Bacteria > Verrucomicrobiota > Verrucomicrobiia > Opitutales > Opitutaceae > GAS368. The sequence goes on along the minus strand of CAMBVX010000150.1, from coordinate 6,733 downwards.
AGGACGGGAGCAAGGTGGTCGTGCAGTATTCCGACCGGGAGCGGCGGGTGAAGCTCACCGGCGGCGAGGCGCAATTCAGCGTATGGAAGGATGCGCGGCGGCCCTTCGTCGTCGAGGCCGGAGGGATCGAAGTGCGTGCGGTCGGCACGGTGTTCAATGTGCGGTTGGAGGATCGCACCGTGGCGGTGCTGGTCACGGAGGGAAGCGTCAAGGTGAACCGGGAACCGTCGGTCGCCGCGCCGGCGGAAGGTGCCGCGCACGTGGTGGTGACAGCCGGTGAGCAAGCGGCCGTGCCGCTGGCGGCGGCCGCGGTGCCAGCCGCCCCGGTCGTGGTTGTGCCGGCGACGTCCGAGCAGATCAGCCAGTCGCTGGCGTGGCAGACTCCCCGGCTGCAATTTTTCGAAACTCCGCTCGCCGAAGCCGTCGCCGAGTTTAACCGGCTCAATCGTTTTCAAATCGTGATCGGCGACGCCGAATTGGGCCGCTGCCTGATCGGCGGGACGTTCCGGCCGGATAACGTGGAGGGCTTCGTGCGGCTGTTGGAGGCGACGCTCGATGCGCGATCTGACCGGCGCGGCGAAAACGAGATGGTGCTGCGGCGCCGGCGCTGACGGACCCGGCGGCCGGAATCTTCGCGAATTGTTTCGGCTTTGCGCGGCCGGTTCGTCATCTTCAGCAGCCACAGTCCCCGACCGCCTCCCAATTTTAATCTATGCGAACCTTTCGCCTCCTCCTCAGCGCGCTCGCACTCGGTGTGGTGCTGGCTTCATCCGGCCGAGCCGCCAACGATACCAAGAAGACCTACGACTTGCCCTCGGGCGAGGCCGCCTCGGCGCTGAAACGTTTCGCGGAAGTCTCCGGGCGTGAAACATTGTTCGCTGCCGACGCCATCCGGGGCGTGCGCACGGCGGCGATTCGCGGTGAGTTTTCTCCGCAGGAAGCGCTGGACAAGATGCTGGCCAATACCGGACTGAGCGCCGCGCCCGACGTTACGACGGGTGCTTTCGCAGTGACGAAGCAGGGAGCTCCGGAAAAAAACGTCGCGAGCCGCCCCGCCGATCCCAGCGCGGCGGCCGTTGCCGCCCCGAAAGTTGCTCAGTTGGTCAAAATGGACGAGTATGAGGTGCTCGGCTCGCGCATCCGCCGCACGGAAGTCGACGGACCTTCACCGGTGTCCACCTACAACCTGGACGATATCCGGGCGACGGGCGCGATGAACCTCGCCGATTTCATGCGCACCGTGCCGCAGACCTACAATGGCGTCGGCGCCGGTCGGAACTCCACGCCGGACGATCTCAACATCTCTGCCGGGCAGCGCACCGAGAACCTGATTCCATTTCCACCCGCCGCCGGGGTGAGCCCGGTGCTCGGCACCAATGCCCCGGTGCAAACCGGCTCGTCCGGCGTGAGTCTGCGCGGTCTGGGTGCCGGCTCGACACTCGTGCTCGTCGACGGGCGGCGCGTCGCCCAATCGGGCGAACGCAATCGCGGCTCCAACTCCGGTCAGGGCTTCGTCGACCTTAACACGATCCCACTCGGCCTCGTCGAACGCGTGGAAATCATCACCGACGGCGCTTCGGCCCTCTACGGTTCGGATGCGGTCGCGGGCGTGATCAATATTGTGCTGAAAAAATCTTGGGTCGGCACCGAGGTAAACGGCTCCGTGAAAATGACCGAGCACGGCGGAGCGCGGGAGCGGCAAACGACCGTCACGACCGGCGTCGCGGGTCTGGGCGGCCGATTCCGGGGCACGCTGGCGTTTAACTATTACGACCGCGACCCGCTCTTTGCCTCGCAGCGCTCGTTCTCCAAAAATCCCGATTTCCGCACCACCATCCAAGGCTACAACGCCACCACCGGTGTGCCGGTGCTGGGCACCGATCAACGCATTCAGTGGGGCTACCCCGCGGCGGTGCAGTCGACGGCGGCCACGGGTTTCGTTTCAATTCCTGGTGTGCGGGTGTTGCTGGCGCCGGCTGGGGCCGCCACGACTCCGCCGATTTCGGCGTTTGAGCGCCGCACGACCAATGACCCCGGCCAGACCGGCACCGCGATCGTGGCCCAAGGCCAGCGGATTACCAATCCCGCCTCTTACCTCGAGCTCGTCGCGGCGGCCGAGCGCCGTGGACTGACCGCGACCGGCTCCTATGAAGTGAACAAAGAGATCGAAGTCTACGGCACCTACGGGTTCAGCGACTCGCGTGGTTTCGCGAAGACACTGCCGGTCTACGTAGCCAATGTGACTGTCGCGGCGGCCAACAACCCGTTCGGCGAAGCGATCCAGTTCGGCATGATGCTCCCGCAGTGGGGCCAGCTCTCTCAGCAAACCAAAACCCAGACGCACAGCATCACCGCCGGGGTGCGCGGCAAGCTCGGCGAGACGTGGCGTTGGGATGCGGGCTACCGCTGGCAGGATCAAAAATACCGTTCGATCTCCCGCACGTTCAACGCGACGGCGTTCAATGCCCTCGCGAACAACAACGATGCGACCCAACGCTTCAACCCGTTCATCGACGAGCGGGTGGCGGGTGCCGCGAACCAAACCGCCTTGCTGGAGCAGACCGCGCTCTACCCCAAGGTGGACGGTCGCTCGATGCTCGACAGCGTCGATTTCTCGGCCAACGGCGACGTCTACAAGATCTGGGGCGGCCCGATTCGCGCGGCGTTTGGCGCGTCCTACGAAAAAGAGGATAGCAAGAACACCGCCGTGTCCTACGCCGGGTTCCCGGTCGTCGCCACGCCGGCGAGCTATCGCGACGAGCGCATCAGTCGCGCGGCGTTTGGCGAGTTGCAAGTCCCGCTCGTGGGCAAACCGAACCGGCTGCCGCTCGTGCATCGCCTCGAGGCCAATTTCGCGGGGCGCTACGAAGCCCGCAGCGACACAGAGAGCCACGGCGTGCCGAAGTATGGTGCGACTTGGTCGCCGCTCCGGCCGCTTTTGATTCGCGGCAGTTACTCCGAAGGCTACCGCCCGCCGAGCCTCACGGAAGATCGCCGCGTGACGACGAGCACGACGTCCTCCGTGGCGGATCCGGGCCGCGGCAATCAGTCCTACCTGATGACGATCGTGAACCGCTCCAATCCGGACCTGCAGGCTGAGACCTCGACCAATGAGTTTTACGGCGCGGTGTTTGAGCCGCCGTTCGCGAAAGGCCTGACGCTGCAGGTGAACTACTACCGCACGAAGCAGCAAAACGCGATCCAGTCGACCGCCACGTCCACGTTGCTGAATAATGAGGTGCTGTTTCCGGACTACATTGTGCGCAACACACCGACGGCGGCCGACCTTGCGGCCGGTTTCAAGGGGCAGGTCAACACGCTCTACCTCCAATACATCAACTACGGCGTGATCCTGAACGAGAGCATCGACTTCGGCCTCGAATATCGGCTCCCGTGGGAAAAGCTCGGTCGTTGGCGCCTCAGCACCAATGCCGCGAAGACGATCACCCAATCCCGCCAGCTCAATATCGGCCAGCCGGCGACGAACGACGTCGGCGACACCTATTCGAGCCCGCGCTGGAATATTTCGTCGACGCTCTATTGGAGCAAAGGCCCGTGGACGGCATCGTCGTCGCTGAGCTACATGAGCGGCTTCCGCTCCGACCGTGCGAGCATCTCGTCGAATCCGCAGTCGAATCTCCCCGCCATGCGCATGATCGATCTGCGCGCGTCGTATGAATTTAAAGACGGGGTGTGGCGGAAGTACGGTCGCGGGCTGCGCGTCGGCGCCGGCGTCGCAAACCTCGCGGATCAAAAGCCGCCGTTCACTAACAATATCTACGGCTTCAACGGCGGCGTCTACGGCCGCTGGGTTTTCGGGCGCACCCTCGAACTTTCCTTCTCGCAGCCGTTCTAAACCGCTTTTGCCATAGCTCCACGCCCACCTGCTTTCATGAAAAAAATATCCGCAAATATCCTCCGCCTCGCCACCGCCGGCCTGCTGCTCACGACCGGCGTCTGGGCGCAGACGCCCGCTCCGGCGGCAGCGCCCGCCCCCAAGGCGGCCGCTGCTCCCGCAGCTGCGCCGGCGAAGGTCGCCGTTCCGTTCCGCGAAGATTTCGGCAAACTCAAGCAGGGTGAGGTCGTGCCGGATTTCGTGGTACAAAACATCGCGGGCCAGCCGGCCAAGTTTAGCGATTATGCCACAGGCAAGATCACGGTGTTCGGTCTCTGGGGTGCGGCCAACGGGGCCCAGCCGCAGATTACGGAGCAGTGGGAGAAGCTTTCTAAAAAATATGCGGCGGCGGGCGTCGCATTTCTCGGTATCGGCGGCTACGGCACCCGGGCGGAGTTTGACCAGTGGCGGGCGAAGTCGGCGGGCGGAATCTCGTTTCCGTTGGCCTTCGATCCGCTCGGCAAATACCCGGCTGCGGCGAAGACGCGGCAGGAAATGTCGCCCGACGAACTCAAGGCCGAGGTCGTGCGCAGCCGGGAGTTTTTCGCCCGGTCGATCTGCCAGCAGCTTGCCGGCGTGATCGCCCCCTATCCGACGACGATCGTCGTGGACGCCCAGCGCAAACTCATCGGTTGGTTCACCGGCTCGCAGCCGACCTACAACACCGCTCTCGGCAACTTGCTCCTCCGCGCCGGCGTAACGCTCGCTCCGGAAGACATGCCGGAGCGCGTCTACACCCGGGAAGAAAGTAAAATCGCCGCCACGCCCGCACCGGCGGGTGCTCGCACCGAGAAGATCGCGGTCGGCGCGGTTGCTCCGGACTTCACGACGATCGATCTGGCCGGTAAGCCGGTGAAACTTTCCGACTTTCGCGGCAAAGTCGTCGTGCTCGATTTCTGGGCCACGTGGTGCGGACCGTGCATCGCCTCGATGCCGCACTCCAACGATGTGGCCAACCGTTACAAAGACCAGGGTGTCGTCGTCTGGGGCTCCTGCACCAGCGACACGCGCGCGGCGTTTGAAAAATGGGTGAAGGCGAACCAGGAGAAATATTCGGGCTTTATTTTCTCGCACGATCCGGCCGAGCGCACGCCGGCCAGTGTCTCGCTGAAACTCTACGGCGTTTCCGGTATCCCGCAGCAATTTGTCATCGACCGGGAAGGTAAGATTGCCGCGCTCGTCAACGGCTACTTGCCGGGCGAAGTGCTCCTGGACGCCGCACTCGCCAAAGCCGGCATCAAGGTCGATCCCGCGATCATGGCCAAAGCTGTCGTCGACCAGCAAAAGCGCGACGCCCTCAAATAGGCCCGCGTCTTCGCGGGAGAAGTGCTTGTGCGGTCTGCCTCAGTAGACGTCGAGGTCTTGGCCGATGACGACTTTGCCGGTGTAGCCGGCGGTGACTTCGCGTAGGACCTGTTCGGGGGGCTGCCCGGAGAGGACCAGATGGTGGAGCACGAGGAGTTTGGGTTTCGCCTCCCGGGCGATGCGGGCGACGTCGCTCGATGAGGTGTGAAAGGCGGCGTGATATTTTTGCCATGGCAGGGCGCGGGTCTTCAGGCCGACTTCGGAGTAAGCTTCGTGCACGAGCACATCCGCACCGCGGGTCTGCTCGATCATCTCCGGGGTGAACGTGGTATCGCCGGAAATGACGATGGTGCGGTCGGCGGTTTCGAACCGAAAGCCGAAGGCGTGCTTCCACGTGCCGTGCGGGACGGCGAACGCCTTCACGGTGACGTTGGCGTCGCGGTAGATCACGCCGGCGGTGATTTCGTGGACGTTGACGCGCCAGCCGGTTTTGTTGGACGGCTCGCCGCCGTCGAGGCGCATCTCAATGTCCTCCTGCCACGCAGCGCGGAGGTGGTCGGTCATCGCGCGCAAGCCGGGCGGCCCGTAGGCCTCGAGGGGTGCGGAACGTTCCAAGACCCATGGCGAAAAAATCAGATCGGGGTAACCGAGGGTATGATCGGAGTGCAGGTGGGTGAGGAAAACGTGTTTGAGCGCGGGCATGGGGAGCTTGGCAGCGGCGGCGCGACGCACGAGGCCGGGCCCGGAGTCGACGAGGTAAACGGCGCCGTTCACGACGATGGCAGTGGCGGGGCCGGAGCGTGCGGGTTCGGCGTTGGGCGTGCCCGTGCCGAGGAGAATGACCTGCGTGCCGGGCTTGGTGGCGGCTGCCGCGAACGTGGGTGCCATCGCGACCGTGAACGCAAAGGCGATGAGCGCGGTGGCGAGGCGAAGCGGCGGTTTCATGGCGCGAAGTGTGGACTGGTTTTTGAGTTGGGAGCAATCGTGCGGGTGGTGGCGACGGACCGTGGCGGCGCGCGTTGACCGCGGGGCGATCGGCTGTTGGGCTGCGCGAACCCAACCCTTCCGCATGATTTTACGCCGCGTTGTATCGCTCGGTCTGGTCCCCATGCTGGGGGTGTGCGCGTGTCTGCTGGCGGTCCTCGCCGGTTGTGCGGGGCCAGCGGCGATGCCGTCGGCGGAAGCGGGGCGTTCGACCGAATCGGCGGCCGTCGCGCCCGCGAATGCCCGGCCGGTGGATCCGGCGCGGGCGCAGAATGTGTTTGTGATGTTGTCCGGTGGGGTGAGTCCCAGCTCGAACAACTATTCGCAATATTTGCAGGCGAAGGCCGTCACGACGTTTTTGGAGCGTAACTACCCGCTCGACACGGTGTGGACATTTTTCGGAGCGGGTAACATCGAGGGCCAGCCCCCGCTCCTCGGCGATGTGCGGCGCAGCGAGGAGCGCGAGGGCCGCACGTTGAATACCTGGCTCCCCGGCACGATCAGCCGCAACCGGCCGGCGAAGCGCGAGGTGATCTTGCGCGCCTTCCG
>CAMBVX010000149.1 GCA_945871085.1 Opitutus sp. GAS368 | reverse complement strand
GCATCGCGGGCGGCGAGCACCTCGGCCTGATTCATGGCGCTGGACGGTTCGACGCCCGTGAAACCGGCATCGCGGAGCAGTTGGAATTTTTCGCGCAGGCTGAGTTTTTTCGACGTCTCGCTATTGAGCGTCGCGAACATGAAGCCCTTCGGATTTTTGCGCTTAGCTTTCGACGGAGCGGCTGCGGCCGAGGCGCCGGCGGGCGCCGGCTGGGCAGAGAGCGACGAGGCGAACGGCGCGGTGGCGGCGAGTGCGGCAGTGGAGCGGAGGAACGAACGGCGATTCATGGGCGGAGGCGGGGAAGAACGCGAACTAGATATAACCAAAGCGGGTGCCGCCCGCGGAAGGAACAGAAATCTTTATTCACTTTCACGCAGCTCGATCACGAACATCTGCCGCGTGCTGTCGGGCGCGATGCCGGGTACGACGAGGGCATCACCGGCGCGGTTCCAGCATGGTGCGGGGTCGAGGCGCAGGTCACCGGAGTTCCACGGGCCCATGAAGACAGGCGGGGCGCGCAAGGTGCGGCCGGTGTGGCGGTCGAGGAAGGTGTAGTGGTTGTATTGGCCTGAGCGATGGCCGTTGACGAACCAGCGGCCGTCGGGCGAGAGGGCGATGTCGCCGCCCGGATTCGGAAACACCTCTTTTCCGCCGAGGCGCTCGACGATTTTTTTCGAGGCGGTGTCGTAGATTACCTGCTGGTCTTCGGCGGAGCCGATGATGCGGCTGCCCCATTCCCACTCGGGGTGGCCGCCGATGAACGTCGTGTGTGGGGTGAGCCCGGTACCGTCCGGGCGGATGGTGAAGGGCACATTGACGCGGTCGGTGGGCGTCGTTTCGAAATCGGCGCGGCAGTAGAAATAAATGAGGTCGTTGTTCCGGTTGTTGAGCGTGTGATTGATGAAGAGGTGGCGCTCGTCGAGGCGCGGCGGCGGGGTGGGTAGTTGGGCGAGCGCGGCCTTGAGCTGTGTGAATGAGACGAGGAGGCGTTTCGCGCCGGACTCGACGTCGATGCGGTAGATACCGTCGTCGGCAGGTGCAGCGACGCCTGCGGTCCAGTCGCGGGCGTCTTTGTAGCCGGTCACGGGGCGGAGGCGCGCCATGCGGGCGTAGTTGATCGCGAGGAAGTAGCCGCCGTTCTGGGCGACACCGCCATTGGCGACGGGCGTATCGTCGAAGCGATACTCGCGCACGCGACCGCCGGGGGCGGTCGTCCCGGCGTTTGCGGGCGAGCTGCCGAGTGTGATGTCGAATAACACGGTAAAAACTTTGCCCGTCTGCGGGTCGCGGTCGTTGAAGAAAAACTGCGTCTCGGGGTGCGCGGGATTCCAGTAGAACATCGTTCCCTGCTGGGGATTCCACGCGAAGGTGCGATCGACGACGCGGAGGCGGTTGCCGTCCTGTGTGTCGATCAGGCAGACACCCGCGGCATCGCCGGCGCCAGGCAGGCGGTCCTGAAACGCGGTCTCGAGGGCGAGCAGGTAGCGCTGGCTGGCGTTCCACGGAATCGTGCGCGACTGGCCGATGTATCCAAAAAAGTGATGGTTCGGTCCGCTGGTGAGCTGGCGCACGTGTGCCGTGGGTGCGGCATCAGCGGCCTGAGGCGAACCGGCGAGCGCGGTGAGCGCAAGCAACGCACGGACAAGGAAGGGGAGCAGGGGCATGGGGCGAGGAAGGGATGACGGTGACTACGCGGGTGGAACAGTGCCCGGCAAACCTTTTGGTCGCTTGGCCGATGCGTGCAGGCACGCAGGCACTCCGGGCGCGTCGGGGCATGCGACCAAAGGCGCAAAGTCTCTTGGGCACCCGGCAAACGATGGACGCTAGTAAGAATTAGCTTCTGATGAGACCTAAGCATTTTTCGCGCCCCGCGGTTGTCGCCGTTCACCGAAAACGGCGCCCCCATCCCGCTATGAACCCCGCGCACCTTCACCCTCTCGCCGCCGCGTTGGCCGCTGTCGCATTCACGTTCACGCTCTCTGCCGCCGAGAAAAAATTGGTGCGCTTCGAGAAAATAGTCCTCACCGACCAGTATCTCTGCGACGGCATCAGCGCCGGCGATTTCAACCGCGACGGGAAAAAGGACGTCGTCGCCGGTCCGTATTGGTATGAGGGCCCGTCGTTCAAGACGAAGCATGAGTTCTATCCGATGGTGCCGCAGGCCGTGGAGGAGAAGCCCACGGACTCGATGTTTTCCTTCGTCGCCGATTTCAACGGCGATGGCTGGCCGGACATCCTCGTCGTCGGCCGCGTGATGCATCACGAGGGGTTCTGGTATGAGAATCCCGGCCGGGCCGACACCGGCGCCGTCTGGAAAAAACATTTCGTGGCGCCGCGCATTCAGGGTGAGTCGCCCCAGTTCCTCGACATCGACGGCGACGGCAAACCCGAGCTGCTCTCCACGTGGCAAAAACAATTCGGCTGGTGGGCGCCGAATTGGGCTGAGCCGACGAAGCCGTGGACGTTCGTTCCGATCACGGAGAAATTCGACCACCGCGAACTCTACCACGGCGAAGGCGTCGGCGATATCAACGGCGACGGCCGCACGGACCTCGTGCTTAACGAAGGCTGGTGGCAGCAGCCCGCGGAAAAAGGGAAGAGGTGGATCAAGCATCCTTTTGTCCTCAGCACCGACCGCGGCGGCGCGCAGATCCTCGTCATGGACGTGAACGGCGATGGTAAAAACGACATTATCACCGCCAAGAATTCCCACGGCTGGGGCCTCTCCTGGTTCGAGCAAACGAAGGCGGCCGACGGCGTGATCGCGTTTGCCGAACGCCGTATCATGGGCACGCGCGACGAGGAGAAACAGTTCGGTGTCGCGTTCTCGCAGCCGCACGCGCTCACGCTGGCCGACATGAACGGCGATGGCCTCCAGGATATCGTCACCGGCAAACGCCGTTGGGCGCACGGGCCGAAAGGTGACGTCGAGCCGATGGGCACGCCGGTGAACTATTGGTTCGAACTCGTCCGCGACCAGGCCGCGCCCGGCGGTGCGCGTTACGTCCCGCACCTCATCGACGACAATTCCGCGCTCGGCACGCAAGTCGAGGCCGTGGACCTGAACGGCGATGGCACGCCCGACGTGCTCACCGCCTCGAAGCTCGGCGCCTTTGTTTTCCTAAATCGCCGTCACTCTCCCAAACCCTGAACCTTAAAACGAAGACTCTCCCATGAAAATTCCTCCACCCTGCATTCCCTCTACGCGCCTGCGGTTTTTGACAACGTGCGCGTTGGCGTTCGCGGTTGTCTCTGCCGCGTTCGCGCAATCCACCGTCACCGGCAGCGTGAGCAATGCCGCCACGCGCATCTTCCTCGCCGGCGCGCAGGTCGCGCTCGCCGGCACGACCGAGAGCGCATTTACGGATCGTGACGGTCGCTTCGAACTCACGACGGTCGCGCCCGGCAACTACACGCTCGAGGTCACCTATACGGGTCTCGACCGCTACACGCAGCCGCTCACCGTCGCTCCTGGGCGGAACACGGTGCCGACCATCGGCCTTAGCTCGGCGGTTTATCAACTCACCGCCTTCACCGTCGCCGGCGAACGCGAGGGCAGCGCCGCCGCGATCACGCGCCAGCGCAACGCCGATAACGTGAAGAGCGTCGTCGCCACTGACACGTTCGGCGAACTCGTCGATGGCAACGTCGGCGAGATGCTGAAACGCGTTTCCGGCGTCGCCACCAATCTCAACGAGGGCGAGGTCGATCAGATCTTCGTGCGCGGGATGGGCTCGGCCTACAGCGCCGTCACGCTCGACGGCACGCGCCTCCCCAGTCCCGCCAGCGGCAAGAAGACCCGCAGCTTCGAGGTCGATAAACTGCCGGCCGACTACATCGAAAGCATCGAGGTCATCAAGGCGCCAACGCCCGACATGGACGCCGATTCCGTCGGCGGCACGGTGAACATGATCACGAAGTCGGCGTTCTCCCTGAACGGCCGCCGCATTGCCTATTCCTCGGGTGTGAATTACAAAACGCTCCGCCACATGAGCAGCTTCTTCGGCGGCGTGCAGGCCTCTGATGTGTTCGGCGAGAAGAAGAATCTCGGCGTCTATCTCTCCGTTTCCTACAGTGATAACTACGTGCCGCAGGACGTGACGCAGATGGATTTCCAGCGCGCGCCCGTAAGCCCCGCCTACATCTACCGCTTCCGTCTCGAGGATGCCATTCACCGCCGCAACCGCACGAATCTCGGCCTGAAGTTCGACTACCGCCTCGACGACAAGACCACGCTCTTCGCCGGCGTAATGTTTACGCACTACACCGACACCGTGGATCAAAAGCGCCTCACGATTGCCAGCGCCGAAAACGCCACCGCCTACGCGCCCGGCTACACCGACAAGGTCGTCGAGCACCTCGCCGCGACGTGGACCTACGAGATGAGCTACATCGAGCCCACGCAGGAAACCTACGCGTGGCAGGTGGGCGGCAAGACGAACTTACCCGGGCTCAAGCTGGACTACGCCGCCTCCTACGCGCCCGGTTTCGGCGACGAGCGCCGCGCCACCTACGACACCGTGCTCGCCGGCCAGCGCACGCGTTTCGACCGCTCCCGCGACGTTTGGTATCCCACCTACACGAACCTCACACCCGGCGATCCCAACGACTATGACCGCCACAACCGCGGCCGCCTCCTCGCCGCGGGCGGGCGTACCGAAGAAGCCGTCTGGGGCACCGAGCTCAACGCGCGCAAAGATTTCGCCACGACGCTCCCGCTCTCCGTCAAAGTCGGCGGTCGCTACCGCGGCCAGAAAACCGACGTCGATACGAACCAGACGACCTCCGTCTATGTCGGCCCCAACGGCGTGCAGGGCGGTGGCGACGACAATCTCAACCAGTTCAAGCTGGCCAACTATTCCCACCAAGGCTTCGAGGGCCGCTACACGCAGGCCGTGTGGGCCGATGCACCGAAAATTTACAGCAGCTTTCTGGGCAACAAAAACCTTTGGGACGACGACCTCGTGGCGACCGCGCGCGACAACGTCCGCAGCGATGGCAAGGCGCGCGAGGATGTTTACGCCGCCTACGCGATGAGCACGGTGGATATCGGCAAGCTCCGCGTGCTCGGCGGCGTGCGCATGGAGCGCACCGACGTCGCCGCCACCGGCGTGTTGAACCGCCCGATCCTCCCTGCGCTCGCCGCCACCGTCGCTGAAGACATTCGTGCCGCGCGCGCCGCCGCCGAATACGGCAAGGTCACCAAGAAATCGAGTTACACGGACTACTTCCCCGGTCTGCACTTACGCTCCACGCTGCGCAAGGACCTGCTCCTCCGTGCCAGCTATACGACGAGTTTCGCGCGGCCGAATTTCAGCGACCTCATCCCTGACACGAGCGTGAGCGACTCGAACCTCACCGTCTCGCAGTCGAACACCGCGATCAAACCGCAGCACGCCGATAATTTCGATCTCAGCGCCGAGTATTACTTCGAGCCCGCCGGCGTACTCTCGATCGGCGTCTTCAAGAAAAGCATCAAGGATTTCATCTTCACCGACACTCGCACGATCGGCAGTGGTGCGAATAACGGCTTCGACGGCCAGTATGCCGGCTATCTCCTCAGCACGAAGAAAAATGGCGGTACCGGTGAGGCCCGCGGCGTCGAGTTCAGCTATAACCAGCAGCTCACGTTTCTCCCGCGCGCGCTCCGCGGCTTCAGCGCCTACGCGACCTACACGTTCATCGATTCCGAGGGTAATTATAACAGCGGCGGCACCCAGTCCGACGACCAACTCGTGCAGTTCGTGCCCACCGCGTGGAACGTCGGCCTCGTGTACCAGCAGCACAAATGGACGATCCGCGCGCAGTTCAACTACAACGACCGTTTCCTGAACGCCTACACCGCGATCCCCGCCGCCCGCATCTACGACGACGACCGCAAGGACGGTGCGTTGAACGTGAAATACCAGTTCAGCAAACTGCTCTCGGTGTACTGCGACTGGACCAATGCCCTCGACCAGACCGTCGTCCGCGTGCAGGGCAAAGACACCTATCGCCCGCAGAAAGTCCGCTACAACGGCATGCGCTTCAACTTCGGCGTGAGCGGGAATTTCTGAGTGGGGTGTCCGACTGCAGCGGTGGCGTCGGCTGCCGGTCGATGAGTCTGCGGCAGGAAGCCGCAGCCACTTTCGCGGCCGCTCTCGCGGCTTCGCCTGTGACCTTGTTTCACTCCACAAAAAACGCGGCCTTTTCAGGCCGCGTTTTTTTTTGCTAGCGAAGGTCTCATATCAATCGCCCAAAAGCTTCAGACTTTGCTTTGCCGGGTAACCGCGACCGCCAGCGAGTGGTGATCCGTCCACTCGCTGGCGCTCGCGGCTACCGAGAGGTCCAGAGTTCAAAGGACGTTGGTCGCACGCTCAGTCGAACCACTCGTCATGCGGATCAAAGGCGGGGATGGGGACGTTGAGAATTTTCATGCGGCCGATGGCGCGATGGCGGCAGCCAGGTTTGATAAAAATTGCGGTGAGGGGCTTCACGGGAAAACGTTCGCCGTCGAGTTCGATGAAGCCTTCGCCGTGCACTTCGAGCACGGTGTAAATTTCCGTCATTTTCTTGTGATAGTGCGTGCGCGCATCGAGCTGGATGTCGACGACGTGGACGGTGGCGACGGGGTTGTCGGGCGTGGCAAAACTCCGGCTCGCCCAACCGCACGGGCAGCGCACGGGCGGCACCTCGTCGAGTTGGCTGATCATGAAATTTTTCGCGGCGGGGGCGGAGGTGGCGGCGCTCATGTTTTGAGGGGTACCAGAGAGTGACGGCGGCGAAGTGATCTTTGTCAAAACCGTAGGCGGGTGCGGTGCGGCCTTGCGCCCACGCAACCGTCCGGCACGGTGAAGGCCATGAACCCCTTTCAAATTTCGCGTCGGTCGTTTCTCAAGCGGTGCAGCATGGTGGCGGCGGTGTCGGGATTGCCGCTATGGTTTGTCGAGCGGCAGCTCGCAGCGGCGGAGGCGGGGAAGACCAAGCCAAATTCGCCCAATAGCCGGCCGGGCATCGCGCTCATCGGCTGTGGCGGTCAGGGCAAAGGCGATACAACTAATGCGGCCAATCACGGCGACGTCGTCGCGGTGTGTGACGTCGATGCAAAGCACGCGGCGGAGGCGGCGGCGAAATTCACGGTCGAGGGCAAGGTGCCGAAGATCTACGGCGATTTTCGCAAGGTCCTCGAACGCGACGATGTGCACGTAATCATTAACGCCACGCCCGACCACTGGCACACGCTGGTTAATCTCGGCGCGGCGCGGGCCCGCAAGGATGTTTATGGCGAGAAGCCGCTCACGCTCACCATTGACGAAGGGCGCCGGCTCGTCGGGGCCGTGCAGCAGAGCGGAATCGTGTTGCAGACGGGCACGCAGCAGCGGAGTTCGTCGCGCTTTCGGCTGGCCTGTGAACTGGTGCGGAATGGGCGCATTGGGAAATTGCAGGAGGCCAAGGTGTGGTTGCCGGCGGGGTTGTGCGCAGGGCCGTTTGCAACGTCGGCGGTGCCGGCGGGATTGAATTGGGATTTCTGGCTCGGGCCGGCGCCGATGACGGATTACGTGAAGGAGCGCTGCCATCGGACGTTTCGGTTTTGGTATGAATACTCGGGCGGCACGATGACGGATTGGGGCGCGCACCATAACGACATTGCGTATTGGGCGATCGGGCTGCTCGCGCCGCGCGACGTGGAATCGACCGTGCTCGTGCCGCCGGTCGCGGGCGGCTACACGACGTTTAGCGAATACGAGGTGCGCTACACCTACGCGAACGGCACCAAGCTGAGTATTTTTACGACGAAGGACGACAGTATCTACGGCGCGAAAGTGAAACTCGACGGCCAACGCAACGGTATCCGCTTTGAGGGCACGGACGGTTGGATCTGGGTGAATCGCGACGGGATCAAGGCGAGCGATCCGGAGTTATTGACGAAGCCGTTGCCGGAAAACGCGGTGCAGCTCTACCGCAGCGCCAACCATATGGAAAATTTCTTTGACTGCGTGAAATCGCGGAAGGCACCCATCTGTGATGCGGAGACGGGGCACCGCTCGGCGACGATGTGTCACCTCGGGGCGATTGCGATGCGCACCGGGAAAAAGCTCACGTGGGAAGCGGGCGCGGAGAAATTTGTCGGCGCGCACGCGGCGGAAGCGAACGCGTATGTGAGCCGCGAGCTGCGGGCACCGTATGATTATTCGTTTGTGGGGTGAGGCGACGTGGGAGTAGGGCAGGGTCTCTGACCCGCCTTTGGTCGCGTTATCAACTCACGAGGGCGGGTCGGAAACCCGAATGGCGCTTAAGTTTCTTTCCGGACGGCGACAGTTGTTACCCTAGCAAAATACGAGGTCGCCGCGGATTTTTGGCAGGGGAATGGGTGGCAAGGGAATGAAACCCCAAGGATTTTATTCCCCTGCCACCCATTCCCTTGCCCTCCTGCCCCAGCGCCCTCCGCCGAAAGGGGATCCGCAACCGCTAATGTAGGACCGTGAGCCTCGCCCTCTCCACGGCGCAATGCGAGTTGCGGCATCTGCCATTGGAGGCTGTGCAGTCGATGATCATCGCCCACCATGTCATCACGCTCACCTCAGTCCGGAGAACGACAGAAAGATTCGAGACAAAAATATGAGGAGTCACCACCAGGTGGACCAGAACGTGAACCTTCAAACAGCTCATTTTTCTGTCGTGAATGTTCCTGTCGTTCCTGCTTCGGCGTTGAGCATTTTACCGACCTCAATGAACGCGCACGACCGCGCGCGAAGCCTCCTGAGCAGTTACTCCTCGTTAT
The DNA here is from genome assembly GCA_945871085.1 of Opitutus sp. GAS368. GTDB lineage: Bacteria > Verrucomicrobiota > Verrucomicrobiia > Opitutales > Opitutaceae > GAS368. The sequence continues at coordinate 6,338 of CAMBVX010000149.1, read as the reverse complement.
TACTTAAGCGCCATTCGGTCAGAGACCCCGCCCTGCTTTACGCGAGCATTTGCTTCAGCAGCTTGCCGTGCACGTCGGTTAGACGGAAATCGCGGCCCTGAAAACGGAACGTGAGCTTCGTGTGGTCCATGCCGAGGAGGTGCATCATCGTGGCGTGGATGTCGTGCACGTGCGCGCGATCGGCGACGGAGTTGAAGCCAAGTTCGTCGGTTTCACCGATCACGGCGCCGGCCTTCGTGCCGCCCCCGGCAAACCACATCGTGAACGCATCGATGTGGTGGTTGCGGCCGGTGGTGACGCGGTTTTCGCCCATGGGCGTGCGGCCGAATTCGCCGCCCCAAATTACCAGCGTATCCTTGAGGAGCCCGCGCGCTTTCAAGTCTTGCACGAGGGCGGCCTGGCCTTGGTCCACCTCGCGGCAGCGTTCTTCGAAATCGCTTTGCAGGTTTTCTTTCGGACCGCCGTGGCTGTCCCAATTTGTGTGATAGAGCTGCACGAAACGGGACCCACGTTCGACGAGGCGGCGGGCGAGGAGACAGTTGCGGGCGAAGGACGGGGCATCTTTTTCGACGCCGTAGAGCTTCAGCGTGGCGGCGGTTTCCTGGCTCAGGTCGATGAGCTCCGGGGCGCTCGACTGCATGCGGCTCGCCATCTCGTAGGAGGCGATGCGCGTGTTGATTTCGGGATCGCCGGTCTCGACGGCGCGGGCGACGTTGAGGTCGCGGATCGCGTCGAGCGCCTGGCGTTGGCGGCCGGCGGTGATGCCCGCAGGATTGGCGAGGTTGAGGATCGGATCACCGGTGCCCCGGAGTGGCACGCCCTGAAACGTGGTGGGCAGGAAACCGCTGCCCCAGTTGACACCGCCCCCGCGCGGACCGCGCGGGCCCGACTGTAACACGACGAAGCCGGGGAGGTTTTGCGATTCGCTGCCGAGCCCGTAGGTGACCCAGGAGCCCATACTCGGGCGGCCAAACTGGCCGGAGCCCGTGTTCATAAAAAGTTTCGCCGGCGCGTGGTTGAAAAGCTCCGCCGCGCAGGATTTGACGATGGTGATATCGTCGACGATGCCGGCGGTGTAAGGGAAAAGGTCGGACACCCACGCGCCGCTCTTGCCGTGTTGTTTGAATTCGCGGCGCGTGCCGAGGAGTTTTGTGCCGTGGCTCGTGTCCATGAAGGCGAACCGTTTGCCCTCGATAAGCGACTGCGGGACGGGCTGGCCGTTGAGTTCGATGAGGCGGGGTTTGTAATCGAACAGGTCGAGCTGACTCGGGCCGCCGGCCATGAAGAGAAAAATGACGTTCTTGGCTTTCGGTGCAAACATCGGGGCGCGGGGCGCCATGGGATTGGGCGGTGTGCCGGTGCCGGAGGAAACGAGCGCGCCGTCGGCGCCATAGAGTTCGTGGCGGCCGAAGAGCGAGGTGAGGGCGATCCCGCCGAGGCCCATGGTGCAGCGGCTGAGGAAGTGGCGGCGCGAGAGGTGATCCGGAGAAAAATTTTGCGCGGGATCGAAGGAAGGAAAGGGCGGCATGGGATTAGGTGACGATCAACCAGTCTGTCATTGCGAGGTGCGCGAAGCGCGCCGTGGCAATCCAGCTGGATTGCTTCGTCGCTACGCTCCTCGCAATGACAACCGTGGAAGATTTCATTCGCGCGTGATGGTTTCGTCGAGGTTGAGGAGAACGCGGGCGACGGTGGTCCAAGCCTCTGGTTCGGTGGCAGCGGGGTTGGTGGCGGTCGGCGTCCGGAGGTCGGCCAGGAGACCGAGGAGACGGCTGCGTTCCTGAGGCGCTGGCGGACGTGCGACGCAGAGGCGGAAGGCGTAGTCGAGGCGCGCGGAATCGTCGGGGCCGCCCTCGCGGAGGACGCGTTGAGCGAGCGCGCCGGCCAGCTCAAAAAACTGTTGGTCGTTGAGGAGGGTGAGGGCTTGGAGCGGGGTGTTGGAGCGCAGGCGGCGGGTGCAGGCGCTGAAGCTGTCGGCGGCGTCGAAGACGGCGACGGCCGGGTGCGGCGTGGCGCGCCAGTAGTGCGTGTAGAGGCCGCGGCGGTGGCGATCTTCGCCGGTGCTCGGGGTCCACGCCCGGCGGTTCTGGCCCAGATTCATCACGCCTTCCGGTTGCGGCGGGAAGACCGGTGGGCCCCCGAGTTTCAGGGCGAGCAGACCACTCGCCCCGAGGGCGACGTCGCGAACGATTTCAGCGTCGAGGCGGAGGCGCGATTGGTGGGCGAGGAGTTTATTGACGGGATCGATGACGTGGAGGTCCGGCCGGGCGTGCGACGATTGGCGATACGTGGCGGAGGTGACGATGAGACGGTGCAAGGCCTTCATGCTCCATTGCTGGGCGATGAATTCGGTGGCGAGATAGTCGAGCAGCGCGGGGTGTGAGGGGAGGGTGCCCTGGGTGCCGAAGTCGTTTTCCGTTTCGACGAGGCCGTGGCCGAAATACTGCTGCCAGATCCGGTTCACCATGACACGGGCAGTGAGCGGGTGGTCGGGGCTGAAAAGCCAGCGCGCGAGATCGAGGCGGTTGGGGGTGGCGACGGCGAGGGGCGGGAGGATGGCGGGAGTGCCGGGTTGCACGGGGTCACCGCGGCGGGTGAAGTCGCCCTTGATGAAGATCACGCTCTCGCGGGGTTTCTTCAGTTCGGACATGACGAGGGTCGTGAGTCGGCGGGAGCCTCGGCGTTCGAGGGAGCCAAATTTCAGATTGCGGGTTTTGAATTCCGGGTGGGCTTCCGGATAGGCGGAGAAGACGGCGCGCTTTTGCGCAAAGGTGAGGTCATTCCACGGGACATCGAGCGCCTCGCGGGCGGTGCCGCCGAGATTGGTTTTGCCCATGCCGTCGAGGGCGGCGAACCAGGCCACCACGGGACTTTTGTGCTGATCGAGATACTTTTCGAAGTCGGCCTGTTGGGTCTCGAGTTCGCGCAGCGCCGTTTCGTCGGTCGAATTTTCACTGGCGAACGCGAGCGTGCCGCCAGGGGTGTTCTTGCCGTGACCGTCTTCGACGGTGTTGTTGAAGATCGCGTAGAGTTGGTAGAATTCGCGCTGCGTGATCGGGTCGAATTTGTGATCGTGGCACTGCGCGCAGCCGACGGTCAGACCGAGAAAGGCGGTGCCAAATGTGCCCACACGATCGAGCACGGCTTCGATGCGGAACTGTTCGGGATCGATGCCGCCTTCTTGGTTGATCTGCGTGTTGCGGTTGAAGCCCGTGGCAATTTTTTGGTCGATGGTGGCATCCGGCAGGAGGTCGCCGCCGAGTTGTTCGATGACGAACTGATCGTAGGGCAGATCGCGGTTGAGGGCGGCGACGACCCAGTCGCGGTATTTCCAAATCTGGCGCGGGGCATCGATGGAGTAGCCGTTGGAATCGGCGTAGCGGGCGACATCGAGCCACGGGCGCGCCCAGCGTTCGCCGTGGTGCGGCGAGGCGAGCAGACGCGTGACGACACGATCAAACGCCGCTTCGCGGCGAGTCGAAGTTGAAGCGGAGGAAGTTGAAGAGGTGGTCGGAGGATAGTCGGCGAGAAACGCCGCGACCTCGGCGGGCGTGGGCGGGAGACCGATGAGATCAAGGGTGACGCGGCGGAGCAGCGTCAAGGGGTCGGCTTCCGGTGACGGAGTGATCTGGGATTTTTCGCTTTCGAGCCGGGCGAGAACGAAGGCGTCGAGGGGATTGGGAATTTTCGATCGGGGCTTGTCGATCGGGGCTTTGAGATTTTCGATTTTCGGAATTTCGGGTCGCACCGGGGCGACGAAGGCCCAGTGGAGATTTTTTTCGGGTTCTTCGTGGGCGGGGGCGACGGCGCCCTCGTTGATCCAGGTGCGCAAGGTCGCGATTTGGGCATCGGCGAGCGGCGGCTTCTTGTAGGGCATCTGCGCGATATCGTCGTGCGTGCCGAGCACGGTCTTGATGAGCAGGCTGGCCTCGGCCTTGCCGGAAACGAGGGAAGGGCCGCTGTCTCCGCCGGTGCGCAGACACGCCGCCGTGTCGGCGCGCAGGCCGGACTTTTGTTGAGACGCGCCGTGGCAACGGTAGCAGTGTTGCGCGAGGATAGGTTTCACCTCCTTCACGTAGTCCACTGGGGCGGCGGGAAGGGAGGAGGCCATCACCAAGGCGGCGAGGGCGGTGAGGTTCCGCGAAAGCATTGGTGCGCAGAGAACCTCCTCGCTGGCGGTAGAGAAAGAAAAATCGTCTTGGTCGTCGGCCGGAGAGCGACCCGGTCCGCCGATGTGCCAATTGGCGGAGGTGTGCGATTTGGGTAGCGCTCGCGGTGAGAGTGCGTGATTTTCGGCCGCACCGTCGGATCGGTCCGATGCAACTCTTACCTCTCATGCAGAATCGTTTCGCAGCTTTACTCCAACTCGCGGTGTTGGCGGCCGTATTTGGCTGGCCGGTCGCGGCTGCGGTCGCAGCTTCCGCGCAGCCGCGACCGAATGTGCTTTTCATTATTTTCGACGACTGGGGTTGGCGCGACTCCGGTGCCTACGGGAGCAAGTGGGTCAAGACGCCCAACGTCGACCGGGCAGCGCAGGAGGGCGTGCGCTTCACGAATGCCTTCACGACCAATCCCAAATGCAGCCCTTGCCGTGCGACGATCCTGACCGGGCGCAATACGTGGCAGCTCGAGGAGGCGGCGTGTCACAACGGGATTTTCCCGAACAAATTTGCAGTCTATCCTGACCTGCTTGAACAGGCGGGCTACGCAGTCGGTCTCGTGGGCAAGGGTTGGGGTCCGGGTGATTTCAAGGTGAGTGGCTGGACGCGCAATCCCGCCGGTCCGTTGTTCAACAGCTTCACCACGAACGATCGCGTGGCCACGGGTATTTCTAAGAACGATTATGTGAAGAACTTTGAGGCGATGCTGAAATCGCGCACCGCGGGAAAACCGTTTTGTTTCTGGTTGGGCTTCCACGAGCCGCATCGCGGCTACGAACTGAATTCCGGCGTGCGCCTCGGCAAGAACCTCGCGGACGTCACGGTGCCACCCTACTTGCCAGACCTCCCGGCCGTGCGCAGCGATCTCGCGGACTACGCGATCGAGGTCGAATCGGCCGATGCGATGATCGGTCGCGTGCTGAAACTGGTCGAGGCCACGGGCGAGCTCGACAACACAGTCGTGGTAATCACTTCGGACCACGGCATGCCGTTTCCTTATGTGAAAGGGCAAATCCACGAGGACGGTTTTCACGTTCCGCTCGTGGTGCGGTGGCCGGCCGGGATCAAGGGCGGTCGCGTGGTCGAGGATTTTGTCAGCGCCACGGATTTCGCGCCGACCTTTCTCGAGCTCGCCGGAGTGAAACCCCACGCGCAGATGGTCGGGCGCAGTCTGGTGCCGGTGTTGCGCGCTGAAAAATCGGGCCAGATCGACGCGGCGCGCAACGCGATCGTGGTCGCGAAGGAGCGTCACGACATTGGGCGTCCGAACGATTGGGGTTATCCGGTGCGCGCGATCCGCACCAAGGAATTCCTCTATGTGCGCAATTTCTTCCCCAACCGTTGGCCGGCCGGAAATCCCGAGACCGATTTCGGCAACGTTGATCCTTCGCCGAGCAAGGAAATCATCAAAGCCTTGGGCGGTTACTACTTCGATCTCTCGCTCGGAAAACGGCCCGCGGAAGAATTTTACCGGCTGACCGAAGATCCGGCCGGGGTGAACAACCTAGCGGGCGACCCCGCGTTCGGGGCCACGATGCGCGAACTTTCGGAGCGAATGTTTGCTCAGCTTCGTGCGGAGAAAGATCCGCGTGCGCTCGGTAACGGGACGATCTTCGATACCTACAAATACGTCGGCGGCCGCGCCAAGGGCTACGACACGTGGGTGAAAAAACAGGAAGAGAAGGCCGCGGCCGCAGCCAAGACTAGCAAAGGTGGCGGCGCGGCACCGTGATCGCGCGCGAACTTCGCAGTTCGGGCTTTTCGCGCGGCGGAATTGCGCTCTGACTGAAATTTTCCCCTCGTTACCATTTATGAAGTCATCGTCTTCCTTTCTTGCACCGACGATCCCGCTCGCTGACGGCGGCTTGTTTCCCTCGGTCGGACTTGGTTTTTGGAAAATGCCGAAGCCTGAGGCCCCGGGTCTCGTGTACGAGGCCATCCGCGCCGGCTATCGCCACCTCGATTGCGCATGCGACTATGGTAATGAGGCCGAAGTTGGCGAGGGCCTCGCCGCCGCATTGAGCGCGGACCTGTGTCGTCGTGAAGACCTCTGGGTGACCTCGAAACTTTGGAACACCTACCACGAGCCCCAGCACGTGCGCGCGGCCTGCGAGCGGTCGTTGCGCGACCTCCGCCTCGATTACCTCGACCTCTATCTCATTCATTTTCCCGTCGCGC
>CAMBVX010000148.1 GCA_945871085.1 Opitutus sp. GAS368 | reverse complement strand
GGGGTAATTGGTGCCGCCGTTCGCGAGGTAGGCGCTGCCGACGCCGAAGGGGACGGAGGGGGCGGAGAGCGGCGCGCCGGCGGCGGTACCGGAGGCGACGATGGTGCCGTTGACGAGGAGGCGGGTGGTGGCGCCATTTTCGAGGACGGCGGCGATGTGCGTCCACGTGCGGAGAGGGACGGCGGCGGGGGCGACGAGTTCGCGGTAGCTACCGGCGACGCCGGTGGAGGTGACGAAGGCGAGTTTGGTGCCGTCGCCAGCGAGTTGAAGGGCGAAGCTGACGAAGGGGTCGGTGCCTGAGGTGGCGAGGCCCTTGCCCATGAGCCAAGCGTAGGGCGTGTGAGCGGAGAGGTAGAACCAACCCTCGAGGGTCAACGATGCGCCGGGCGCAAAGTCGGCGGTGGCGGGAGCGCGGAGCGGGGAGGCTCCGATGGCGGCGACGTGAGTCTGCGCGGGCGGGGCGAGCGGGGTTTGGGCGCGGAGGAATGAAACGAGGGCGAGAAGGCAAGCAGCTGCGGTGATTCCGTGGACAGTAAAAAGGCGCATAGGTGAACGAGAGTGGGGGCACAGTGCGTGGGCCGCCTACGTTGTCCAGTTGCTTCGAATACGTCGTTTTCTGGCCGAGTAATCCGCGTCACGCCTCGCACTTCAGGACGTAGACGGCGCCTTTTTCGGAGCCGATGGCGAGGAGGCGGTCGTCGGGGGACCAAGCGAGTTTCGTCGCGGCGGAGGGCATTTTTACGGTGGCGCGGAGGGGCTTGGGGCGTTCGGGGCTCCAGAGTTGCACGGTGCCGTCGGCGCTGGCGGTGGCGAGGAGGCCGTGGGTGTTTTGGAAAGCGAGGGCGCAGATGGGGGCTTCGTGCGGGAGCATGGCGGGCTCGCGGCCCTCGGGGCCTTCGCCGCTGCAATCCCAGATGCAGGCTTCGCGGCCGCCGCTCGTGGCGAGCCAGCGCGAGGTGTGGTCGTAGGAGAGGTGCTTCACCTTCGTCTCGTAGCCGCTCATGTGGAGCTCGATGTCCTTCTCGGGAATCCAGAGGTGCACGGAGGGGTCTTGGTTTCCGGATACGAGCCAGCGTTGGTCGGGGGACCAGACGAGGGCGTGGATACCGTTGGCGTAGGGAAATTCTTTTTGGAGGAGGAAATCGTCGGTGTCCCAGAGTTGCACGCCGCCGAAGTGGGCGGCGGCGAGGCAGCCGCCCTGGCGCGGGGCGGCGAGCGCGGTGATGGTCTTGGCGGCGGGTTTGAAGGTGTGGGCGACGGTGGCGTCGGGGCGGAGGGCGGTGAGGGTTTTTCCGGCGGCGGCCAAGAGGAGGGGAGGGGAAGAGCTGAGAGTTGAGGGCTGAGAGCTGAGAGAAGGAGAGGGAACCCAGACGAGGTGGTCGACCCATCCGCAGCCGAGGTTCGCGGTGGCGGTGTGTTGGCCGGCGAGGGAGTCCCAGAATTTGACGGAGCCGTCTTGACCGCCGGTGGCGAGGAGGGCGGGAGGCCGGGGACGGGAGACAGGGGACGGGAGACAGGAGACGGGAGACGGGAGACCGGGGACGGGGGACGAAGTGGACGCCGTTGGCTCCTGATTACTGTCGCCTGTCACCTGAGTCGAAGGTTGCCACGCGAGGCAGTTGGTGCCGGCGGAGTGGCCGGGGAGTTCGTGCAGGCGGCGGCCGTCGGTTGCAGCGTAGAGGGAGATGGGGCCGGCGGAGCTGGCGGCGGCGAGGAGGGGGCCGTCGGGACTCCACGCGAGGTCGATGGCGTAGTCGTCGAGTTGGGCGGCCCAGTGTTTGGTGAGTTGCATCGGAAAAATTCTCGGTCGGAGGCAAACACCTGACGAAAGAGAAAGAGAAAGAGGAAGGAGAAAGATTCGGACGATGCCGAGCGGCGGATCGTTCCGGGAGGCGGCGCGTGGGGAGCGCGCGGCGCAAGGTGCGCCGGGCCGGCTAGCACCACCGGTTGAACGGCGAGGGTGCGGCCGACAGGTCGCGATGGGCGCGGCCATGGGCCGGCGCAAGCAATCGGGCGACAGGAATGTCGCCGATCCGGGAGGCGGTGGCCTACGGAATGCGCACCGAGGTTTTTCCCGCCGTCGGGAAATCGGCGGGGACCTTTTGGGTGACTTTACCGGTGGCGGCCCATTCGGTGCCGCGTTGCACGGTGACGGCGAAGCCGGCGCAGACCAGAGGAAGATAGGGCGGGAGATCCTTGGAGTTTACGTGGCCAAGCGTCGTGTGGAAGATGCGGCCTTTGCCATAGGTGATCGTCATTAGCATGGGTTCATTTTCACCCGTGGCGGTGGGGAATTTCACTTTGTCGGGGAGGGCGGTGGCGAGGACGGTGACGTTTTTCGCGGGGCCGCGGAGGCGGCTGTAGATCTCATCGTTGGCGTGGAGCCACGCGGCGGGGAGGCCTCGCATGATCGGGTGGTCGGGAGTGCGGGTCGTGACGAGGAAGTCGTGTTTCGCCGGATGCGTGGCACCGCCGGGCGTCGTGGCGTCGAGGACGACCTTGCCGTCGCGCCAGCGGATCATCGGGCCGAAGGTGATGTCACGGGCGCCGATATTGCCGTCGGCTTTGAGGCCCCAGCCGCCGACGCCGATCATTTCGTTCCACTCTTTCCAGTAGGGAAACGCGTTGTCGGTGTCGTGAATGGAGACGAGGCCGCCGCCGTTTTTCATGTAGGCGACGAACGCGGCCTTGGTCGCGGCGGGCCATTCGTCGCCCTCGTAAATCATAACGACGGCAGCGTAGTTAGAGAATGTGGGTTTGAAGCCGGACATGTCGGCGCCTTGAGTGGGGGTGAGAACGACGTCGACGGTGAAGAGGCCGGTTTGCTCGAGGTAGGTTCGCACGAGCGGGTAGCTCTTAAGCCAGTCGTGATATTTCGAGGACTGGCCGGTGAGGAGCATGACCTTTTGCATGGGCGCGGCGAGGAGCGTGGCGGTGGGAATGACGAGGGCGAGGGTCGCGGCGGCGAGAAGGCGGGGAAGGATGGACATAAGAGAGGGAGCGGGAGCGGGAGCGGGAGCGGGAGCGGAAATGACCAAGGACCAATGACCAAGGACGAATGATGAATGACGGATGGCGGAGAGCGAAACGCTTACGGGTTTTGCTACGCGGCGGTTGGGTAAAGGGCCAAATTCTTTTCGCTCACAGGTTGCCGCGGAGGCCGAAGGTCCAGGCGGAGCCGTAGTCGACGCGCTGGCGGAATTTCGCGTAGTCGGGGGTGTTGGGGCCGTAGATCTTCGAGTCTTCGGTCTGGTCGTTGATGTTGCGCATGCTGGCGAAGAGCGTGAAGCGGCGGCTGAGGTTGTAGCTGACGTTGACGTCCATGTAGAGGCGTTTGGAGCCCCAGTTGTAGGTGTTGGCTTCGATGCTGCGGCCGGTGGCGATCAAGCCACGGCGCTGGGCGCCGCGGTAATTCCAGTTCAGTTGGAGGCTGTATTTCGGACGATTGAGGCTGACGCCCCAACTGCCGCTGCGGGGGACGAAGCCGGCGAAATTGGCGGCCCCCTCGCCGGTGGCGCGCAGGGCGCTGGCGTTGGCGAAGACCTGCACGCCGCTCGCCCAGTGGGGCAGAAAGGTGAGGGCCTGCTTATAGTCGAACTCGAGGCCGGTCATCGTCACTTCGCTGGCGAGGTTGTGGTTCGTGGACACCTCGTAGACCCCGTATTCGTCGGGATCGAGATCGTAGAACGCGAGGAACTCGGGTGTGGCCGGGAAGCGGACGCCGCCGAAGAAATTGGTGAAGGTGCGCCGGAACGCGCCGAGGTTGATGGTGCCGACGCGTTCGAAATAATACTCGAGGCGCACTTTGTAGGTCTCCGCGCTCCAGGCTTTGATGCCGGGGTTGTTCACGGAGATAACCGTGTTGGCGGTGACGGGGACGGAGGTGTCGGGCAGGGTGAGGCCGCCGGCGTATTGGTTGAAATCAGGGCGGCCGACGGACTGATAATAGGCGAAGCGCGCGGTGAGGTTTTCGCGGAGGAGGTAGCTGAGGTTGGCGTTCGGGAAGAGGCGGAGGTATTCCTTTTCGGTGCGCTGGCCGCGGTCGAGGTAGGTGAGTTTGGAGACGCCGAGGGCGTCGGTCGTCGGGAGGATAAGCGTCGGTTGAATGATGCCGGCGGTGTTGCGGACGATGTTGCCGGCGGCATCGCGGCGCGGGACGACGTTGCCGGCGGCATCGCGGAGGAAGTTACCCGAGGGATCGGTCAACGGGCCGGCGGCCTTGATATTGGTCTGTTCGGCGCGGACGCCGCCGACGAACTGGAGGCGGCGGTTGAAGAAGGCGGCGTCGCCGCGGAAATAGGCGGAGGTGATGATCTCTCGCGCGTATTTGGAAGCGCCGACGGCCGAGCGGTAGTTAGTGTTGGCGTTGGTGGTAAAGTGGGAGGGGTTTCTCTTAAAGAGATCGTAGTAGTCGTCGTTGGAGATCCATTGGATTTTCGGAAAGCCGTAGGAGCCGACGCGCTGGGAAAAGTCCTCGTCGAGAACGAGGCCGGCGTTGTCGTCGCCGCGCAGGGGCGCGTTGCCCGCGAGGCTGTTGATGCCGTCGGGGCCGACGTAGGTATAGGCATTGGTCGTGGCGCGGAGATCGCGCTCGGCACTGCGCATATCGGCGCCGACCTTGAACGAGAGGGGGACGTCGCGGACGACGAGATCGCGGCGGAGATTGCCGCGGACGCTGCGCTTCGCGTCGACGGAATCGCGCACGACGTCGTTGCTGGTGTCGAGGGCGTAGTTGTCGAGGCGGTACGGATCGACGGGGGCGCCGTCGGCACCGGTGACGGTGATGGTGTTGGGGCGGAGGTAAAAGATGTCGGCAAACGCGACGCGCACGCCGGTGCGGCGGGCTTGCGAGGCACCGAAGTAGCCCTTGTCGCCATTGCGGGTGTGGAGGCTGGCGCGGGAGAAGCCGAAGCCGGCGTCCATTTTCCAGACCGGGCCGTCGTGGCGCCAGATGAGCGAAGGGGTATAGGTGGTGCCATACCAGGTCTGGGCACCGCCGTTGACGCGGATTTCGTCGAAGCCGCCGACCGGGCCGAAGCCGGCGGGCGTGACGGTGCCGGTGGAGGTGGGGGAGCCGGCGACAAACGGCGTGCCGGTCGTGTAGGTGGGGCCCCAGGCGCCGGGCTGCACGCGGTTGATGAAGAAGGAGAGCGTGCGGTTGTTGTGCACGACGCCGATCCAGGTGTATTGAAACGAAAATGACAGGGTGTCGTTGCGGGAGAGTTTGTAGTCGACGGTGAGACCGGCGGAGTCGGCGCGGTTGCCGCGGGTGCTGTCGCGGAGGGCGAAGTCGGTGAGGTAGGGATTTCCGGGAGTCGTATCGGGGCGGCCGTTGAGGGCCGTGGCGGCGACGCCGGTGGCCTGGCCGTTGCCGCGCCACGTGGATTGGGCGACGTCTTCGTAGGAGTATTGGTCGACGTGGTTGCCGGAGAGGGTAAAGCCGAAGCGTTTGTTGACGGGTACGACGGCGGAGAAATTGAAGCCGGGCGTGACCTTGCGGGTGGGCTCGTTGAGCGGGCCGGCGGTTTTGTTGAAGTGGCGGTCGCCGTCCTTGAGTGTGAGGAAGACGCTGGCGGTGGTGATGGGCCGGGAACGTTCGAAGGCGGAGCGCGGGACCATGTTGACGGAGCCGGCGAGAGCGGAGCCGGTCGACTCGGGGGTGGGCGAGTGGTGGACCTCGATGCGCGAGATGCTGTTGACGGAGAACTGGTCGAGGTTGGTGACGCGGCCCGTACCATTGCCGGCGGCGCTGGCGAGATCGAAGCCGCCGACGGTGATGGGGACGTTGGCGGAGGGGACGCCGTTCATGGAAATGGTGCGGGCTTCGCCGGCGCTGTAGTCCATGGTGATGCCGGGGAGGAATTTCAGGACCTCGCCCGGCGTGCCGTCGACGACGGTGCCGAACTCGTCGGCGGCGACGACGTTCATGATGGTGCGGGCGAAGCGCTGTTCGTTGATGGCGATGGCGGCACCGTCCATTTCCTTGGAGGTGGAGACGACGAAGTCGGAGAGTTTAACAACGTCGTTGGCGGCGGCGTTTGGTTTCTTGGTGGCGGCGGTATTCGCGGACAGTGTGATGTCGTGCTGGGTCGTTTGGCCGGCGGTGACCGCGACGGTGGCGGATTGCGAGGCGAGACCGGTGAAGAACACTTTTACCCGCGCGGTGCCGGCAGGAAGGTGGGCGAAGCGGTATTGGCCCGTTTCGTCGGTGAACGTCTCGAGGGATGTGCCCTCGACGGTGACGCGCGCGCGCTCGAGATATTCGGCGCGGGCGGGATCGAACACGCGGCCCTCGATCGTGCCGGTGGCGGGCGTTTGGGCGAAAAGCGTGGCGGCGAGCACCGTCGCGCTGAACACCGCGAGACAGTGAGCGAGGATTGCCGGGGTCTTGGGGGCGAAGTTCATATAATTAGTCAGTGAGTGGAGTCGATGAGTGGGAGTGAGCCGCGTTCCGACTGGGGGTTAAGGCAAGGGTGGGGGACGGAGTGACGACGAAACTGCAGTAAAATCCTCCGTATCGCCGAACGAAGATGAAGGGCCGATGGCCGGCCTGCACAATCGAAAATTGGCGGCGCCTTCCGGAAATGAAAGGCGCACCGCATGATGGCTGGGGCCGAAAGCTTGGGCAGCGCGCGGCGCGCTCAGCCCTCGCCAAGAAATGCGTGCGTTTTTCGCGCGACAAAAAGTTCGCAACGGCTTTGGCTCGGTGTCGTCTTCTTGTTTTCCGGTTACAACCTCAGGTCTAAACCTTCGTTCCCCATGTCAAACCACACGCTAAATCGCCGCGATTTTATTACCTTCTCTGCCATGGCTGCGGCCATGTTGGGATTTCCCGGCTGTGCCAGCCTGGCTAAGAATCCCCGCAAGCCGCGTCCGATCGCGGTCGGCGCCAAGGTGCGGGTCGCGCAGATCGGCTGCGGCGGCAAGGGCTTCAGTGATATCATGGCGCACAAGGACGAAGAGGTCGTCGCGTTGTGCGATATCGATTGGGGCACGAAGAGCCAACGGATCACGAACAATCTGAAGAAGCTCCAAGAGGCTTTCCCGAAGGCCAAGTTCTATACCGATTTCCGGAAGATGCTGATCGAGATGGACGACCAGATCGATGCCGTCGGCGTCGCGACGCCGGATCATATGCATTTCCTGCCGGCTTACATGGCGATCATGTTGGGCAAACACGTTTACGTGCAGAAGCCGCTGACGCAGACGGTGGGCGAGGCTCGCGAACTCCTACGGCTGGCCCGCCTCAACGGGGTGGTCACGCAGATGGGCAACCAGGGTCACTCGATGGATGGCATCCGGCTGGTGCGCGAATGGTATCAAGCGGGACTCCTCGGCGAAGTGCGCCAAGTGGAAATTTGGACGAACCGGCCGGTGTGGCCGCAAGGTATGCAGGAATGGCCGGCGGCAGAGAAAGTGCCCGAGGGTATGAATTACGACGCGTTCCTCGGTCGCGCGCCGGAGCGCACCTTCAGCAGCAAGATCCATCCGTTTAACTGGCGCGGGCTGCAAGATTACGGCTGCGGTGCGCTCGGCGACATGGCGTGCCACATCATGGATGCGGCTTATTGGAATTTGGATCTCGGAGCTCCGACGAGCGTCGAACTCAAGAAAATCGATCAGAAGAGCAGCGTCGCCTTCCCGAAGTCGGCGGTCGTCGAATATCAATTCCCGGCCCGCGGGAAACAGCCGCCCGTTACGCTTATGTGGCGCGAAGGTGGCGAGCTGCCCCCGAAGCCCAAGGGACTCGAAGAACGTCCGCTCGCCAAGGGCGGCCAGCTCATCATCGGGAGCAAAGCGACCGTTTACGACGGCAACGACTACTGCAACAGCCCCCGTTTTATTCCCGAGTCGCTGCATAAGGAGCTCGCCGACGGCGGCAAGTTGCCGCCCAAGACGATCCCGCGTCCGGACCCGGTCGGCAATCCGCATATCGAGTGGATCAAGGCCATCCGTGCCAACGATCGCACGGGCTGCGGTTCGAACTTCGAATACTCGGTGCCGTTTACCGAGGCGGTCTGCTTGGGCACCGTCGCAATCCTCGTCGGCAAGAAATTTACGTGGGATTCAGCGGCGATGAAGACCTCGCTGCCCGAGGCCGATGCGCTGCTCTATCCGAACTACAACCGTAAGGGTTGGGCGATGGCGGATATGACCGCGAACATCGCCTGAGGACACCGGGGCAGCGGCACGCCAGGCGTGTCCGTTGCGCGGCCATCTTCATGAACCACTTCCGCCCCGTCGCGTGCGCGCTGCGGGGCGTTTTTGTGTCCACGTACGGTGTGCTCATGGTGGCGGCTGCGGTGGTGGTCGGTGCGGCCAACGCGGCGGACGTGAAGGTGGCGGCGACGCGTGCAAGTAATACGGCGGCGGTGCCGGCGTTCTCCGCCCTGTGGGGCGAACGCGGCGAAAAATGGGCGGCGGGCGGGCGGTTGCCGGATTTTTCGCGGGCGGGTTACCACGAGGGCGAGGCGCCGATTCCTGACGTGCCGCAGGTCGCGAACGTGAAGGATTTTGGGGCAATGGGCGATGGTGTCGCGGATGACACCAAGGCTTTTAACGCGGCGATCGCCGCCACGAGTCGCGGGGCGATCTTCGTGCCGCCGGGGCGTTACGTGATCACGGATTATATCCGCATCCAAAAAAGCGGTGTCGTGTTGCGCGGAGCGGGACCGGACAAAAGTGTGCTGTGGTTTCCGCGCGGACTGGACGAGATTCACCCGAAGGTGGGCCGCACCAGCACAGGTTCGCCGGCGAGCGGTTACTCGTTCGACGGAGCGTTTGTTGGGTTGCAAGGCGACTATCAGGCGAAGGCAGTGGCGAAGATTACGGCGATGGCGAAGCGCGGCGATACGAGTGTGGAGGTGGACCACACGACCGGGATGGTGGTCGGCGAAAAAATGTGGGTGTGGTTGCGCGAGACGCCGGATCACAGCCTGAAGACCTATCTCTACAACGGCGATCCGGGGGACATCCGCAAAGGGAAGCAGATCGATACGAAGATGCTCGTGCGCGTCGTGGCCGTGGAGGGCACGCGCGTGCGGTTCGACCGCCCGTTACGTTTCGAGACGCGGGACGAATGGAAGCCGGAGATGCGCAGCTTTCGGCCGACGGTGACGGAGTCGGGGATCGAGGCGCTGGGTTTCGTATTTCCCGCCGGACGATACCGAGGTCACTTCAAGGAAAATGGTGCCAACGCGATCGAGTTGCGGGCGGTGCACAACTGCTGGGTGCGGAAGGTCGCGATCCACAATGGCGACCTCGGGATCAATGTCGTGGCGTGCGGCAATACGCTCGATGGCCTGGTGTTCACGGCGGATGCGGGGCGTGCGCAGGAGGTCGCGGGTGGCGTCGCGCTGACCGGCCACCACGCGATCCAGTGTAAGAGTGCGGAGGATAACCTCGTCACCCGCTTCGATCTGAGAATCAGCTATGTGCACGACCTCTCGGTCGAGCGCGCTTCGGGCAATGTGTTCGCGGGCGGGCGCGGTGCGGACCTGTGTTTCGATCACCACAAGGATACGCCGTATGAGAATCTTTTCACCGATATCGACTGCGGTCGGGGCACGCGCGTGTGGCGTTGCGGTGGCGGCGCGAGCCTGGGACGGCAGAGTGCGGGATGGGAGACGTTTTGGAATATTCGCGCGGCGCGTCCCATCGAGCCGCCGCCCAAGGGTTGGGGTGCGCCGAGCATAAATTTTGTGGGACTCACGACGAAGAGTGCGGCCATGACCGACGCGGCAGGCTGGTGGTTCGAAGTGGTCTCGCCGGAGCGGCTGGCTCCACGTGATCTGTACGCGGCGCAACTCGCGCGCCGGTTGGCCGAGCGGCGGTGAGTTGAGGTGGCGGTGGGATCGTTTTTCGTGCGAAACCTCGCGGAGGTCGGTTCGTCTGTCGTCGCAGTGTTGCCGTTTCTACAAACCTGAGAATCGTTTCGTTTTCCACTCCCGCTTTCGTCCCTTGACCCCGCTCCCGTCCAGTCATCTCGCCCGCGCCCGGGCGGCCGCCGTGCTCCTCGTCTCCTGGGTGCTGCCGACGGCTTCGTTCGCGGCTGAGGATGCGCTGGCGACCTTCAAGCGCGAGATTCAGCCGGTGCTGAATAAATATTGTTATGACTGCCACGGATCCGGCGTGGCCAAGGGTGGGGTGACGCTCGATCAATTCTCCACGACGGCTGAACTGAAGGACCACAAGCTCTGGTTGCGGGCGTTGAATAACGTGCGCTCGAAGATCATGCCCCCGGTCGATGAGGCGCATCTGCCCGCCGCAGAGGCCGAGAAGCTTTCATCGTGGATCAAGCGCCAGGTGTTCGAACTCGATCCGGCGGTGCCCGATCCCGGTCGCGTGACGGTCCGCCGGCTCAATCGCACGGAGTATCGCAATACGATCCGCGACCTCACCGGGTTGGATTTTGATACGAAGAAGGAATTTCCGGCGGACGATTCCGGCCATGGTTTCGACAACATCGGCGACGTGCTCACGGTTTCGCCCATGCTGCTCGAAAAATATCTCGATGCGGCGCAGACCATCGTCACGACCATCATGCCACCGGGGCCGACGGAGGTCGCCGAGCGCTCGGTGGCGGGCCGGCGGTTTGCGGTGGTCGAGCCGAAGAAAGCCGCGCCGCCGACGGCGGTCGAGCTGAGTGCAGCGGCCACGGGCCCGACTGAGGGCGCGGCGGAAGCGCCGTCGGTCGTGAAACGCCCTGCGCCTGAGCCGTCGGGTGATGCGCTCGAGCTTTCCTATTATACGCCCGTCGTTGTGGCCGCGAAGCACCGCGTCGAGCACGCGGGGGAATATGAAGTCGTGCTCGATCTGCGCCCGGTCGAGCGCTTCGTGGACAACCAATTCGATACCAATCAGTGCCGGGTGATTTTCAGCGTGGACGGCGAGAAACGGTTTGAGCGCGAGTTTGCGCGGATGGGCGGGAAGTCCCTCACGTTCCGCTTTGATTGCGACTGGCAACCGGGCGAGCACACGTTCACCTGCGAGATCCAGACCGTCGGCGCGGACCGGCCGCAAGTGCGCCAGTTGCGGATGCGTCTGAACTCCGTCGCGGTGCGCGGCCCGCTGGCGAAGGAACACTGGGTCACGCCGAAGGACTACGGGCGATTTTTTCCTCGCGCCGTGCCGGCGGAGCTCGCCGCGCGGAACGCCTATGCGGGAGATATTTTGGGGCGGTTCGCGACGCGGGCGTTTCGCCGGCCGGTCGATGACCCCACGGTCAAGCGCCTCGTGACGTTGGCGGAAAGCGTGTTCACGCAGCCGGACACGACGTTTGAGGCGGGCATCGCGCAGGCGATGGTGGCGGTGCTGGCCTCGCCACGCTTTATCTTTCGCGAAGAGGGCGTCGAGCCGTTGCGCACCGGGCAGACGCATCCATTCGTCGACGAATACGCCCTGGCCTCGCGGCTCTCCTATTTCTTTTGGTCGACGATGCCGGATGAAGAACTCTTCCGGCTCGCCCGAGAAAATCGCCTGCGGGCGTCGTTGTCCGGGCAGATGACGCGAATGTTGGCCCATGCACGGTCCGATGAGTTCGTGCGGAATTTCACGGGCCAGTGGTTGCAGGCGCGCGACATCACCACGGTCGTGCTCGACGACAACGCGATCTACCAGCGGGAGCATCCGCCGACGAAGGCCGCGGCCGAGGCGCGGGCGACGTTTACCCGGCTGCGGGAGATCCCCGAGGCGCAACGCACGCCCGAGGAGGTCGCCGCGCTCGCGGAAGCGCGCAAGGCCTTCGGTGAACGCCGTTCCCGCCCCATGGTGCCGACGCTGTCCTCCAGACTTCGCCAATCGATGCAGGAGGAAACGGAAATGCTCTTCGATCATCTGCTTAAAGAGGACCGTCCGCTGACCGAGCTGATCGACAGCAACTACACATTTCTCAATGAAGACCTCGCGAAGCACTACGGTATCGAAGGCGTCACCGGCCGCACGATGCGGAAGGTGACCTTGCCGCTCGACAGCCCGCGCGGCGGTGTGCTCACGATGGGCTCGGTGCTCGCGGTGACCTCGAACCCGACGCGCACGTCGCCGGTGAAGCGCGGGGTGTTCATTCTTGATTCGATTCTCGGCACGCCGGCCGCCCCGCCGCCGCCTAATATCCCCTCGCTCGAAGATGCGGCGAGTCCGGAGAAACTGCGGTCGATGACGTTGCGCGAAAACATGGCCCTCCACGCCACGAATCCGCTCTGTGCGTCGTGTCACAGCCGGATGGATCCGCTGGGGCTGGCGCTGGAAAATTTCAACGCAATGGGCCAATGGCGCACCGCCGAGATGAATCAACCGATCGAGTCGGCCGGCCAACTCATCACCGGGGAAAAATTCGCCGACATCCGGGAGTTGAAACGCATCCTCGCCACCGCGCACCGGGGAGACTTCTACCGCTGCGTGAGCGGAAAACTTCTCACCTACGCACTGGGGCGCGGGACCGAATACTACGACACCGACACCCTCGACCAACTCGTCGCCAGCCTCGAGGCCGCCGAGGGGCGCCCCTCGGTGATGATCCGCGGGATCATCGAGTCGGCCGCATTTCAGCAGCGCCGGCGTCCCGCGAGCACCGCCGCCACCTCTCTGACACAAGTCATTCCTGCCGATCCTGCATCCGCAGTGCGGCTCACACCTTCGACCCACTGAAGCATGAAAAAGCCCGCCGCCCCCACCGTTTCCGCCGCTCAAGAACACTTCCATGCGATGAATCGCCGGCATTTCTTGCGCGGCCTCGGCGCGTGCATCGCGCTGCCCTCGCTGGCCTCGCTCGTCCCGCGCCGGGTGCTCGCTGCGGAGGCCGCGAAGGGGCTCGCCACGACGGTCACTGGCGCGCCATTGCGCACGGCGTTTGTGTATTTTCCCAACGGCGCGATTCCCACCACGTGGTGGCCCACGGGCAGCGGAGCGGATTTCACGCTCAGCCCGACACTCGAGCCGCTCGCGGCGATGCGCAATCGCCTGCAAGTGGTCGGCGGACTCGACCATCTCAACGCCCGTGCCGGTGCCGATGGCGGCGGTGACCACGCGCGCGGCAACGGGGTTTTTCTGACCGGCGTGCGGCTCAACAAGAGTGCGACGGACATCCGTGCGGGCATTTCCATCGACCAGGCGATCGCGAACAAGGTCGGCCACCTCACGCGTTTTCCGTCGCTGGAACTCAGCTGCGAGACGGAGCGTCGCTCGGGGAATTGCGATTCGGGCTACGCCTGCGCGTATCAGTTCAATCTTGCTTGGCGCTCGGCGACGACGCCGATGGCGCCGGAGTCCAATCCGCGGTTGCTGTTTGAGCGGATGTTCGGCGGAGGGGCGCATGGCTCGCGGGTAGAAAATGCGCAGCGCCGGATGCAGGCGCGCCGCTCGGTCCTGGATTTTGTGAACGAGGACACGCGGCTTATGCAGCGCCGCCTCGACGCCAATGACCGTGACAAGCTCGACCAATATCTCACGGGAATCCGCGACGTCGAAGTGCGTATCCAGAAGGCGGAGCAGTTTGGGCCCAACGTCGACCCGGATCAGCCGACGCCCAACGGTGTGCCTCAGAGTCACGGCGAGCACATTGCGCTGATGTATGACCTGCTCGCGCTCGCCTTCAAAACGGACACGACGCGCGTCGCGACCTTCGCGCTCGCGCACGACGGAGACAACCGTTCGCACAGCGAGATCGGCGTGGTCGAGGGGCACCACGATCTTTCGCACCACCAAGGGAATCAGGAGCGCATCGACAAGATTTCGAAGATTGATCGCTGGTATGCGGAACGCTTTGCGAAGTTCCTGCAGCAACTCGAAGAGGCCCGCGACATCGACGGGAATTCGGTCCTGCACAACACGCGCATCGTCTACGGTAGCGGCAACGCCGACGCCAACCGCCACAGCCACGACAATCTCCCCGTGCTCCTCGCCGGCGGCGGAGGCGGGCTGCTGCAGACCGGTCGTTACGTGCAGCACGGCGGCAAGCCGATGAGCAACCTCTTCCTCACGCTCGCCGACCAAGCGGGCGCGACCGACCTCGAGCGCTTCGGCGATTCGACGGGGCGGCTGGGGAACGTGTAGCCGCAGACTCGGGCTGATCCGTTGTTCGGTGTTTTATTTCCGACCATGGATCAAGTGAAAGATTAGCAACCTTGACCCCGTTTTCCACCCCTAGACTCCGCGAACGTTCCGGAATTTTTCGCGACGATCCACCCCGCCCTCGGCAGCGACTACACGAGAAACCTCTACGAGGGCGACCGCTCCGTCCCGATCACCGACGGCGACAAACCGATTGGGGCGTTGATTTCGGTAGGCGTAAATCCAGTGGCGCGAGGACCCCGATCGACGCGCTCCACGCAACGCATGCTGTAGCCCCGCGAAGGCGGAGCGTGTCCCGCCGCCGGGTGGGCCAGGAGCTCCGCGCGGAATATCAATCGGCCTCAGACCATTACGCCCCGCGTAACTATTCGACTTGCGGCCTCCCGGCACCGCCTACGTTTCGGGTCGTGATTCGAAGCTTCGCCGGCACCGAGACCGAAAAACTCTTCGCCGGTACCGCTTCGAGGCATTTGCCACCCGACATCCAACGCACCGACCGCCGGAAGCTCCTCCAACTCGATACCTCCGCCGACTCGACATTATGCGCCTTTCGCCCGGCAAACGCTTGGAGCCCCTCAAAGGCCGCCGCCGCGGACAGCACAGCATTCGCATCAATGATCAATGGCGCCTCTGCTTTCGCTGGGCGGGTGAAGACGCCCCCGAAGTCGAAATCGTCGCTTACCATTAAGCCTCCCCATCTCTCACTCAAAGCCTATCCCGCATAAAAACGAAACGGCCCGTCGTCTCCGACATCACGCCCGGGGAGATTCTACTTGCGGAGTGGATCACGCCTCACGACCTGACCTGCTCTCAAGTAAGCCAACGCACCGGCATTCCAGCGTCGCGACCCACTGAAATCACGAAAGGTCGCCGTGCGATTACGGCAGACACGGCGCTCCGTCACGGCCGCTTCTTCGGCACCGGGGAACGCTTCTGGCGGACTCTCCAGCAAGCCTACGATTTGGAGCAAACCCGCACCGCCCTCGGCCGCCGCCTCGAAGCCGAGGTCGAACCACTCTCGGCCGGCGATCGCGCGGCCAAATAGTAAGGATTCGAACCCGACTCCTTTTGACTGCCTTTTCCGTGCGTGACTTTTTTTCGTGCGTGGACCGAGTGAAAGATTAGCAACCTG
>CAMBVX010000147.1 GCA_945871085.1 Opitutus sp. GAS368 | reverse complement strand
CGCCGAATACGCCTACAAGCTCCATCACGTGGTCGGCGCAGAGGCGTTCAACAAGGGTGAGCTGAAGGATTTTGCCCAAGTGGGCTTGGCAGCTCCCGATGCGCACACCCTGCGGGTCACGCTGAAGCACCGCGCCCCGTTTCTCATCGAGGCCATGAAGCATTATTCGTGGTTTCCGGTGCATACTCCGACCGTGGAAAAGTTTGGCGGCCTAGCGCGCAAGGGCACGGCGTGGACCCGGCCGGAAAATCTCGTGGGTAACGGACCGTTTGTGCTGAAGGAATGGCGGCCGAATCAGCGGATCGTCGTGGCGCGTTCGCCAACCTACTGGGATCGGGAGCAGGTGAAATTGGAGACGATTAACTTCCTGCCGACGGAGAGCATCGACACGGAGGAGCGGATGTTTCGCACCGGGCAGGTGGACCGCACCAACGAGCTGCCGAACACCAAGATCGATACCTACAAACGCGACTATGCGGCCAGCTACCGGCAGGACCCTTACTTTGGCGTTTATTTCTACCGGGTGAATGTGACGAAGGCGCCGCTCAACGACAAACGGGTCCGCCGCGCGCTAGCGTTGGCCATCGACCGGGAATCGCTCGTGCGTAATGTGACGCGGGGCGGCCAGCAGCCGGCCTATAATTTTTGTCCGCCCTCGCCGATGTTTACCTCGCAAGCGCGGATCGACGGTGATCTCGCCGAAGCGAAACGTTTGCTGGCCGAGGCGGGTTTTCCTGGCGGGCGGGGCTTCCCGAAGGTGGATATCCTTTACAACACTTCGGAGAACCACCGCGCGATCGCGGAGGCGATTCAGCAAATGTGGCGCACACGCCTCGGGGTGGAGATTGGGTTGGCGAACCAGGAGTGGAAGGTGTATTTGGATTCCCAGGATACCTTGAACTACGATCTCTGCCGGGCTGGGTGGATCGCCGACTATACGGACCCGAACACGTTTATGGACATGTGGGTCACGGGCGGGGGCAACAACGACACCGGCTGGAGTAACGCGACCTATGATGCGCTCGTGCGGACGTCACTGGCCGCGGGCAGTGAAACGGAGCGCTTGGCGAGCTACCAGCAGATGGAAGCGATACTGGCGGACGAGTTGCCCATCATTCCGATTTATTTCTACACGCGGGTCTTCGCGGTGAATCCGAAACTGCGCTACGTGCCCAACGCGATCGATAACCGGAACTGGAAGTTTGTGGAGTTTCTACCGTGAGCCGAGTGCGCTAGCGATTGACGGCGGTGGGGGAAATCGCCGCTCCGTTTTATTTCAGGAGGGACTTGAGGTCGGCGAGGGAGAGTTTGGCGGCGGCGGCGTCGCTGGCTTCGAAAACGTTGGCGAGGAGGGCGCGTTTTTCGTCTTGGAGGGCGAGGACTTTTTCTTCGACGGTGCCGGACGCGACGAGTTTGTAGCTCGTGACGACGCGGGTTTGGCCGATGCGGTGGGCACGGTCGGTGGCTTGCGCTTCGGCGGCGGGATTCCACCACGGGTCGAAGTGCACGACGGTGTCGGCGGCAGTGAGATTGAGGCCGGTGCCGCCGGCTTTGAGGGAGAGGAGGAAGACGGGGACGGCGGCGGTCGTCGAGGAAGCGGACGAAGCTTGGAAACGGTCGACTTGGGCTTGGCGGGCGTTGGTGCTCATCGAACCGTCGAGGTAGCAGTAGGCGATGCCCTGTTCGTCGAGGTCGGCGCGGAGGAGGGCGAGAAGCGAGGTGAACTGGGAGAAGACGAGGAGGCGGTGGCCGTCGTCGAGGGCTTCGGCGAGGATTTCGCGGAAGGAGTCGAGTTTCGCGGAGTCGTTGTAGGAGGCGGAAAGTTGAGAGCTGAGGGTTGAGCGTTGCGCGTCGGCGGATTCGGAATCACGGGTTGGAAGGCCCGGGCCACTGACGAGACGGGGGTCGCAGCAGATTTGGCGGAGGCGGAGGAGTTGGGTGAGGGCGGCGAACTGGAGTTTCGTTTCGCTGGCACCGCCGGCTTCGAGGTCGAAGAGTTCGCGTTCGGATTTTTCCTGCGTGTCGCGGTAAAGTTTGGCCTGTGCCGGAGTCATCTCGCACCAGATGATGTGCTCAAGTTTTTCGGGGAGCTCGGGGGCGACGGCGCGTTTGGTGCGGCGGAGAATGTAGGGCGCGGTCTGGGCGCGGAGGCGGTCGTCGAACCAGGCGCGTTCGTCGCCGCGGAGGCCGGCGGGCACGCGGGTGAGGTAGCCGGGGAGGAGGAATTCGAAGAGGGAGCGGAGATCGTCGAGGGAGTTTTCGAGGGGAGTGCCGGTGAGAAGAAAACGCGCGCGGGACCGGAGGGCGCGGAGGGCGGCGGCGTTTTGTGAGCGGCGATTTTTTATGTGTTGGGCTTCGTCGGCGATGACGCAGGCGAACTCCACGGAGGTGAAGAGATCTTGATCGCGGGCGAGGGTGCCGTAGCTCGTGATGATGAGATCGTGCGCGGCGAAATCGGCGGCAGATTCGAGGCGATTGGAGGAATGGTGGACGAAGGGGCGGAGCTGCGGAGTGAAGCGAGCGGATTCGCGGCGCCAATTTTCGAGCAGGGAGGCGGGACAGATGACGAGGCTGACGCCGCTGCGCGGCGGGTTGAGAGTGGAGGGTTGAGCGTTGAGGGTCGGAGTGCGGCGAAGCTGGAATTGGGGCCGGCTCGGGTCTCTCAATGCTGAACTCTCAGTGCTTACCTGTCCCTGCACGGCGCTGAGCAGTGCGAGCGCCTGCATGGTTTTGCCGAGGCCCATTTCGTCGGCGAGGATGCCGCCGAGTTGGTGGCGGTGGAGGTGCCAGAGCCAGGCGGCGCCGAGGCGTTGGTAGGGACGGAAGAGGGCGTCGAGGGCGGGCGCGACGGGCGCCGGGGCGAGGGCCGAAAGATTTTTCAACGCGCTGCTGCGGGTGCGCCATGACTCGGGCGATTGGAAGCCGGGAGAGAGTTCTTCGAGGATGTCCTGGGCCTCGGCGATGCGAGCGGAGCTGACGCGTTGGGTGCGGCGGGGGGCGACGGCGGCGGTGGGATCGCCGGAGAGGGCGCGTTGGGCGGTGGCGAGTTTCTGGAGTTTTGCTTTATCGAAGAGGAAGACCTTGCCGTCGGCTTCGAGGTAACTGCGGTTGGTGGCGACGGCGGTGCGGAGCGTAGATTCGTCGGCGGAGCCGGCGCGGAGGGCGAGGGTGACGGCGAAACTATCGCCGGTCTCGGCGATGTCGGCGGCGATTTCGGCGACGCGGAGGTGGGCGGTGTTTTTTTCGAAGTTGGGGGTGAAGTCGGCGAGGAAGGTGTCGCGCAGGCGGCCGAGGTGGGCGGAGAGGAAGTTGAGCGTTTTGTGGCGATCGCGGAGCCACCAAGTGCGGTTGGAGGGTTCGAGGGCGAAGCCGTTTTCTTTGAGGAGGGTGAGGAGGGTGTGGTAGGAAGGATTTTCGCGGGAGGGGAGGGTGACGGCGAGAAAGTGTTCGCTGCCGTCGATGCCGAGCTGGGTGCCGGGCGGGCGCTGGACGACGCGCGGCGTGGCGGACGGGGTGGGGCGGGCGAGGGAGGCGGGCGGGGCGAGGAAGATCGAGACGCCGGAGAGGGCGTCGTCGTTCCAAGCGATGGGAGTGGACGGACTATTGACCCAGAAAAAAGCGGGTTGGCCCTTGAGTGCGGCGAGGAGATCGCGGAGGCGGGCGCGGTTGAGCTGGATGATTTTGGGCGGGGTTTGCGCGCCGGACCAGCGTTGCAGCAGGACGAGGGCGGGGATGAGTTCGGCGGGCGGGGCTCCGGCAGAGAGATCGAGGTCCACCTTGATCGCGATGGCGTCGCGCGGGGCGGCGGAGGCGAGGTTGGGTGGGAGGTGGAAGCGAAGCATGGTTGCGGTGCGAAAAAATTCCGGGAATAAGCGGAGGGCGAGGCAACTCTGATTCGCTGAACATGAGCAACCCAGTATTCACGCAATTGGTGGACGAGCATTACACGTCGCTCTACCGGTTCGCGCTCAGCCTTGCGCGGCGGGAGGCGGATGCGTGCGATCTGGTGCAGCAGACTTTTTATATTTGGGCGACGAAGGGCGACGCGTTGCGCGAGGAGACGAAGGCGAAGTCGTGGTTGTTCACCACGCTGTATCGGGAATTTTTGCGCGGGCGGCGACGGGACGCGCGGGCGACGTCGATCGAGGATTTGCCGCCGGGCGAGCAGGAGATCGCGGCGGCGGAAGTGGATCGGGTGGCGAAGATGGATGCGGCGACGGTGGTCGTGGCACTCCAGTCGGTGGACGAAACGTTTCGGGCGCCGCTCACGTTATTTTATTTGGAAGATTTTTCGTATTTGGAAATCGCCGACGCGCTCGAAGTGCCGATCGGCACGGTGATGTCGCGGCTCTCGCGGGGAAAAACGCAGCTGCGGGCGGCGCTGCAGCGGGAAGAGGCGGAAGGGAAATCGAAAGTGGTGTCGTTCAACGAGGCGGCGCGGAGGAAACCAGCATGAACAACAACGAAGCAAAATTTATTCTGAGCGCGTATCGCCCGGGGGGGCGCGATGCGGGCGATCCGGCGATGGCGACGGCGTTGGCGCAGGCGAAGAGCGATCCGGCGCTGGGCGCGTGGTTCGCGCGCGAGCGGGCGCACGATGCGGCGGTGGCGTGGAAGCTGCGGGCCGTGGTCCCGCCGGTGGGGCTGCGGGAGGCGATTTTGACCGGGGCGCGCGTCAGTGGTGGCGCGGCGCGTGAAGTCGGCGGTGAGCGCGCCGGTCCGAAGGTCCGGCCAACGCAGCGGCGCGCCTGGTGGGCGCAGCCGGGGTGGCTCGCCGCGGTCGCAGCCGTGGCGGTGCTGGTGAGTCTCGCGGCGTGGCGGATGACTCCGGTGCGCGGCGAAGCGTTCGAGGAGTTTGCGGTCAACTTCGTCGACAAAGGGTTCATGCTGCAAAAGCGCGGAGTGGATGTGGCGTCGCTCAAGGTTTGGCTGGGTGAGCAGCGGGGGCCGCTGCCGGAGGCCTTGCCCGCGAAATTTGCGGAGCTGCGCGCGCTCGGATGCCGCACGCTGACCTTCAAGGGGCAGGACGTATCGCTAATGTGTTTCGAGCGGGGCGGGAAGGAATTCCATGTCTTCGTAGCGCGTCGCGAAGGAGTGGATGCGGCGGGAGCAGAGCGCGGACCGCGGTTTCTCGATGGGCAGAAGGGCGGGCACGTGGCGGCGACCTGGGCCGACGCGAAGAATCGTTATGTGGTCGTGAGCGATGCGAAGCTAGAGGCTCTCAAGCCATGGCTGTAAAGCGATTGAGAGAAGGTGACGCGGGGCACTTGCGTGACTGGGCGTAGTCCAAACGGGCCTTGAAATTTGGACTCGGATGGGAGCCGCGAGCGCCAGCGTGTGGTGGTTCGTCCACTCGCGGGCGCTCGCGGCTACGGTTGCGGGCAAAGTCTGGATCACTGCGGCGGTTGGTGGAGCGAACTTGACGCGGGGGGGCGCTGCGATGCTGTCGGTGCGGATCGGCGGGTTCCGTGCGTTTTGCAGGACGGGATGGTTCCGGGAATTTTTCCGGAAAAAGACTCCAGTTCCACTGACGTCGGTCCGATTTCCGAGTCAGTGCACTCCGTGAAAACCACTCTCAAACCCATCTGTTTTGGCCGTATTGGCCTGGTCGGGATGCTGTTGGCGCTGCTGGTGCTGCCGACGGCTCAGGCGGCGGGGCGCTGGGCCACCTTGGAGGCGATCCATCAACTCGAGAATCCGCGCAATCTGACGCGGCCGGGTGCGAATGGGGAATTTGGGGCGTATCAGTTTCGTGCCTCCACGTGGCGGAGGTATACCTCGGTGCCGTTTTCCCGCGCGCTGGAGCGCCTCGAGTCTGACCGCGTGGCGGTGGCGCATTACGAGTGGCTGCGGCGGGGGTTTGAGCGCGCCGGGCTGACGCCGACGCCCTATCGGATCGCCTTGGCGTGGAATGGCGGGTTCGAAGCTGCGGTGAGTGGGCGCTCGCCGGCGGTGGCGCATGACTATGCGCAGCGGGCAGTCAATCTGGCGGAGGAACTGGATCGGGCGGCGCGGCGGCGACCGTAGTCGCGGTGGGGACGGCGCGCGGTCGGGTGGGTAGAGTCGAAAAGAAACTCGCGATGAGTTTGGGCTTGGTTGCGTCGGGTGAAATCCGCACCGTCGGCTCACCCGAATGAAAACTATTTTTGTTTTCCTTAAACAGCACTTCTTCCCCGCCCTCGTCGCGATGACGTTGGCGTTACTGCTCGGTTTGAGCGGATGGATGCAGAACGTCGAAAACATCACGCTCGATCTGCGCACGAAGTTGCGGGTGCGCTGGCAGCCGCCGATGGCCGACGAACAACAACTTGTTGTCGGAATTGACGAGCAGAGTTTGCAGGACTACAAACGGTGGCCGTGGCCGAGGAGCGTCCATGGGCTGTTTCTTTCGTTGGTGGGGTTGACGAGGCCGTCGGTGATCACGTGGGATATTCTGTTCACCGAGCCTTCGCAGGAAACGGAAGAGGACGAGCGTTTCTTGCGCGGCTTGAAGGCGAGCAAGGCGAATGTGGTGTTTGGTGCGATGCGGGCGGAAAAAGATGAAGGACTGATGCCCGATGACCCGATCGTGAAAGCGTCCAGTTTGGCCCCGCTGAAGAATGTTACGGGCGACCGGTCGCGACTGTTGACGACCCCAGGCATGTTGCTGTCGGCGGGGGAACTCGCTGTGGCAGCCAAGTCGGGTTTTGTCGATACACCGCCGGGACCGGATGGCGTGCGCCGCTGGGTTCCGCTCATGGTGAGCATCGGCGGGGAGGTTTATCCGACGCTGTCGATGCAGACCTTGATGCAGCATTGGCAGGTCAAACCCGAGGAGATCTCGGTGCGTATCGGAGAATCCGTCACGATCACCAATGCGTTTGCGAAACGGACAATTCCGATTGATGAAACGGGTGCTTTGTTCGTGAATTATCGCTACGCGTCTGATGGGTTTCACACCGAGGGCTACAGTCAGCTCGCGAGCTCGCTCCGGAAAATCTTTGTTGAGAAAAAGGAGGTTAAAGTGCCGCCCACGACGGGCCGGATCATTCTCGTCGGGCAAATGGCGGACGGCCTATCGGACATGGGGCCGACGCCGTTCGCGCCGAACACGCCGCTGGTGCTCGTGCATGCCAACGTGATCGACAACGTGCTGCGGGAAGACTACGCGCGCGCCCTGAAATGGTGGCCGATCTGGTTAGGGGCCTTGGTGCTCGGCGCGGGCGGACTCCGGGTGTTTTCGCAGCGCAAGCTGGTCGCCCAGGGGGCATTCGCGCTCGGCGTGCCGGTCCTCTATCTCGCCCTCGGCGCGATCTTGTGGGTGAAGGGCAGTCTCTGGCTGCCGCTCGTCTGGCCGCTCGTGGGTTTTTTCTCGCTGCAAGTTTTTATGATCGCCCGGCGGTTGATCGCCGAGCAGCGCGCGAAGGAACAGATCAAGGGCATGTTTGGCACGTATGTGTCGCCGGCGCTGGTGAGCCGGATGGTGGCGTCGGGCGAGTCGCCGCAACTCGGCGGACACGAGGACGAAATTACTGCGTATTTTAGCGACATCCAGGGTTTCTCCGGGTTTTCCGAAAAACTTGAGCCGGCCAAATTGGTGGAGCTAATGAACGAATACCTGACCGCGTGCACCGATATCGTACAGGAAGAGGGCGGCACGCTGGACAAGTATATTGGCGACGCGGTGGTCGCGATGTTTGGCGCGCCGATTCCGCTGCCGGATCATGCCTTCCGCGCCTGTGTCGCGAGTCAACGGGTGCAGAAAAATTTATTGGAACTGCGCGTGAAATGGGAGAGCGAGGGCGACAAGTGGCCGCAAATCGTTTGGCGCATGCAATCGCGTATCGGGCTCAACAGCGGCCAATGTATTATTGGCAACATGGGCAGCCGCACGCGTTTTAATTACACCATGATGGGGGATAACGTGAACTTGGCGGCCCGCATGGAGAGTGGGGCCAAGGCTTGGGGCGTCTATACGATGTGTTCCGAGGCGACGAAGGTGGCGTGCGAACAGCACGGGGGGGACCGGGTGGTGTTTCGCTCGCTCGGGAAAGTGATCGTGATGGGTCGGTCGAAGCCGGTGCCATTCTATGAGATTGTGGGTCTGAAAGAAAATCTGACGCCGCAGACCTACGAGTGCCTCGCGATTTTTGCCGAGGGTATGACGAAGTATTATGCGCAGGATTGGGAAGGTGCGCTGGCGTGCTTTGCCCGGAGCGAATTGATCGAACCCAATGTTCCGGGTAAAACTCCCGGCGTGAGCAGCAACCCGTCGCTGGTTTTTCGGGACAAGGTTCGGCACTTTCAGGAACACCCGCCGGCGGCCGATTGGGATGGCGTGCACGTGGCGAAGGAAAAATAGGGTTTCGTACTGCTGTGCGGCGGTCGCGTCCTGGCGTCGGTAGCCACCGACCTGCGTGCCTGTGGAGTTGGGTGAAGAGGTAAGTGAGCTGTTCATGGGGTCGCTGCCGAAAGCGCGAAATACACTTACGTTGGCGGTCGGCCGTCGGTGCCACTCCAGCGGCTGGTCGTTGCCGGCAAATTCCGTGTGCCCCGCCGGAACGGAGTGGACCAAAAAACCTCGGTCGAGCCGTTTTGGGGATTGCATTCGATTCTTGGGTGCTGATATTGCAATCCATCGTCGCTTAGTCCCCTTTCGCAATTTCAACGAGTCATTAATAAATTACTACCATGAGGCACTTCAAACAACTGCTGTCGTCCATCTCCGCGGGTTTGCTCGCGGTCTCATTATTCGCTGCGAGCGCCGCCGCCCGCGACGCCAAAATTGTTAAGTTGGTAGGCAGTGGTGCCGCCACGGTCACTTTGCCCAACGGCTCGCAGGTTGCGGCCACAGAGGGAATGTCAGTTCCTGAAAACTCCACAATTGAAACCAAGGCAGGCGTCGAACTTTACGTCGAAGCTACCCCTGGAGTCGTTGCGACGATGAAGGCCAATTCGAAAATAAAGGTTGAAGCGTCTAACGCGTCGCTCGATCTCGATGCGGTGCTCGATCTGCAACAGGGGAATATTATCTCGCAGATCGATCCGAAGGCCAAAGTCAAATATGGCGTACGCACCCCGAAGGGGGTCGCGGCAGCCAGAGGAACCGTTTTTTCGACCTCTGTGGTCACGGTCAACGGAATTCCGTTTACGGTCACGATGACGCTTTCTGGGTCGGTAGCCATTACGCCACCCCCTGTGAACGGTGTGGTTCAGGCCTCCGTTACGGTCGTAGCTGGGACTGCTTCGGGCGGATCCGGTGGTGGCGCACCAACCCCAGCGGTTTCGCTGGCTGCGGCGGCCGCGACCCTCGGAGTGGATGTGACTGCGGTGGCAACCGCAGCCGTTTCTGCGGTTGCAGTTGTGGCCCAAGCTGCGGCAGCAGCTGTTCCAGCCGGCGCAACTCCTACAGTGGCTCAGCAGGCCGCGATTGACGTATCTGCCGGGCTGATGTCCACGACGATGACGACCGTCGTCACCGCGGCCCCGGCTTCGGTGAACCAAGTCGCGGCGAGCGCTGCTGCAGCCGCCCCTCAACAAGCCGCTTCAATCGTGCAGTCGGCCGTCGCGTCAGCGGCTGCCGCCGGTCAATCTAGCGCAGCCGTCGCGACGCTTGCTGGCAACGTAGCCTCTGCGGCCGCTCAAGGTGCCGCTTCGACTGCGGCGACTCCGGCCGCCGCAGCCGCGATTGCTCAAACTGTCGCCCAAGCCGCGGTTGCAGGGGCTGCCCAAGGTGCCGGTGCGAAAGCCAGCGCCGATGCCATCACTGCGGGGCAGACTCCTGCCGCGGCCGCGGCAGCCGCGTCGACAGCTGCCGCCGCAGCTGTGAGTAATACCGCAGCGGCCGCCGCCCAAGGCGCAGCCACAGGCTCTACGGCTGGTGCCACGCAAGCGGCGGTTACGGCTGCGACGGCAGGTATGACAGCTGGATCGACGCAGGCGCAGGCTGCTGCATCGGCCGCGGCCGTGGCGGTTGCCACTCAAGTGGCTCAAAGCGCCGCCCAAGGTGCGACTCAAGGTGGCGCGCAAGCAGCCGGTAACGCGGCGAACGCGGCCGCGGTTGCTTCCGGCCAAAATGCTACCCAAGCAGCGGCCGCAGGTGCCGCCGCAGCAGCCTCTTCCGCAACAGCGACTGCCTCGGCGACTGCCTCCGCGTCGGCCTCGGGTGCCTCCAAAGGAACCGCAACTGTTGCTCCAGCGGCAGCTAGCGCAATTGCTGCAGGCGCCGCAGCCGGAGCGACCACAGGTGCCGCACAAGGAGCGGTGAATGCCGGTTCAACCACGGTAACGACTACAAGCGTCGCGGCTTCGGCAGCTTCGGGGGCTACAACGGGTGTTAACACTGTGGCCGCCGTCGCAGCAGCACCGGTGGCTGCAGTTGTGGCACCGGTGGTTGCTCCGGTGGTGGTTACGGTGCCAGTGGTGACTGCGCCTGTTGCACCGGTGGTTGTTGCGCCGCCCGTTGCCCCACCGGTTGTGGTCGTAGTCGCTCCTCCGGTTGTCGTGACCCCGATCACGCCAATTAATCCTGACATCAACGTGAGTCCGTCAGGCCCACGGTGATCCGGCCATAAGTAGTTGTGATTTTACGAGCCCCGGCTGAAAAGCCGGGGCTTTTTTGTGTCTGGCTACGGCGAAATGAGCGGGCTGTCCGAGGAGGAAGCGCCAAACGTGGGATGCGCGGTACCTCCAGGGGAATCTCTGACCCATGCCATGTAGCTCCTACGATTAGACTGATCTGCCGAAAGGTAGGAGGCAGGCTCGCACGCAATGGGAGCGCGACCGCCCTCGGTCGCAATTTGCAGGCCGACCGGGGGCGATCGCGCTCCCGGTAAATCGCTTGCAAGCAGGCTTGGACGGATCGCTACTCCAAAAACGACGCCTGCTTGGGGCCCTTGGCGGCAAGTTTAGCTGCTTGTTCCTCGGGCGTTGCGGTCAGGTGGCGGGGTGGACGGGTAGCCTTTAGGGCGACGGCGGCTTCCCGGTCGGTCACGATACGGTCGCAGATTTGGTGGAGATGCATGCGCAGCCATTGCGATGTACTGCTCGTTTCCCGGTAGTCGGCGGGTCCGTAGCCGTGGATCCGGCCCGATTGAAGCAGGCGATCATTTTGAGCGAACTCTTCCGGCTTTTCGGGATTGTAGACTGCATAGGCGCGGCCGCCGCCGCCTTTGACGACGGAAAAGCTCGGCACGTCGCTCGGGCCGTCGGCGATGTAGATCATGTTTTGCAGCGGGATCCGGCGGTCCTCGGATTGCATTTTGGAATTGACGTCGATCGCGGGGTTTTTGTTGGTGCCCTTGTTGATCTCGAAAATGGCGCGGGTCTTGCCGGTGTTGTCGATGACCATACCGATCTGCGCGATTTCGGCCGCGGCCTCGAAGGCCATTTCATTTTGTTTGAGGAAACCTGGCTGCAGAGGGTTCTCGATGAACTCACAGGCCCAGACGCCGTCAATGTGTTTGGCGATGGCACTGCCGCGGACCATCTGTGCAATACCGGTGCTGACGACGTAGTGTTCGAGGGAAATTTCGTGTTTTTGATATTCGGGCTTTTCGTGGACGAACGCTTTGGCGCGGTCAAAGAATTCGGGTAGCCCGGGGTAAAACTTAATGTCAGCCCCGCAATCGAAGAGGATCTTGTTGTTCAAGCCGGCGAGCGGGCCGGCGAGGGTGTAGGTGAGCAGGTGATTGAGGTAGCCGAGCTCGCCGGCGAGGTGGTAACCGCGGCGGCGGTATTGCTCGATGAGGCCGTTAGTCTCGGCCCAGAAGTTGGCTTCATCGATGCCGTAGCGCCGGAAAAGCGGCGACTGCATGTATTCCGGGATTAAGGTCTTGTCGAAATCCCAGATGCAGGCGATGGTGTTCTGTGTGAAAAGTGTCGTGGCCATGGCTGATCAGCTCCGCTAGGCAACAGTGCCCGGCGGGTCGAAGTTCGCGAGTGGAGCCGCAACGGTCGGCCCGCGCAATTCGCAAATGCCCGCTCTTCTCTCACTGTATTCATGGACGAACTTCCTGCCATTGCACCGTTTCAACGCCGCGTCGACGAACTCGCCGCACACATGGCGGCGGCGGCTTTTTACGGCAACCCGCGGCGCGCGGCCGAGGTAACCCGGGAGCATCAAAAGCTCACCGAGTTAATTGGGCACCATGAGCAACATGCGCGAGTGGAGCGGGAGATCGAGGAGGCGGCGGCGTTGGGGAAGGACCCGGTGACGGAGCCGGATCTGCGCGAGTTGGCCCTCGCGGAACTCCCCGACCTGCAGCGTCGCCGGGATGCCCTCCGGCAGACGGTGCTGCTGGCGATGATCCCGCCCGAGCCCACGGATTCACGCAACACGGTCATGGAGATTCGAGCGGGCACGGGGGGCGATGAAGCGACGCTCTTCGCGGCAGAACTCTACCGTGCCTACGCGAAATATGCGGATGCGCGGGGCTGGAAAATCCAATCGATGAGCAGCAGTTATTCCGAGCGCGGAGGCTTCAAGGAAGTGATTTTTTTGATCACCGGCAGCGAAGTTTACAAGCAGCTCAAGTTTGAGAGCGGGGTGCAGCGGGTGAAACGGGTGCCGGTCACGGAGGCGAGCGGGCGCATCCACACCTCGACGGTGACGGTGGCGGTGTTGCCGGAGGCGGAGGAAGTCGACGTGATAATCGATCCGCAAGAGCTGGAAATTACGGTGGCGCGCGCGAGTGGGCCAGGGGGGCAAGGGGTGAACACCACGGATTCTGCGGTGCAGATCTTGCACAAGCCCACGGGGCTGATCGTGACGTGTGCGGACGAACGCTCGCAGTTGAAGAACAAAGCCAAGGCGATGACGGTGCTGCGTTCTCGCCTGCTGAAGCGGCGAGAGGATGACGAGCGATCAAAATACGCGGCGGCGCGGCGCAGTCAGATCGGATCGGGGGACCGCAGCGAGCGCATCCGCACGTATCACTTCCTGCAAAACCGGGTGACGGACCATCGCATCGGCCTCACGCTTTACACGCTGCCCCAGGTGATGGAGGGCCAGTTCGAAACGATCATTGCCGCGCTGCAGAAGGCCGATTACGACGAAAAACTCGCGGCCCTCACCGGGCAAGTTTACCTGCCGGCCCGCGCCGTCGCCAACGACGAGGACTGAGATGCCGACCATCCTCGAAATCATCAAGAAGACGACGGACTTCCTCGCGGGGAAGGGAGTGGAGTCAGCGCGGCTCAACGCCGAACTGCTGATCGGGCACGCTTTGGCGCTGAAGCGGATGGCGCTCTACCTGCAATTTGAGCGGGTGCTCGGTGAGCCCGAGCTGGAGAAGATTCGCCCGTTGGTGCGCCGCCGCAGTCAGCGCGAGCCCTTGCAATATATCTTGGGTGAGACCGAATTTTACGGGTTGAAACTAAAAGTCGACCGTCGCGCGCTGATTCCGCGGCCTGAAACGGAATTGCTGGTGGAGATGGTGCTGGCGGCCAGCGCAGACCGGGCGAGTGCCGCGACGACTGTTTTGGACTTGGGCACGGGCAGTGGGGCGATTGCGTTGGCGATGGCGAAAGGAATGCCGACGGGGAGCGTTACCGCCGTCGATTGCAGTGAGGATGCGCTCGCACTGGCGCGGGAGAATGCGCTTACGACGGGTCTGGTGGACCGGGTGGTGTTTGCACGGGCAAATTGGTTTGCCGGTCTTCTCGTGGACGCGCGATTTGACGTAATCGTGGCCAACCCGCCCTACCTCAGTGCCGAGGAGACCGCCGCGACGGAGCCCGAAGTGCGCGGGTATGAACCGGGCACGGCGCTGACGGCGGTCGAAGGCGGACTGGCGGATCTACGCGAGATCGTCACGCGTGCTCCAGCGTATCTGAACGCGGGCGGCCTGCTGGGGTTGGAGACGGGGATTGCCCAGCATCCCGAGGTGTTGCGGCTCGCGATGATCGCTGGATTTAATCGGGCTGAATCGCGGCAGGATTTGACTGGGCGCGACCGCTACGTGTTGGCGTGGCGCTGAGCGGCGCGGGTGGCGAAACTGATTCTTTCGGCCGGCGTGAGCGAATAGAAAGTTGCGCCGATCAAGAATTTCGGCGCGCTGGACCGGTTGTTTCCGCGGTGAGGCGGCCGAGTATGGTGTGCCGGGCGGAACCACGCCCGTGGTCATGGCGCGAGTTCGGAAAGAAAATCTATATTTTTGCTCGCGGCGACGTGTAGCGGCACGAGCAGTCCGCTGGTGACGGTGCAGTCGATCATCCTGAACGAGGGCGCGGTGTTGTCGTCGGGCACGGTCGAAGTGGTGGCCTTCGACAACGACGGCGACGGTCGGGGCGATCCCTTGGCGGCACCGGCGATCAAAACGCAGCCGCAGAGCCAGAGTGTAGCGGGGGGGGCGCGAGCGTCACGTTTTCGATCGTGGCTGCGGGCAATCCCTCGCCGAGCGAACAATGGCGAAAAAAAACGACGCCGATCGCCGGCGCGACGATGGCGACAATCTCGCTTGTGGGTGTGCAAGCGACCGACGCCGGCACCTACAAGGTGACGGTTGCGAATGGTGCGGGCAGCCTCACCTCCGATGAGGTGATCCTGTTCGTCGTTCCGCCCCGGGGTATCCGCCGCGTAGGTCACTACGGCTACGGGCGACGTGGCGGGTGGCACCGTTACGGTCACAAACACGTTGAACTACACCGGCGTCCCGGCGGCGTTGGGTTGGCCGGTGCTGTTGCCGAGCGGCGTTAGTTTATTTTCGGATACGGCACCCACCGCGCACCCGCGGCCGGCGGCGGGCACGACGGGCTTGCTGGAATGGTCGTGGACGACGATGCCGAACAGCCCGGTGGTGTTCCGCTACGTGCTGACCATACCGGCGACACTCTCGGGCGCCCTGAAAGTGGCGGTGCTGGGCGTGGCGCGCCTCGAAGGGATGCCGGCTGCGCCCAACTGCTCGCGCAACCTGATCCGTTGGCGCTGCTGCCGATCGCCCCGTACCATGCCGACTCGAACGAGGATTGGACGATCAACTTGTTCGAACTCACGCGCGTGATCGAACTCTACAACACCCGCGCCGGCACGACGCGCACGGGTGCCTACCACGTGCAATCGAGTCCTACCACCGAGGATGGCTTCGCGCCGGGGCCGTGAGCCGAGTCGTGTGGGGTTACGGCTAGCCCGACTTTCCGGATTTGTCTCCACTTTCAGGGACGATTCTCCTCTCAGGGGGTGAAGGCTAGTTCATAGTTGAAGAAAGTGATGGCAACCAGCGATCCAGCTCGAAGAGGCGCACGGCTTTCTGCTGCGCCGGCGACAGTTCG